>CBDVBX010000060.1:0-16525 GCA_965372335.1 uncultured bacterium | reverse complement strand
CGACTGGCTGGTCGTCATGGGAGGGCCCATGAACATCTACGACCACCAGGCGCATTCCTGGCTGGAGCAGGAAAAAAGGGCGATTGCCAACGCCATCGAGCGCGGAAAGGTCGTCGTCGGCGTTTGTCTCGGCGCGCAGCTAGTCGCCGACGCACTCGGGGCCAAAGTAAACCCGAACGCCTTCAAGGAGATCGGTTGGTTCCCCGTAATGCTCACTGCTGAGGGGAGGGACCATGCGCTAACCAACGCAATCCCGCACCGGTTTACCGCGTTCCACTGGCACGGCGACACGTTCGATCTGCCTGACCGCGCCGTGCACCTGGCGGCGAGTGAGGCGTGCGCCAACCAGATGTTCGTGTACGATAACCGTGTTCTCTGCCTTCAATTTCACCTGGAGATGACCGAACGAGGCATCTCCGACCTCATCGAAAACTGCCGCAGCGAGATCGTTGCGGACCAATACCTACAGTCCGCCGATGCCATGCTGGAGGGGAAATCCCATTTACAAGGTGGATACGCAGTTCTAGACTGTTTGCTCGATCGTTTGGAGACAATAACCCAGTCCCAGTCGAGGTGAACAATGAACTGTCGGCAAGGTTTGGAGTGCTTGATGCCCCTGTTACTGACACTAGCGATTTTGATTAGCTGCGGCGACGACGATCCCGTCGAACGACCCAAAGGCTCGGGTCTTCTTGGGTTGGAGATGGCGTTTCCCAAACTCACTTTCGATCAACCCGTCGACTTACAGAACGCCGGCGATGGCTCCGATCGATTGTTTGTCGTCGAACAGGACGGACGGATCAAGGTATTCGCGAATGTTGACACCATATCGACCTCCAAAACATTTCTCGACATAGCGTCCAGAGTGGTCTCGAGCGGCGAAAGAGGTTTACTCGGGTTGGCGTTTCACCCCGGCTACCAGAGCAACGGGTATTTCTTCGTGTATTACTCCTCCAACTCTACAGATGTAACGCGTCTGTCGCGATTCCAGGTAACGGGTGATCCCGACGCCGCGGACGACGGCAGCGAAGTTATCTTGCTCGACATCACACAGGAATACTCCAACCACAACGGCGGGCAGATCGCCTTCGGCCCCGACGGCTATCTATATGTCGGCGTCGGTGACGAGGGGGGATCGGGAGACCTGAACGACAACGCGCAGGACCTGACCACGCTGCACGGCTCTATACTGCGCATCGACGTCGACTCCCAAGGAATGGGGAACTACGGCATACCGCCGACCAACCCCTTCGCCATCAATATCAAGAACTACCGGCCGGAGATCTTCGCCTACGGACTCCGCAACCCCTGGCGATTCAGTTTCGACGACGCCACCGGCCGGTTGTGGGTGGGCGACGTCGGCCAGAACGCGTGGGAGGAAATCGACATCGTCGAAATCGGGGGAAACTACGGGTGGGATTGCCGCGAAGCGGCGCATCCGTTCGATCCCGCACAGCGATCGGCGGTGTGCGATACCGTTAAGGGCCTGATCGATCCGATCTGGGAGTACGATCAGTTGAGCGGCGACCGGTCGGTCACGGGTGGCCACGTTTATCGCGGCAATTCTGTGCCGGTTCTCGCTGGCGTTTATGTGTACGCCGATTACATTTCGGGACGCGTTTGGGGATTGAATTACGACGGCACAACCGTGACGTCGAACGTCGAGCTGTTCTACATGAGCTTCACGATATCGTCGTTCGGTGTCGACGAAGCGGGCGAGCTCTACTTGTGCGGTTACGACGTCGGAAAAATCTACAGATTCAAGTAAGTGCCCGGCGTTAGCTGATTATCGGGACGGGGCTCTGGCATGGTCGACAAGACCCAGACACCGCGGATGTTCACGGCAATCGCCCGTCGCTACGACCTGCTCAATCGAGTCTTGAGTCTGAACGTCGACCGTGGCTGGCGCCGATCGTTGGTTGATCTAGCCATGGCGCGTGAAGGGGCCAAGGTATTGGACGTGGCCGCCGGCACCGGGGACGTGGCGATCGAGTTCGCCAAACGCACGCCGGCGAACCGCATCGTGTGTCTGGATCGTTCGCCAGGTATGCTGGACGTAGCGCGCGGAAAACTGCGACGGCTGCAGCTCGACGCCCGAATCGATTTGATCGAAGCGGACGCGCTCGAGATGCCGTTTGGCGACGAATCCTTCGACGCCGTCACCATCGCTTTCGGTCTTAGAAATCTCCCCGATTACCAGGCGGGTGTGCGGGAAATGGCCCGCGTTCTCAAACCCGGCGGACGTCTGCTGGTGTTGGAGTTCTTCCCGCCACGCGGCGGGTTGTTTCTGCAAGCGTATCGTCTTTACCTGGGTACCGTCCTGCCCGTGACGGGTCGGGTCGTATCCGGCTCGAAAGAGGCGTACGAATACCTGTCGTCCTCGATCAAGAGCTTTGCGTCCCACGAGGATGTGCACGGCTACCTGACGGCCGCCGGGTTGGAGGGCCTCGAGCGGCAGAAGCTCACCGGCGGCATCTCGTTTATCCACTTAGGCGTCAAGCCGGCGCACGCCCGCCGGTAGGCGGCGAAGCCGTGTGCTGCCAATCCGGTTTTCAGTGGCACGATTCGTGCAATTAATGCAAACTTTACTTGTGAATCCAGGTGCTTTGTTAGTAAGTTACTTCGGTCGATACACAGTTCAAGGGCAAGGACGATTCAATGACAGACCAGAAGACCAAGGTGCTTTTCATTTGCATCGGCAACATGTGCCGTTCGCCCATGGCGGAAGGATTCGCGCGCGAGATGGGGGACGACGTTGTCGAAACTTACAGCGCCGGCATTCACCCGACGGGCGTGGTGAGCGAAGACGCGATCTTCATGATGGAAGAGAATGGCATCGACATCTCACGTCAGCGGTCCAACGGCCTGGGCGAAGTGCCCCTGGACGAAATCGACATCGCCGCTTGCATGACCGGTATTCCCGGTTCGGCGTATCTTCCGGAAGATTTCGGCGGCAAGATTATCGACTGGGACATCGACGACCCGATAGGGCGGTCGTTGTCTACGTTTCGTCGGGTGCGAGACGAGATCGAGGAAAAGGTCAAGGACCTCCTAGAAGGGATTCGAAAGGCCAAGTTTTCGTCCAGCGCCTAGCCGGGCTCCCAACTAATGTGCATTCGGCCGCTTCCCGCGACGGAGGCGGCTTTTTTTAGTGCCGAAGCGGGTATGCCGATTGTATGATGGAGGGTGGTGGTGCCGGGCATTATCGCTGCGAACGCTAAGGAGCAGGTCACGTGGAATCTTTGGACGCCATTTTCAAGCCTAAGTCGATCGCCATCATCGGCGCGACCGTCCGCCCGGGCAGCCTCGGGCGGGAGATGATCAACAACTTATTCAGCTTCGGTTTCAACGGGATGATCTTCCCGGTAAATCCGAGGTACGAGTACATTCACAGCACCAAGGCGTACCCCACCGTGCTGAGCATCCCCGACCCCGTCGACCTGGCGGTGGTCGTCGTCCCCAAGGAGCACGTTTTGATGGCCGCAGAGGACTGCGGCCGCAAGGGCGTCAAAGGCCTGGTCATTATCACCGCCGGCTTCAAGGAGGTCGGAGGCGAGGGCATCGAGCGCGAAAAACAGCTCGTCGCGATCGCCAAGAAGTACGGGATGCGCATGATCGGTCCCAACTGCATGGGCGTGATCGCCTCACCGCCCGACGTGAGTATGAACGCGACCTTTGCCCCCGGAGTGCCCAAGCGGGGCAGTCTGGCGTTTATGACGCAGAGCGGGGCGCTGGGTGTGGCCATCATTCTGACGGCGAAAAAACTCAACCTCGGTTTTTCGTATTTTGCCAGCGTTGGCAACAAAGCAGATGTTTCCGCGATCGATCTGCTCCAGTACTGGGAGAACGACGAACACACCGGCGTGATCGGACTGTACCTGGAGTCTTTCGACAACCCGACCAAATTCGCCGAGCTGTCCAAGCGCATCACCAAGAGCAAACCGATCGTGGCGGTCAAGTCGGGCACTTCGGAAGCCGGCGCCCGAGCCGCATCCTCGCACACGGGCTCACTCGCCGGTCTGGAGGTGGCTGCCGACGCGGTGCTTCGTCAATGCGGCGTAATCCGCGTTTCTTCGATCGAGCGTCTTATCGACGTGGTAGTGGGATTCAGCCACGCGCCGCTGCCCAAGGGCGACCGTGTGGCCATCGTGACCAACGCCGGCGGGCCGGCGATCATGGCGGCGGACTGCGTGGTGTCGCAGGGGTTGGCTATCGCCGAGCTGAGCCAAGAGACCCGCGACCGTCTGGCGGCCATTCTGCCGGCCGAAGCGAGCGTGAATAACCCCGTCGATATGATATCTGGTGCAGGCCCCAGGGAATATCACGACTGTCTGGACATCGTCCTAGGCGACCCCGCCGTGGATATTGTCATACCGATCTTCGTCCCGCCTTTGATGATCGAGCCGCTGGAAGTGATGCGGACGATTACCGACGTCGGACGGCGGCACGACAAACTGGTGCTCGCCGTGCTAATGGCGGAGGAGAAATACTTCGACTTGATGCCTCAAGCGGTCGAAAACGCGGTTCCTTACTACCGCTTTCCGGAGTCGGCCGCCGAGGTAGCGGCGGCAATGCTCCGGCACTACAACTGGCGCTCGATACCGGCAGGCGAGGTGATTACGTTCGACGTCGACAAAAAAACGGCACTGGATATTCTGCAAGCGAAGCACAAAAGCGGTGGCGGATATCTGTCACCGGATGAGGTCGATTCAGTGTTGCGCGCTTACGGGTTCCCCGTGTGCCGGCACGCAGTCGTCCCCCTCGGCGGCGACTTGGCCGCCGCCGCCAAAGAGGTGGGCTACCCGCTCGTTCTCAAGGTCGAGGGCGAATCGATCGTCCACAAGTCGGACATCGGGGGCGTGGAGATCGATATCGAAGACGAGGAAGACCTCCTCGAAGCGCGCCAGCGTATGGAGGCCAACGTCGGATCTGCGGGATTGTTTCAACAGGTAACCGGTTATTTCGTCCAGGAGATGGCGCGGCCGGGCAAGGAAGTGATCCTGGGCGTGAAGCAGGACCACAAATTCGGACCGGTGCTGATGTTCGGGATGGGGGGTAAGTACGTGGAGATCATCCGCGATATCGCGTTTCGCGTCATGCCGGTGACCGACCTGGACGCGCGGCAAATGATCCAGGAGATCAATTCGTACCCGCTGCTGGAGGGGGTGCGTGGTGAGGTGCGCGTCGACATCGAATTTATCGTCGAGTCGATCCAGCGGCTGGCGCAGTTGGTGAGCGATTCCGAGTTAATCGCCGAGCTGGACATGAACCCCGTCATCGTCCATCCCGAGCGTGGGGACTGCCGAGTCGTGGACGCCAGGATCCGGGTGAACGGCGGGGGATGACGGTTCGGGCACGGCAGCGTCGATTAGCAAGCGAACCTTGCGCTCCAGAGCGTCGGCGCTGAACGGCTTCGACAGGAAACTGGTCGCGGGGCCCAGTTCGGACACCCTCACGCTGGCGCTTCCGATATACCCCGAGATGTACAACACATTCAGTCTTGGATTCCGCGACCGCATTTCCGCGGCAAGTTCGCGCCCATTCATACGTGGCAACACCAGGTCGGTGATCAACAATTCGATACGACCATCGTAATCGGTAGACTTCTCCAGCGCCGCTTCGCCGTCTTCGACCGTCAACGTCCGATACCCCAAATCTTCTAGTGCACCTCGGATCTGGCGTTGCACCGTGGGCTCGACGACCGCGATCAACACGGTCTCCGATTCCGGCGAACGTTCGGGGGCTGCTTCCTGGGGTGTCGAGTCCGATTCGACAATCTCGATCGGCTCCTGCTCGGTTGTCTGATGCTCGCCCGTCGCCTGGATACGGTCTTCGGCCGCGGTCACTCGATTCGCCGTTGTGATGTCGTACTCCCCCGCGCGGGCGTTGTCCGCGATTTGGCGGTAGCGAAAATCGATCGCTCGCAGTTCGATCTCGGCAGATCGGCGGAGCTGGACCTCAGCCCGGAAGCGGCGAGTGACCCGATGCAACTGCCCCATGAGAGGTCCGATCAATAGGATTCCAACGTGAACGGCGGGATTGAATTCGAATGCTGCCAATGGCCCGGCGTAACCGGCGCGGTTTAGGACCACGGTGTGGATCACAATCGCCGACAGGCTGGCCAGTGAGCCCGCGGCGGCACCGAAACAATACCCTGCTGCCCCCACAAAAAAAGGCGTGAGACGCACGATATTTTCGCCGGCGAAATACGATACCAGAGATGCCAGCGCCCAATACAGCAGTGCACCACCGGCGAAAAACGCGGCATTTCGCACGCGCCGGTTGGAATCGTAGTTGGACAACGGATCCGGCGAATTTCTCGAGTTGTGGGAGTCAGAGAGCGTGACCTTCACGGCGATCCTATCTAGACGGTACTCCAACGGGTTACAACAGACTGGTTGCAGAATATCGCGACACCGGAAATTGTGTCAAATGAATAGCTGATGTTCTGACGGTTGATAGTCCGCTGCGGTCCCGCGCGAAGGCCATTCGTCAGCCCACGACGTAGGGGTCGCGTGTCAGTTCGCCGGATTCGAAACGCCGGAGGTTGAGGTCGTCGATCGGAATAGACGTGGAGCCCGTGATGATCAGCTCGGCGAGGAGCCGAGAGACAATGGGCGAGAGCATAAAACCGTGGCCGCTGAAACCGCACGCGTGATAGTAGCCGTCGACACCGTCGACCGATCCCACGATCGGCCGGTGGTCCGGAGACATGTCGTACGAGCCTGCCCACTGCCGGATGATGCGGGCGTTTCCCAGGCTGGGAAATACCTCGCGCAGGGCAGCGGCGTACTTGAACAAGAATTCCGGAGAGGACTTGCTCGTATAGGACGATGGCTCGTCGTCGCCGCTGATACCGCCCACGACCTCGCCGCGCATGCTCTGCGAAAAATAGAAGCCCTTTTTGGGAGAGATCACCATCGGTTCGAGAAACGACCTGAGCGGCTCGGTGACGGCGATCTCGTGCCGGTAGGGTGTGGTGGGGATGTCTATTCCCAACATTTTGGCGACATCGCGGGTGCGGGCCCCGGCGACGTTGAGTAGCCTCGGCGCCTCGAAGGTCACAGAATCCGTTTCGACACGGAACACTCCGTTGGAAAGTTGCTCGACACTCTTTGCCTCGGCGTAGTTGTACACTTCTGCGCCGAGCCGGCGGGCCGCCTCGGCGTATCCCCAGAGTACGGCGTACGGATACGCCGTCCCGTCCGTGGGACAAAATGCGGCGCCGAGGACGCCGTCCAGATTGATGCCGGGAACCGTTTTGGCGATCGCTTGGCGGTCGAGAAACCGCGTGGGTACCCCCAGCGAGTTGTGAAGCGGTATGGTCTTCTCGACAACACTGTACTCGCGCTCGTCGTAGACAAGCATCAGGTAGCCGCCCTGGCGAAAGAAGATGTTGAATCCTAATTCGGCGGAGAGGTTCTCGAAAATCCGCACACTTTCGCGCGCGAGAACGACGTTTTCTTCCAACCCCCACTGTTGGCGAATGCCGCCGCCGCAGCGGCCAGTCGCGCCGGCACCGGGGTAGCTCTTCTCCAGTACGACCACCCGCGACATGCCGCGCTTGACCAGGTTGTAAGCGCTCGCCACGCCGTTGACGCCGCCTCCGACAATGATGATGTCAGCCGATCGTGTCGCCATGGCGCCTCACTCTTCCGCTTTCCGACCGGGCACAGGCGACTCGTCGAGCGGCGGTTCGTCGGCCGGCCGTATGTCGTCGATCCTGAGGGGAACCACGGGTTGTCTGATGGTCGGGATATGAATCCGTGTCAACGGATCGGCCTCGGCCGGCGCATCCAGCGGGCTGCCGGGACCTGCCGCCAGGCCCGCCGCGGCCGCCACACCACCGCTCTTGCTGTTGAGCACTCTCAGCGATTGGACGATGCAGCACTTTCCCTGGCACTTGCCGGTGCCGATTCCGGTGAAGCGCTTGAGCGATTCGATTTCGCCGTACCCCTGTTCCAGAGCCGAGTACAGGTCGTCCAGGGAAATGTCTTCGCAATGGCATATAATCGTTTTAGCCAAATTGCACCTTCCATAAAACGTCGCAGTTCGGTCAAGGCGAGACGGCGCGCTTCGCGGCCTCCGCCCCCATGCTGCTGGCATGTTCGATCTTTGAATTCCAATCGAAACGCCCGGACGCCTCTCCCACCAGATAACACGGCGGGTTGGATCCGTCGTCTAGAACATCGACGGCGGGCATCATGATCTCTAAGTCTTCGCGCACGGCGCTGTCCGGGGAGAAGCCGTATCGAAAGCCGGCTTGTTGCGCCAGTTCGAAGGCGGGTTGAGCGGGGACGGCGATGCACATCAAATCGCACGGGACGCTCAGCGGGGTCGAAGCGCCGGTTTCGAAAACGGCGCGAGAGATCCACCCGCGACCTTCCGCGCGTACCAGTTTGGCGCCTGTGTACAGGCTCGTTTCCCAGCGCGCGTCTTCGCGCCTGAGGAAACGAGAGTCCCCGATCGTGTCCCCACGAGTGTCCTCGCGCGTGGCCCCATGCGTGGGGTCAGGGAAGCCCGGACCGTCGGCGTCGGCGACGACGATGGCTTCTATCGCGATGTTCCACTCCCGCAGTAAGTTCACGGTCTGGCGCACGCCGGAATCGACGGCGGCGCCGTAGACGACAGCGTTGTGGCCCGGAACCAGTCCGTCCCGTTCCAGGAACAGCCGCAGTCCCCTGGCGCCAAACACGCCGGGGAGGTCGTTGTTTTCGAACAGCGGCACCAGGTCCTGCGCCCCGGTCGCGAACACGAACGCCTTTGCGGCCACCGTCTTGAGCCCACCCCCCGATTCGCCGTGGCGCACCTGTCCCAGCAGCAACCGGTCGGGGGGGTAGAATCCCTGGGCAATGGTGCCGGTGGCCGTTTCGACACCGGCAGCGTGTTGAACCCCATCCAACAGGTCATCACGGGCCCTAACACCGCCGGGCTCCAGGCCGCGTCCGATCGAGTGACCGCCGGCGACGGCATACTCGTCGACCAGGAGCACCTGGGCACCGGCGTCTGCGGCGCCAAGCGATGCGGCCAACCCGGAAATACCCGCTCCGACAACGACGACGTCGTAGCTTTGCTTCAACCGGGCGAACGATGGATTCGGGGGCGGTGTCTCGTGCAAGGCGTTGGACGAATGGTCAATTCTGCCCACTCCGGCCATGCGGCGGATGGCGTCGACGAAGGCCCGGCGGACGACACGGGGGCGGGTGAACATGCGATAGTAAAAGCCGGCCGGCAGTTGGACGCGTCCCAGAACGCCGGTTATCCACGAGCCGTAAAAAGGTCGGTAATCCTGCCGGCGGATTACCATTCCAGCGGCCAGCGGTGTGAGGCACGACTTGACCCCGGTCTCGCCGTCGACTTCGACGTGGCACATGACGCAACGGCCGCGCCCACAGTGGATGCCGCGCGCACGGCCGTACTTGACGCTGTGCGAGAGTGTCCGTATCCCATTGCGGAACAATGTTTTCGCAATGGACTCGCCGGCCAGCCCCTTTAATCGTTTCCCCTCGAACCAGAAAAACACCTCGCGACCTTCCTGAGCGGCCGATTCGGGGTCGGGGTTTGTGGTGCGGTGGGTGTGGGGGGGAGGTGCTGTTTGCGACATCGTCATCCGCTGTGGGTGCTACAACTCAATGTGACTGCCTTGAAGAAACCCCATTTTAGAAAAAAAAAACGGCAACCGCAATCAAAATTGGCCGTATTACCCCTTGAGTTACCTAGACCGCCTGGATTTGTCCCCCTGTGTCTTGACCAGGGGGACAAATTGAGGTACAAATGGAGCTTACCCAGTCCCCAAATTTCAACACAGTCGATTCCATCAGAACGTACTCAGTACGTCATTTACGCGGGTGTATTTCCACTTTTCCTCGGGAGGTATCATGAAAAGGTTGATTGCGGTATTCGTGCTGGTGTGTCTGGTCGCGTCCGTCGGTATGGCGGGCAAAAAAGAAGCCGGTTACATCGAGTACAAGGAATACAAACTGGACAACGGTCTTCGCGTCATCTTGTCCGAGGACCATTCCGTCCCCATCGTGGCTGTAAACGTCTGGTACCACGTGGGCAGTGGTTACGAGGAGGTGGGCCGGAGCGGTTTCGCACACCTTTTCGAACATATGATGTTCGAAGGATCGGAGAACGTCGATAAGACCGAACATTTCAAGTTGGTTTCCAAAGCCGGCGGTTCGATGAACGGTTCGACGACACAAGACCGCACCAATTACTACGAGACGCTGCCGGCGAACAGTCTGAATCTTGGTCTGTGGCTGGAAGCCGACCGGATGAGTTCGCTGGTCATCACCGCCGAAAAATTCGAAAACCAGCGGCAAACGGTCAAGGAGGAACGGCGGCAGGGGATCGACAACCAGCCTTACGGTGAGGCATTTCTCGTATCCGACACGCTCAACTTCGACTGGTGGCCGTACAATCACACGGTGATCGGCCGGATGGACGATTTGGATGCCGCTGAGGTGACCGACGTACAGGAATTCTTCGACAAGTACTACAAACCGAGCAACGCCGTCCTTGTCGTCGTCGGCGACATCAAACAGAAGAAGACGATGAAGATGATCGAGGAGTACTTCGGCGACATCCCCGGTGCTGACCCGATCCCGAAACTCACCGGCGAAGAAAAAATGAACAAGGGCGAGCGCCGGCAGATCGTCGATTCACCCAAGGCCAACGTTCCTGCCGCTTTCGTCGGATACGTGACGCCTCCGCACATCGATGCCGATACACCCGCTCTGCAGCTGCTGAACAGTATAATGGTGGACGGCGAATCCAGCCGGATGCACAAGCGCCTCGTCAAAGACGAAGAGGCGGCGTTCGGTGTGTTCGGATTTCACGACAGCCGCTTGGGACCGAGCTTGTTCCGATTGATCACAGCGTCCAACGTCGGCGTCGATATTCAAGTGTGTGAGGACCTCATGCAGGAAGAGATTGAAAAGGTCCAGAAAGACGGCATCACCGAAGACGAGTTGAAAAAAGCCAAAATACAGTTCAAAAAATCGTTCATTACCGGCCGTCAAACCTGCATGCAAAAAGCCGAAGCTATCCAGCATTACGCGTTCTTTCACGACGACCTGGCGGATATTAATATAGATCTCGAACGGTACATGGCGGTGACGACCGATGACATCAAGCGCGTCGCCAACGAGTACCTACAGGTCGAAAACCGGACCGTCGTGATCGCGGCGCCGCCGTCGAAGGAAAGTTCATGACAAATATGATTACATCAACGGTTGCAAGTGAAAAACGCTGCGTTTAAGGAGGAATGAACAGATGAAGATTTTCAAGACGGTGTTCGTCAGCGTTCTGACGGTCGCGCTACTAGCGTCGTTTGTCGGCGTTCCGCTGGCCAAGGAACAGCCGCCGCCGCCGGAGAAAATGAAAAAGCTCTCCTTTCCCAAGTGGAAGGAGTTCAAAACCAAGAACGGTATTGAAGTTGTCGTGGTCGAGCACCACGAACAGCCCGTTGCCACGATGTATTTTGCCATCAGGGCTGGATCGACGCTCGACCCGGAGGGCAAATCGTCGCTGGCCGATTACGTGGGCTCACAGCTCAACAAAGGTACCAAAACCCGGAACTCGGACGAGCTGGCCGAATGGATTGAGTCGTACGGCGGTGACTTCGGCGCGGGCAGTGGGAATGACTTTTCCTACATCAGCGTATCGATCCTCTCCGATTATCTGGACGTTGCGTACGAGTTTCTCGCCGACATCGTACTGAATCCCACTTTTCCGGAGGACGAACTCGAAAAGGAACGCAAACGTGTGAGAACGGCGCTCGAGTTCGAACTTTCCGACCCCAACGCGATGGCGGACCGTCACTTCAAATCGGTCGTGTACGGCCATCATCCGTACGCCCGTGCGCCGACGGTGGAGACGGTCGATGCCGTTACCCGGGATGACCTGGCGGCATTCCACAAGAAAAACTACGTGCCGAACAACGCCGTCCTGTTCGTCGTGGGCGACGTCAAGCACAAGGACGTAAAAAAAGCGGTGGAGAAGCATTTCGGCGAATGGGAGCCGGGTGACCCGGATAAGGTCGTATACCCCGAACCACCGGAGAGAACGGCGAAGAACATATCGCTCTACCACCGGCCGGGTTCGGTGCAGACTAATTTGTATTTGGGCCACATCGGTATTCGCCCGCACAATCCCGATTGGGCGTCCGTCACCGTCGCCAACAAAATTCTCGGTGGCGGCGCCACGGGGCGTCTGTTCCTCAATATCCGCGAGGAAAAGGGGTGGACCTACGGGGCGTACAGCAACTTCACCAAACCAGTGGACATCGGTTATTTCCGCGCCACGGCCAACGTGCGCACCGAAGTGACCGACAGCGCACTGACGGAAATGCTCGTCATGTTCGACGACATGATCGAAGAGCCTGTAAAGCAGGAAGAGCTGGACGACGCGAAGTCCTATCTGATTGGCAACTTTCCAACGACCATCGAGACGCCCAACCAAATCGCGGGGCAGATCAGCCAGGTCAAATTGCTCGGTCTGGGCAAGGAATACCTCGAGGGCTATCGAAAAGAGATCGCCAAGGTCGAGGTTCCGGACGTGCAGAACGCCATGGTCACGTACCTGCACCCTGACCGGATGGCGCTGGTCTTGGTCGGTGACGCCACCGAGGTCATCGACCAGGTAGAGCCGATCGCGTCCGTGGCGTTGTACGACATCGAGGGCAACGAGATGTCGCTTGATGAATTGGCCGTTCAACCGAGCGATTACGACTTTGATACGTCGGTGATCAAGGACCGCGAGGCGACATACGCCGTGGTGATGCAGGAGATGAACCTGGGTGATCTCAACTTGGAGGTAAAACGCGTCGGCGACGACGTGATCGAGTCAAAGTCGGAGATCGTGGGCATGATCAGCATGACCGAAAACGTGAGGGTGGGCACGAATAACTTCGAGCCGCTCGGTTACGAGTTCTCGATGGCGGCGGGACCCCAACAGATGAAGGTCACGTACGCTTTCGAGGGCGGCAGGGTGACAGGGAAGATCGAAGGTATGCCGGAAGGGCCCAAGGATGTGGACATCGAATTGGTTGGGGGCACGCTCCTAGACGGTTCGATAGATCTGGTGGTTGCCACATTACCGTTGAAGACAGGCGAGACGTTCAAGTTTCCAGTGCTCGACAGCCAATCGGGCGGGATCCAAAGCGTCAAGATCGAGGTTCTGGGCGAAGAGGAGCTGATGGTGCCGGCGGGGTCGTTCGCGGTGTACAAGGTCAGGGTCAAGCTTCCGGACGGCGATTCGATCTTGTATTGCCACAAGGAATTTCCCCACGTGTTGATCAAGCAAGAGATGCCGGCTCAGGGGCTCACCATCGAACTCAAGAGCCAGAGCGAATAATCCCAGCGTTCAAAGTTGTGCCGTTTCGTTATTCGGCACGCACAGCTCAGGACATGACACCAGGCGGCCGCCCCGATCGGGCGGCCGCCTTGCCTTCAGAATCGCCTGGGGCCCCCGATGGTAGCCATGATTAGCTGTAACCAATTTGCGCGATTGGGTGTGATAAATCACGTAGCGACTTCTTGATAAAGGTCGTGTTAAAGAACCCAGGAACCCCTGCAGTAGATCTGCCTTTGGGGCAGGAAACCCGAAATACGATTTGGCTTAAAAAAACCGTTATAAGGGAATAGGATCAAATGCAACTCATTGAACGGAAACGGGTTATAGCTGCACCGTTCCGTTGTACCGACAGTTCTGGGTATGCTATGTGCCTATTACCGTAGTGCTAAATTGCATTCTGGACAAGGGGACCGATGGAGAATGGAGACACCCATGAAGGGTAAGATCTTGGTGCTGAGCATTTGCTTTCTGGGACTGTGCGCGTTCCAGGCCCAAGCATCGGTGTTTTCTGGCTCCGGCGGAGGGTCACTCCAGTCGCTGTTCAACAGCATGGGGTATGACTATATCAACGCCGCGAGCTACCAAACAGACCTCAATTTCAAACTCCACGGAATCATGGAGTTCCAACTGCTCAGCAAGTCGGGCGCGATGGACCTGAGCTTCGGCGTGTTGGAAGCTCGGCAGAGGTCGTGGGGCACCTATTACAAGCACACGAAAATGTTCGGCGAGGGCGCCGAAGTCGGCGCAACGGCCCAATTCAAAGCCGATTCTTACAATACGAATTACGGCTTTTACATTTCCAAGCCGGATCCGAACAGGTGGTGGAGGCAGAAGCGATACTATTCGTTCAGCCCGTTCAACAGAGAAGGGGCGGTACAGGCGCTGTTCTACGAGGATACGGCGAATCCTGGCACCTTTCTGCTCGCCTGGGAGGGGATCTACGCTGGCAGTTCTCATAGCGACCAAAGCTACGATGACCTCGTCGTCAAAATGACGATGCACGGGGCGCCTGAACCCGCCACGTGGGTACTGCTGGCCAGCGGCCTGGTGGGTCTTGCCGTATTAATCAAGGCCAGAAAAAGACAAGACGAACTAATTTAGATATAATTCGCCTCCGCCTTTCCTCTTGTTCGAGCAAAAGGCCGGTCCGGATTTCTGGGCCGGCCTCTTTGTATGTATTCTGGTGGCCGGCCCTTTTTTTGTGGGGAATCGACGTGTCTCCCGCCTCGAAACTGTGCTTTTTGGCACAAAGCGTGCTATTTTAACGTGTTTCGAGGAGTCTGGAACTTATGAAATCGACTGAAACGACGTATTTCGTACGGCCGGAGGGCGAGACGGAAGAAGAGCCGTTTTCCTGGGACGCCATCGAAAAGATGTGTCGAACCGGGCAGTTCACATCTGAAACGCGCATCTTTTTTCCCGACAAAAACGCCTGGGTACGGGCGGGCGACACGGATCTCAAATCGATTCTCAAAGATCGAGTGGGTCGCGCCCCTGCCAAAAAGGAAGAGCCGGAGGACCCCGAACGAGAAGCGCTCGCCGAGGAGTACCGGGAGGCGCTGCGGTACGTCAACGAGCAGCCAGAGGCGTTCGAGGCACACGTGCAAGCGGGGCGCGTCGCGGCCGACATGAGCGATCGAGACGCCGCCCGGAAGCACTTCCAAAACGCGCTCGAACTCAAGCCGTTCAACTCGCGCGTAGCCCAGGAAGTCCAGAGCCGATTCTCGAAGTCAGAGTGCAGACAGTTTCGGTTTCTCCGCCGCGACCCGCCGGCGTGGGACGAACCGTACGACATCATTTCTTTCCCACTGGCCCGAGGCATATCGTATATCGCGGTGCCGGCCGCGGCGCTGTTCGTGCTGTTCCTGGTCCCCTTCGGGCCTTACCTCGCCTGGCCGCTGGCTTTTCTGTGGTGTCTGCAAACGGCGCGTCAAACGGCGGCCGGTTCTCAGCGATCGCCATTGTGGAACGCAGCGCTGGCCAATCCGGCAAGGGAGATCATCTTGCCGGTTCTCGCGGGTTCAGCGGTGTTGGCGGAGTGCATCCTGGTGGCTTACGGCATCGGTCGCCTGACCATGGTGCTGTCGCAGGGGGAGGGGTCGGCTTTTCGGTACGTCGCCGGCAGTCCCGTCGTGAGTGTGACGCTGACGGTGATCGCGCTGGCGTATCTGCCCGCCGTGTTTGTCAGAATCACGCATTCGGCGGGTATCATCGTGGATCTTTTGAACCCATGGGTGATCGTCAAGGCGATGCTCCGTATGGAGCAGGAGTACGCGACCGCCGCGCTACTGGTGCTGGTGTTAGCGTTCCTGATCGGGGGATTGAGTTTTCTGGTCGGCGGGATTCCGGTGGTCGGCGATGCCGTCTTGGCCGCAGCCGCGGCGTTCGCGATACCGATGACGGGATTCATCCTGGGGCGGGTTGCCGGTCGAATGGAACACGTGCTCTAGCCGGATCGACGATTTTCACCCATAGCAGCGTTATCGGTAGGCGAGCAGCTCGCGGGCCGTGAAAATGCTTTCGAGTCGGTAGCCCTTCGCGGACAAGTTCTCCTTCCCGCCCTCTTCCCGGTCTACCACGGCCAGCACACGGGTTACCTTGCAACCGAGTTCCTCAACGGCGGTGACGGCCTGGAGAGACGAACCGCCGGTGGTAACGACGTCCTCTATTATCACCACTCTTTCGTCGCCGGCCAGCGGACCCTCCACCAGCGACTTGGTGCCGTGATCCTTGGTCGCTTTCCGCACTATAAACCCTTTGAGATGGAGGTCCTCCAATCCGGCGAGGGCGAGCATCGAGCCGACAATGGGATCGGCCCCCAGGGTCAACCCCCCCACAGCGTCGGGAACGTCGTCACCGATCATGGCGAGAAACGTCCTGGCGACGAGATAGGCGCCGCGCGCGTCGAGTGTACTGAGCTTGCCGTTGATGTAGTAGTCGCTGGTCTTGCCGGAGGCGAGTGTGAACTCGCCTTTTTTCAATGCATGGGTTGTAATGTGATCGATCAGTTCATCGCGGAGCGACATGGCGCTTTTCCTCTTGATGTGTGGTGGACGGGTCAACGGCGGGGCTTGTTCCACGCGAGATTATGACCGCCCGCGAGACCGGTCAAGGGATTTCCTTGCGACCGGCACACACGTGCTTTACCCTTCGTACTTCGAACAAT
>CBDVBX010000059.1:0-16842 GCA_965372335.1 uncultured bacterium | reverse complement strand
TACAACTCGATCACTATCCGATTCCGTATGCCAGGGGCGGACCGAACACGGCCAGCAACTTGAGGCTCTTATGTGGAAAGCACAACCGGTTTACGGCAGAGGAAGTTTACGGCAAGTCGCACAGGGCGAAGTACGAAATACGCAGGCAGGAGTAAGCGCGGCTGAGGCGACTTTACGGCCGAGGGAGTCTACGGCAGGTAGCACAGGGCGAAGTACCGCAAACAAGAGTGAGCGATCGGCGACGGCCGGGATGCGAATTGGATAGCGGCTTAATCTGACGCGGCGCTTCGGCGGTCGAAGACCAGATCCGGTGGGACCGATACGGGAGGTTCTTTTGGAAAGTTGTCGATGAAACGCTTGTGCAGCAGCTGGGTGGAGAGGATACCGACCAGCGCCATGTTGTTGACTTCGCTTCCCGCGCGAGGACCTTGAAGTAATTTTACCAGCTTGCCAACTTTTGCCGCATCGAACAGGCCGGAATTCTCCAGCGCCTTTTCTGACAACATGTCCATGGTACAAGCCGCAGAATCTTGATTGAGAAGGCTCTCGCTTATGGGCGCGCGATAGGGGTGTTTGGGCCGATTGGCAATACTGTCGGGAAGAACGTTTTTAAACGCACGCTTGAGAACGTACTTTTCGTCCAAGCCAAAAATCTTCCACTTGGACGGTACGTGCCCCATATATTCCATGACGTTTGGATCGAGAAACGGAAGCCTTATTTCGAGTGAATGCGCCATGGCGACCCGGTCCCCTTGTGAAGAGAGCAGGTAGTTACTCATGAACACGGCCATTTCGAGGAACTGCGCTTTTACGACGCAGTCCCAACGCTCGTACGAGTCGGGAAGCATCCGAATGACCTCGTCGTAGCCCGCGTAATTGCCGATTCGTTCCTGCAGATCTTTCGAAAAGAACATCTTTGTCCGACTGGTATTGCCCCAACGAATCATGTGGGAAAACAACGGATCGTCCGGCTGGTCGAGTCCCTTGGCGAAAAACGCTTGCAGCGTCCGCTTCAACCTCGGGTTTTGGAAAATGTAAGGGTAAAGTTTGCCGATCAGTTCGGGACGGGTTTTGGAATCGGGCTCCTTCGACCAGAACTTCCTCACTTTAACTTCGCGGAAAATGTTGTAGCCGCCAAACACCTCGTCGGCACCCTCACCGGTGAGTACCACTTTGAGGTTGTTGTCCGTCACCAGGCGGGACAACAGAAAGAGTGGCGTGGGGGCGGTCCGCAGCACGGGTTTTTCGCAGTGCCATACGACATCCGAGAATGCGGCCCCGATCGACTGGTTATCGGCATAAATCTCGTGGTGGTCCGCTTGGAGAAACGAAACCATATCTTCCTGGTACTTGCCTTCATCGAAGGCATCTTCCTCGAAGCGGATACCGAACGTGCTGACTTTGCTATCGAAGTTCTTCACCACCAGCGCTGTGATGCCGGATGAATCCAGGCCTCCGCTCAGGTAAGTACCGACGGGGACGTCCGCCCGCAGTCGAATCCGAATCGCGTCCAGGAGCAACTGCTGAATGTTTTCGGCGATCTCCTCGGGCGGCCGGTCGACGCATTCGTCAGGCGAATACAGGGGAATATTCCAATATCTTTTTACGGTTAAGTTGCCGCGCGAGACTTTCATGTAGTGCCCCGGTGGCAACTCTTTAATCTCTTCGAATGCCGTCCTGCCGGGAAGTGTGGTCCAGAAAGTGAATATCTGCTCCAGGGCGACGGGGTCGATAGCGCGGGAGACGGACTCGAACATAAAAATCGACTTGATCTCCGACGAGAACACGAAAGCGCCACCTTGGACGGTATAGTGGAGCGGTCGGATGCCCATCCTGTCCCGGGCTAAGAAAAGCTCCTGTTTTCTTGCGTTCCAAATGGCGAAGGCAAATTGGCCGTTCAAGCGTTTTAGGCAGTGCTCACCTTCTTCCTCGTAGAGATGAAGAAGAACCTCTGTGTCGGAAGTGGTGTGAAATTTGTGGCCCTTCTCGATTAGGCCCTCTTTCAATTCTATATAATTGAAGATCTCGCCGTTGTACACAATCCACATGGATTCGTCGCCGTTATGCATAGGCTGTTGGCCCGTAGAGAGGTCGATGATGCTGAGCCGCGTGTGGCCTAGGCCGGCGGAATCATCCAGGTAGATGCCGGACTCGTCGGGTCCCCGGTGGTGCAACGACGCGGTCATCCGCTCCAAGGTCTCCAAAGAGATCTCTTGTGATTCATTCAACTGAAGCATTCCTGTGATACCACACATGAGGCGATCATATTAGACCCAGGCGTCCTGTTACAACAACAAATGGTATCGTGCGAACAAGTGAGTTCTGGACAGATTGATCGGGATAGAGCATCGTTTGATCGCACGCTATATATATAATTGAGGATGAATCCGTATGATCACAAACGAGCGAACGCCGCTCGAACATCCCGGCGTTAAGCGAGAGATCGGAATTGGTTCTGCGACGAGTATCGTTGTGGCCAATATTATCGGTGCGGGGATATTCACCACCTCCGGTATCATAGCGGGGATGCTGCCGGGACCCGGCTGGGTGTTGGCATGTTGGGCGGTCGGTGGGCTCATCGCAATTACCGGTTCTCTCTGCTACGCCGAGTTGGCTACGCGGATGCCAGAGGTCGGCGGTGAGTATGTGTACCTCAAGAAGCTCTACCACCCCGCACTGGGTTTTCTGACCGGATGGACCAGCTTCATCGTCGGCTTTTCAGTACCAGTCGCCGCATCCGCGATCGGGTTTTCCGAATATCTTTTTGCGGGGTTAAATGGCGATCGAATCGCGTTGAGCTCCACGCAACTTCTCGTTGTCAAAAAGGCGTTTGCGATATCTATCATTCTGGTGTTCACGTTCTTACACTACCGCGGGATCAAAACGGGAACGAGAGTCCAAAATTCGTTGACGGTGCTCAAGATTATCATCGTACTCGGCCTTGCGCTGGCGGGGTTGTTTTTGGGTGGCGGGAACTGGGAGAATGTAATGGCAAGTGACAACAGCGATTTTCGATGGCCCGCGATCGGCACCGCCATGATGCTCGTCATGTTCGCCTACAGTGGGTGGAATGCCAGTGCGTATATTGCTGGCGAACTCAAAAATCCCCGAAGGGCACTACCATTTTCGCTAGTCGCGGGGACCAGCGCGGTCATCGTGTTGTATATGGCCGTGAACCTGTTTGTTTTCCGAACACTTTCTTTCTCCGAGGCTCAAGGTGTAATCGCAATTGTCGAAAAAGCGTCGCTGAGCGCGTTCGGCGACTGGATGGGAAAAGGGATCAGCATAATGATATCGCTGGCTCTGCTCTCGTCATTGAGCGCTTTTATCATTATAGGACCGAGGGTGTATTTTGCCATGGCGCGCGACAAACTGTTTTTCCCATTCGCCCGCCAGATCCACCCCCGATTCGGGGTGCCGGGCAGGTCCATTGTGATTCAGGGGACCATCGCGATCGTTATGGTACTGGTCGGATCATTCGAGCAGCTCCTGATTTACCTCGGATTTGCTCTTGGGATCTTCCCATGGCTGGCGGTGGCCGGGATTTTTATCGCGCGGAAGCGAGGTATCGGAGATTCTTCCGTGGTACGAGTGCCGGGGTACCCGCTTGTACCGCTCTTTTTCCTCACCATAACGCTTGCTTTGATGATCGTCGCTTACATCAACAGACCCCTCGAGTCGGCGGCCGCTATCATCACTGTTCTGGCGGGGGTGCCCTGTTACCTGATTTGGATCAAAGCGACTAAAAGCCCCACCCGCTAACAGCCTAAAAAGAGAAGAATTGTCCGTCGAATAAAAACCGTAAAGCGTGGTATTCTTTTGGTCGTAATGGCGGCGCCCCCAGGACCGCCACTTCAGAATTCCCACGGAAGGAAAAACATGGAAGCATTGAAATTCAGTTGCGCAAAATGCGGAAATACGACGTACGAAATCAGCGAATTCCGGGCGACAGGCGGCTTTTTCGCCAAGATATTCGACGTCCAAACAAAAAAGTTTTCAACGGTCAGCTGCACTCAGTGCAAGTACACTGAAATCTACAAAGCGGACAGCAGCATGCTCGGGAATATCTTCGACTTTTTCACTGACTGACGTTGTTGGAGAGAGAATTGACATAATTTTCTTGCATACGGGCATTCTGAATTGGATTTGCACAATACATATCGTAAAATCATGATTTTATAGCTTTCTTAGCCACGATTACTACTTTAGTTGGTAAAGTGACAGGCCAGGTTTTATACCACAGTACGAACAGATCGCGAAAATCCGGGGGCTTTACGTCATCGGTTAGTTTCCGCGATGCGCTGTTTATGGGCCTTGCACCCGACGGCGGATTGTTCATGCCGGACCGGATTCCCCGGCTATCTGAATCTGAGCTCGCCGCTCTACGTGGCGGCTCTTATGCCGAGATTGCGGGGGCAATACTGGGCAAGTTTCTCCTTCCCGAAATCGACGCTGAATCCCTGACGGTAATTGTCGAAGACGCCTTTAATTTCGATCTTCCGATCGAACCGCTAGATAAGCAAACTTCTCTTTTACGTCTCGACAGAGGACCCACCGCGTCCTTCAAGGATTTTGCCGCCCGATTCATGGCGCGGGTGATGTCTCATCTGAAGACGGAAAGCCGAGAGACTACCGTTTTGGTGGCCACCTCCGGCGACACCGGGAGCGCCGTTGGGGAGGCGTACAGGAACCTCGATGGTTTCCGAGTCGTGATTCTCTACCCTGAGCGCGAGGTGAGCCCCAGTCAGAAGCAACAACTCGACTCGATCGGCGAAAACGTCCGAGCCGTCGCCGTCGACGGGAAGTTCGACGACTGCCAAGAACTCGTCAAACGAGCCTTCACCGACCCAGATCTCGCGGGACTAGCCCTCACGTCTGCAAACTCGATCAACGTCGGCAGAGTTCTGCCGCAAATCGTCTACTACTTCTACGCCTACCTCAACGTCGCAGTCGATGTTACGCCGCTGGTCTTTTCGGTACCGTCGGGAAATTTCGGCAGTTCATTGGGGTGCGAGTTCGCCAGAAGAATGGGCTTGCCGGTTGAGAGAATCATCGTCGCCGTAAACGAGAACGACGAGTTCGCGGTGTTCCTCGAAACGGGCGTCTACAAAAAAATCGAACCGTCACGGGTTTGTCTCTCCAATGCGATGAACGTCGGAAATCCCAGCAATCTCGCGCGCTATTTCGATCTTTATGGCGGAATTCTGACGAGTGATGGAATCGTCGACAAGCAACCGGACGTGGACCGGATGCGGCGCCATCTCTACTCCACATCTGTGAGCGACACGGAAACTGTCGCCACGATAAAAGACACCTACACGCGGCACGGGATTTGCCTAGAACCCCACGGCGCCGTCGGCGTGAAAGCCCTGGATCGATATCGAATGGGCGGGAGCCGGGCGCAAGCGGTGTGTCTCGAAACGGCGCATCCGGGTAAGTTTCGCGAAATCCTGGAGGATATTCTGGATATCGAGATCGATTCACCCGAGTCGTTCCGCAAGTACGAGATTCGCGAAAGCGGTGTCGATCGGCTGGGTACCGATTATGACTCGCTCAAGGCATATCTGACGGAGCTGTACTAAGCATGGAATGGATCAAAGTATTTTCTCCCGCAACCATCGGCAATATCGGCCCCGGATTCGACGTCCTTGGTCTGGCAGTGTCGGGTTGGGGGGACGTCGTCGAAGCGCGCAAGATCGACACCGGCGTGGTGATCAGCTCGATCGACTCGCATCACGAGCTTCCTCTGGATCCTAACGAAAACACCGCCGGTATCGCCGCCCGGGAAGTCTTGAGCCTTCTCCGGGAAAAGGGCGGTGTCGAGTTGAAAATCAAGAAGGGACTACCCTCGGGATCGGGGCTGGGTTCGAGCGCCGCTTCGGCCGCCGCGGCTGCGTTTGCCACCAACCATCTTTACCAGGGGCAGTTCTCGAAGGAAGATCTGATTCTTCCCGCGACGAAGGCTGAGGAGTACGTATCCGGCGGGTTTTTCGCCGACAATACCGCGCCCTGTCTTCTGGGCGGTGCGACGTTGACCCGCTCGGTTCTCCCGCTCGACGTTACCAAAGTGGGCCACATAGACAACCTGACCATAGTCTTGGTCACCCCGGATGTCGTCATCCTCACCAAAGAGGCAAGGGATATTCTCCCGGAAACTATCCCCCTAAAAAGCTTCGTCCACAATATGGCGAATTCCTGTTTGATTTCCGCCGCCTTTGCGAGGAACGACTACGACCTCTTCGCCAGAAGCTTGAACGACATCGTTATCGAACCTGTTCGCGCGCCGTTGATCAAAGGATTTCACGACGTCAAAGAGAACGCCCTGAAAGCCGGAGCAGACGGTGTGGCGATTTCAGGATCGGGCCCCACCCTTTTTGCCATCACCAATCAAGCGAGCAGCAAACCATTCCTCATCGAAGATGCTATGGTGAGAACATTCAAGCAGGTGGGAATCGCCTGCAAGAGCATCATCACGCAAGTGGACTTCGAGGGGACCAGACTGGTCGATAGCTGATGAGGAAAAGAAGCGCCGCCCGCGCCGGTAGATTCGGTTTGTACCCGAAACCACATCTCGTTTAGAATACGGGCATTATGCTCCACGTTCGAACCGGCGCAGGACTCTCGCACATGAACACCAGTTTTTCTCGCAGATCGGTGTTGCTACCCGTATTGGCTCTCGCGGCGCTCGGCGTCCTTCCCCTGATCACAGGGTGGCACAACGCCACGTCGCAAATCGCCACCTATCTCTGCCTGATGCTGCTCCCTGGCCTGGGGAGTTACCTGTTCGTAGAGCGGGGAGGAAAAGCTCTCGATGCGATGTTGTGGGCGTTGCTCGCCAGCCCGCTGATCGTCGGCACCGTTGCCGCCTTGATGATGTTGTCCGGCGTGACTGTCGCCACCACAACGACGACGCTCGTCGTCTTCGCCGCGGCACTCGGGGTACTGGCGGCCGCTACCTCCCGACCACTATCGGTCGATTCGTCGCTCGACGCGAAACGCTCGGCTTTACTCGGGGGTTCGATCGTTTTGTTTTGCGCGCTGGCGGGTTTTTTGCCGTTAACCCGCGAGTGGTGGCGTTTCTGGTCGGACGCTTGGTTTCACGCCGCCGTGGTCAACGAAATCAACACGTATGGTCTACCGCCGCACGACCCTTACTTTGCCGGGCTAGAACTTCAGTACATGTGGTTTTACCACGTACTGGTTCTGGCGGTCAGCCGGGCCACCGGATTCGCGCCCGTCGTGGTGATGCCGCTATTCAATTTGCAGGCGCTGGCGGCGTTCGGCCTGGGTGCATATCTTCTATCCACACAAGTCAAAAAGCGTTTCGCCTTCGGCTGGATGGCGGTTCTCTGCGTCGTTCTTGCGATGAACGGTCTCATATGGGCGTTTCTTCCCCTCAAGCTGGCAAGAGCGCTCATTGGTGAGACTCGCGGTTGGGATGAAGTGGTGCGAACATATTCGCTCGTTCCGTTCGGCCACGATACCGTGTCGAGGTTTCTGAGTTTCTATGGAAGCCCATGGTACATGATCAACAAGTTCATCGTTGCCACCGCACTCTCTTTCGCTCTCGGATTCATGAGCGCTTTTTGGTACGGCGTTGTTCACTACCTCTCCCGGCCTCGAGTCTCCATTCTTGCACTGATTCTGGTCTCGATCCTCGGCATGTTCGCTATGCACCCTTTGTTTGGGTTTGTCACGTTCGCTGGATTGTTAGGCGCGTTCTTTTTAATGATTCTTGCTCGGCGGAGAGTGCGCGACTTTTCGATGAGAGATATAGCTAGTTTGGCCGTTTGTGCCGTTATAGGGTTGATATTGGCCAGCCCGTACCTGCATTCGGTCATGCATTTCAAACAATCAGGCAGCGGGGCGGTTGTTCTGTCGTACTACAAGTCTGTCAGTATCCTGATCACGTGTGCGCTGGTAATTATCCTTTCGGCTTTTCAGGTCGCGCGCATGTGGAATGAGCGTTCGATGGTGACTCATTTCCTGCTGTATTCAACGGCAATTATAATTGTCGTGTCCAATCTGATCCCTCTGCCCGGTTACAACGCGATCGAAAAACCGCCGTTTTTGGTGTTCTACCCCCTCGCTATTATTGGAAGCTGGACACTGGTTGAATGGTACTTGCGTCAAAACACGATCCGCTCCAGGGCGAAGGTCGTCGTGATTATTGTGTTGCTGCTTGTCCCTGTGAACGCTTTGGCCTTGTTGGGCTACGCGAGTACACCTACCGAACCATGGGTGACATCGGCGGAACGGTCGATGTCCTGGTGGGCGCAAGAAGAGACATCTCGGGACGCCGTTTTTATAGACAGCAAGGACCGCGTACCGCTGCTCGTCACCGGTCCGCGGCGTTACTACTTCGGCAAGCGTTCTTATGCGGAACAGTGGGGATATCCAAAGACAGTTGTGGAGGAACGAAAACACGTGCGCGAAAACCTCTATTCCGAGGATCCGATCGACGAGGCGACGCTAGCAGCACTCGGCCGAATCCAAAACGAGGTCTACGTCGTCGCCCGGGACACAGAAGCAGACACGAACCCCACAAAACTGGAGCGTTACCCGTCCCTGTTCCTTCGCGTCTACGCGCGGGACGGTATTTCCGTTTGGAAGGTCGACCGCGCGGCGTGTTTGGAAGCAACGCGAAACTAAAAGGCAGCATGAGCCGCGATCGTCAACAATTTCCGGGGCGATGCGTCTGCCGGCACCTTCGGCCACCCGCGGCCGGATAACTAAGAAAATCAATAACTTGACTCACATTGACAACTAAGATATCATTGGATATTCAGCAGGCGTTTGACCATAACGCCGGCGAGCCGGTCATCGGGGGAGACATCAGAGAGGACATCAGCCCATGCAAAAAGCCTTGATTACAGGTGGCGCCGGTTTTATCGGATCTCATCTGGCCGAATCGCTTCTCGATCGCGGGTGGGCGGTCGAAGTTATTGACGACCTGTCGACGGGAAGCATCGACAATATCGCGCATCTCAAAGACAACCCACACTTCTCCTATGTGCTGGACACGGCGATGAACCGTCCCGTCATGCTCGAACTCGTCGACCGGGCGGATGTGGTGTTCCACCTGGCCGCTGCCGTCGGGGTGCAACTGATCGTCGAATCGCCCGTCCGAACGATCGAAACCAACATCAAGATATCAGAGCTTGTACTCGAACTCTCCGCCCAAAAGCGCAAACCCCTTCTGCTCGCTTCGACTTCGGAAGTCTATGGAAAGCTCGACCGCCAAAAGTTCAACGAAGAGGATGACCTCGTCCTCGGCGCTACTTCCCGCTCGCGCTGGTGTTATGCGGCCTCAAAAATCATTGACGAGTTTCTGGCGAGAGCCTACTTCGTCGAAAAGAAATTACCCACCGTGGTGGTGCGACTGTTCAACACCGTCGGTCCGCGGCAAACAGGCCAATACGGGATGGTTGTGCCTCGGTTCGTCCAGCAAGCGCTTTCCGGAGATCCCATTACTGTCTACGGCGATGGTACTCAGCAGCGGTCGTTTACATGGGTGGGCGACGTGGTCGGAGCACTCATCGAGCTCATCCAGAACCCCAAGGCGTGGGGAGAAGTTTTCAACATCGGTCAGTACAAAGAGATCTCCATGCTCGAACTGGCTAATCTCATTAAGCAGATGACGGATAGCAAATCGGAAATTGTCTTTGTGTCCTACGATCAGGCCTATGAAGCCGGATTCGAAGATATGCATCGTCGACTCCCGGATCTCGCGAGGATAGAGGAGCTCATCGGTTACAAACCGACTCTTGACCTGCGTGAGATGCTCGAGAGGATCATCGCTTACTACAAGGACAAGCGCGGTGAATAACTGCGTTTCGACGCGCTGGCCGTTACTGAGTAAGCCCTGTACACGTAGTGCATGTCTATTACCTTTCTAGGTGCTACTTCCCAACGGATTGAACGAAGGTTTTTATGTTAGTTTCAGTTGTTATACCGGCCTACAACGAAGCCAAAACGATTGCCGAAGTGGTGTCGCGTGTTCACGCAGTCGACATCGAAAAGGAAATTATCGTCGTGGATGATTGTTCCACCGACGGAACCCGCGACAGTTTGAAAGACATCCCACAGCAGTACGATAACGTCCGCGTGTTCTATCACGAGCACAATCAAGGCAAGGGCGCCGCGTTACGAACGGGTTTCGCGCACGCAACCGGGGACGTGGTTATCATACAGGATGCCGACCTCGAGCTGAATCCGGAGGAATATCCGAGACTTCTCGCTCCTATTGAGGAAGGAAAAACTGACGTCGTATACGGATCGCGATTTCTCGATCGTTCGCGCGAATATCCGCTCACCTTGTCGATTATGGCCAACAAGTTTCTGACGTTTCTCACCAACGTCGTTTCCGGATTGCGGATCACCGACATGGAAACCTGTTACAAGACATTTCGCAGGTCGGTTCTGGACAAGATCACGCTCAAATCGAACCGCTTCGGATTCGAACCGGAGTTCACGGTGAAGATCGCAAAAAAGGGGTTCAGTATTTACGAGGTTCCCGTCACCTATAAGCCTAGAACCGAAGGCAAAAAAATCAACTGGACCGACGGGTTAAAGGCGGTATTCATCATCTTTTGGTTTCGCATTTTCGACTGAGATGGGTTTGTTACCCAACCCGAAACAAACGGGCCGATGACGACTCCCCCTTTGAATATTTTGCGGGTTCGCAGATATCATCTGTCAAAAGGAGTCAGTTTAACGTACAATTTTGTCCGCTATCCGAAGAATGCGTCAAAAAGGGCCCATATTCAAGGTGTTGACAATCCTCTTGCGTAAGTCTCGATTGCCAGCTATATTACGATGAACTTGAACTAACCTTCCTACATATACCTTCCGACGATTTCCTGCGTCACTTCTCGGTATTCCGGCCTGTTTTGAATGTACACCCGAGAGTCAGCCGCCGTTTATCTCGGGTTTCAAAGATGGGAACTTATGGACCGCGATGGCTTTGAACATCTTTTGTTAATCAAACCCATCCTCCGCGCTTTGGCAGATGAGGGCTATCGGCATCCGACCGAGGTCCAGCAAGCGGCAATTCCGGAGGTACTCGCGGGAAAGGACCTGCTAGCCACCGCACAGACGGGAACCGGTAAAACGGCAGCATTTGCCCTGCCCATGCTCCAGCGTTTGCTCCGGCGGAGGGGAGGCGCCAAAGCTATCCGTGCCCTGATCCTGACGCCGACGAGGGAGTTGGCGCTGCAAATCGACGAGAGCATCCGCACCTACGGCCGCCACCTTCCATCGCGCACCGCGGTAATTCTTGGCGGCGTACCCCAAGCTTCACAGATCAAGGCGCTTCGAGCCAGGCCGGACATTTTAGTGGCGACGCCGGGACGCCTACTCGACTTGCACAACCAGGGACACATTCGCCTCGACCGGGTCGAGATGCTCGTCCTCGACGAAGCAGACCGCATGCTCGACATGGGATTCGTCCGCGATGTCCGAAAGATCGTATCCAAGACACCCGCCTCCCGACAGACGATGTTCTTCTCGGCCACACTAACGGGAGAAGTTGGTAGGCTCGCGTCGGATATGCTAAAAACCCCCTCGAGGGTGGAGGTAACCCCTGCAGCCTCGGTGTCCGGCAACATCGATCAAAAGGTTTTATTCGTCAATCAGATTAATAAACGCGCGCTCCTCACCGACCTTTTGAAAGATAGTAACATACAGAGAGCTCTCGTCTTCACGCGGACAAAGGACGGCGCCGAATTCATATCGAAGCTGCTTTCTCACGGCGGTATCTCCGCCGATGCGATCCATTCGAACAAGAACCAAAAGGAACGTCAACGCGCGCTCGCCGCCTTCGACCGCGGCAAAATAAAAGTCCTTGTGGCCACCGACATCGTCGCTCGCGGAATCGATGTGGCAGGAATCTCGCACGTGATCAACTACGAGCTGCCCGAAAACCCCGAAAGCTACGTACATCGAATCGGGCGAACCGCTCGCGCCGGAGCTCTCGGTACGGCGTTATCATTCTGCGATGCTGGAGAGATTTCGATGCTCGAGGGAATCGAGAAACTGACCCAGCATCCGCTGACGACCGTCGAGGACCATCCATACCATTCCTCGTTTGTTGCCACGCTGCTCCCGAGAAACTCGGCGTCGCGCACTTTGCCCGCCGGTTCGAGGTCCCGCCGGAGGTTCGGGGGGAGAAGCCGGGCCGGCAGGCGATACGTCTGATCACCCACCCGAGCGGTAAACTCCGACCTGATATCTGACGGTTTTACTTTTTGAGGTGACGATCCAGCAGCTCCGTTAGACGCGGATCGTTCCGCAGCAACCGGAAGTCCGGGTGGAATTTCACGTAGATCAAGTCTCGGTACCCGCCGTCGATCGCGCGAACGATGTGCTCCAACGAGTCGTCCGCGTTCCCCTGGACAGAGCTCAGCCGTGCATAGCTCAGGTGAGCCGTCGGGTCGATCGCGGTCGCCCTAGCGGCCGCCGCCCGGGCTCTGTCTTTCTGCCCCATTCGCGTTCGTACGATACCCAGGTCAATGTAGTAATACGGATTGTCGGGCTGGTCCTCGATTCGCCATTGGGTAATCTGAGCGAAACGGCCGTAGTAGTCGCGCGCCCTGGCGTTTTGGCCCAATAGCTCGCTGGCGATCCCCATATAGTAATTGGGTTCGACGGCGTGGGGAGTTGCTTCTAACAGGTGGACGTAGGCAGTTAACGCATCGTCGTACAGCCCCAGCAGCAATAACGTGTGGCCGAGCAGCTCCAAACTCACGGCAAACTCCGGATCGAACGCCAACGAACGCCCGAGAGCCTCGATCGCGTTGTCGATACTGTCTGCCCCGATATACGCGTACGCCAGATTGTAGTACGGCCATGAGCTTTCGGGTTGGTACGCCATCTGGCGGCGTGACCACTCCAGCGCCAGGTCTAACCGCCCGAGGTGAATCATGTACTCTGTCACCAGGGCGTTGTACGCGATCATCAGGGTTGGTTCCGCTCGAATAGCCTCCTCGTACTCGTTGGCGGCTTCCTGATACCGCCCTAGCAGACCGTATACCGCACCCAGGTTGTTGTGGTAGGTGGAGGCATCCGGGTATTCGTCTGCCGCCATCCTGTAAATCTGGGCGGCTTTTTCGTAGTCCTCCTCCACGGCGATCGCGTGGCCCGCTTTCAGTAAATACGCTTCCGGCTCCGTGATTTGGTCTGCGTAATCGATCGCTCGGTTTAAGTAGTCCAAGCCTGTGATGCGGTCGAAATGCAGGTACTCGACCATGCCCAGCGCGCCCAACGCCATGGCGAATTCCGAGTCCTTTTCGACCGCATACTCGAAGTGCCGTCTCGATTCCTCGAACTGACCTTGTTGTTGTTTTTCGAATCCCATCGAGAACTGCTTTAACGCTTCCAGGGACGACGTCGTGACCTTTTCCAGCGGTTTGCTCTTCAGAGAGATCGACCGCTTCGCTTCGCCCAAATCTTCACGGATCTTGTTCGCCAGTTCGTCGAGCGCGTCGAGCACTTCGTCCTTGCCGTCCGCCCTGACCATCTCCATAAGTAGATTCTCACCCGTCTCGGTATCCTGGATTGCCCCGGTGAGCGTGTAGTTGTCGCCCACACCGCTGATCGTCGGCACCACTAAAATCCTCACGCCCTCGCGGGTGGCAATCTCGCGCCCCATCGATTCGTCGATTCGATCGACGTCTTTCAATTTCATTCGTGTAATCGCTTGTTCCGCACGCCGGCGAGGGAAAACGTTCACGTATTGCGACTGGGAGAGGCTGACCGATAGCGCCATGTCGAGGGAATGGTCGAAGACGTCGTCACCCGTTAGGTTTTCGAAGTCGGTGATCACAATCCAGTCGCGCTCGACAAACGGAACCGCCGAATTCGGGTAAAGTATATATATTCCCATGATAACCACGACGACCGCGACGGCGGCCATCCACACTCGTCGCGAATCGAGACGAAGGCGGCGTACGATTTGCGCACCTATCTGCGCACCTATCTGCGACACGGTCGCTTTCGAAGAACTCGCCGCCGGCATTGCCTCGCCCATTTTGATCGCTGTTTGGATTTTCCGCAGATCGGCCAGCAACTCGTTAGCGTTGAGGTAGCGTTCTTCCCAATCTTTAGCCATCGCTTTGTAGACGATCTGTTCCAGGGCGGCTGGGGTTTCCGGCAGTATTTTTCTGAGCGGTTCAGGTTTCTCGTTTATGATCGAATAAATAACGGCCGTGTCCTGGCCGCCGCGAAACGGAAGACGGCCCACGATCATTTCGTAGAGCACCACGCCCAACGACCAGATGTCTGTTTGCTTGTCGACTTCTCTGCCCTGAAGCTGCTCGGGCGACATATAAGACACCGTTCCCACCGTGGACTCCTCTCGAGTGACACGTGTACGGTCGGGCAGGCGAGCGAGTCCGAAGTCAGTGATCCTCGCCCCGCCGACGTTGGTCACCATGACGTTCGCGCTTTTGATGTCGCGGTGGATGATATTTTGCGCATGAGCTGCCTGGAGGCCCTCGGCGATCTGAACGGCGTAGTCGACGGCGGTGCCGAGTTCCAACGGACCGGATCGAATAATTTCTTCGAGACTATTACCACGGATGTACGCCATCACGATAAAGGCGTGGTCGTCGGCCTCGACGACTTCGTGTACGGTGCAAATGCTGGGGTGATCTAGTGCGGCGGCGGCTTGCGCCTCGTGCAGGAATCGTGTTCGGTCGCTTTCGCTGCCCAGTTTTTCCGCGGCAAGAAATTTGAGGGCGACCACACGTTTGAGTTTGAGGTCCTGGGCTTTGTACACCACTCCCATCCCGCCCTCGCCGATCTTTTCGAGGATCTTATAGTGGGATACGGTCAGACCGATCATGCTATTCCCTCCTCGGAATATTCGCCCACAGTGTATACCGGCAGCAGCGTGTGGATCTCGGGCACTCGGAGTCTAGCGGTGATGACGAAGGGCGTCAAAGACGATCTCACACGAATGGAGAAATGCGAGAGTTGCAGAAGCCGATCCGGGTACAGTTATTCCTGAAGAATAATCTTCTTATTTGACAATATCTTACCTGATCGGGGTGGTAAAAAGTGACTATATCACAAATGATGCAATTGCATCATTTAACACGCTCGTCGGGAAATTGTATAATCAAACGAGTTCTATTATACCGGGAGGGTTCGATGCGTCGTCTTCGATTTGCCGTAGTGTTGTGTTTGTTCAGTTTGTTAATAAACAGCGGTCCGTCCATCGCCGGCTGGCAGGCCGACGGCACCGCCATCTGCCGGATGGGCCATACCCAGAGAAACCCCCGAATCGCCGCGGACGGTTCGAAGGGTGTCTTTATCGTTTGGGACGACTTCCGAGCGGTCGTCCATCAGGACGTGTACGTGCAGCGTGTGGATTCGCTCGGCCGGGTTCAGTGGATTGATAACGGGGTCAAGGTCGGTGGTGCGAATGACGACCAGAGGTTGCCGCAGGTGGTACCCGACGGCGCCGGTGGCGCGATCGTGGCATGGGAGGACCACCGCGATGGGAATTGGGACATCTACGCGCAACGCGTGGACGCCGATGGCACACCGCTGTGGACACTCGACGGCGTGGCTCTGTGCGACGACCCCGCCAATCAGTACAACTTCTACATGATTGCCGATGGGGAGGGCGGTGCCATCGTCGCATGGGAAGACGAGCGCAGTTTTGCCGTGCCCGGCGCCAGTCTCGATTTGTTCGCGCAAAAGATCTCCGCGGCTGGGCTCACCCTGTGGCCTGCCGACGGAATGATGGTTACGGATCAGCCTACAGCGCAGCGCCACGTCAAAATGATCCCCGACGGTCACGGTGGGGCGATACTGGTGTGGGAGGACTCTCGCAACGACCCGGTTAACAATTTGAGTTGGGACGTGTACGCCGCGAGGATTCGAACGACGGGTGCAAAGGCATGGACCACCGGTGTATCGATGTGGGTTGAGAATCAGCTCTATCCCGAGCTGGTGACGGACCAGGAGGGCGGCGCGATCATCGTGTGGGTAGATAATCGGGAGATCCCATCCGAGAACGATTTATACACCCAACGGGTCGACTCCACCGGTGTGCCGTTGTGGACACCGAATGGCTCCGCCCTGTCGAAGGCCTCGAACAGCGAGTACGGACCCAAACTCGTCTCGGACGGCGCGGGTGGTGCCGTGGTGGTGTGGAAGGACCAACGGCATGACGACAACGATCTGTACGCGCAACGGATCATGCCCGACTCCGTGCTCGCCTGGGGTCCCGCCGGAGTCCCCGTATGTGTGGCGAGCGGCATTCAACTGAGTCACGGCGTCGTCACCGACGGTGCTGGCGGCGCGGTTGTCATCTGGCACGACGATCGCCAGGGCCCGGGTGAACGAAACATCTACGCCCAGCGCGTCAACGCCGGCGGCGCCATTGAGTGGGATATCGGCGGCCTCGCTATTAGCACTGCCGACGAGGACCAGTATTTTCCCGACGTGACGACCAACGGCGCCGGCGGCGCGATCGCCGCGTGGATGGACCAACGTCATTCGACCAACGAAGACATTTACGCAAATATGGTGACCCAGGCCGGCGGCTTTGTCCCGACATTGCTGCAGTCTTTCTCGGCATTTTGGCACGACGACGGGATTACCGTGGAGTGGCGTCTCTCAGAAACGGGTGATGACTTGCGATTCGTCGTCCTGCGCGCGATCGAGCCTGCGGCGTCATTCATTGAAATCCCGAATCTCCGTATTACCGTCAACAACTCGACGCATCGCTTTGCCGACCGGTCGTGTGAACCGGGGGTTATGTACCGATATCGTGTGGACGTATTGGATGAAGATGGGCGCCGGATACTGTTCCAGACGGGCTCTGTCGGA
>CBDVBX010000058.1:0-16901 GCA_965372335.1 uncultured bacterium | reverse complement strand
TCCCGATGCGCATCCCCCACAGAGAACTGCTGCGGCACGCGGTCATCGTGTCCCCACTCGCGAAGGTTGTTCCGTCGGGCATACACGGCACGCAACCAGGGTCCAGCGTCCACCCGATATCTGCCAACAAAAACAACGCCAGGCTGGGATCATGGTTGGGCCCCGCATAGGACGGCTCCATAAGCTCGTCGGGTTCCACAAAACTGCTCCAGTGCGACACCGATCTCCCAGGCTCCTTATTGCGAGGGGAGTGGTTCCGTATGTACCTATTGTTGATGCCGTCGGTGATTGGGATGGTCGAACGCGCGCCGACGACTGCTGCACCCGTCCATCGTAAATTAGGATCCGATCCATTGGCCGATGACCGTTGCAAGTCGGTCATACTCGGATAGTCGGAGGGGTTCGCGTTGAACCGGTCGAGGTACACCATAAACGCGTCGTTTTTTCCGTCGAACTTTTCGCCGCTGTACAGGTTTACATACGACCGGAATCCGAGACCGTGACAGATCTCGTGTATCACCACGGTCACGAAGTCGATGTCGTTACCCGGCGGATTGCCGTCGTATCCGTAGTACCACTGAACACCCTGGAGACAATCGGTATCTCCGTTGAGATTACTGTTAAACGTGGCATCGATGTCGGGGGCGCTTGGCCAAAGGTCCACACCGGCCAGCGCGTTGGCCAGCGATTGGGAATACCATGTTTCCGGCAGCGGTGCCCCTGCGAAATCGCGGTGAATCGTAGTGGTGCCGGCCCAACCCAACACCGCCATCGTGGAGTCACAATCATGCGGATCCATCTGTGCCCGTATCACGATAGTGACATCGCTGGTGAGGCACGCCGCCCACTGGTCAGCGGCATACTGGGCTGCATTGAGCCGCGCTTGTCCCAGCGTGGTGGCGGGGTTGCCGCCCGTGGGAGTCCACGGCGTGGGGTCGTTGAATCCCTCGCCGGCTGCGTCGTTGTTTTGAATGGTGATCGTGGCTCCGGCGAACACTTCACTCGGCGGGAACAAGGTGCCGGCGAGTACGACCATCGCCCCAACGGCGATTGCACATGACCAATTCCATTTCATCGCCGCTCACCCCCCTCTTCGTCAGCATAGGCGTCAGTTTCTTTTTCGTCCTCGGTTTTGGAATCGCCATTCACACCCGAAACGCAAGAGGATTGCAACCGGTCCGACGAATCCACGGTGACGATCATCGTGTTTTGGAATCGGCCTTGCAGGTCGACTACGACACCGCCACCAGCGACGGGACTGGGAACTTCCACCAAATCTTCCGAAGACGTGTCGAGCGCATTCTGCAGAGCTTGGTCTAGCACCAGGGGGACCGCGTGTTGTGGCGATTCGGTTATCCCGCCCGTTTCCGGGTCGATGTGGACAACATAACCGGCGGCGCCCACGTTTTGGGCGGCGGGATCGACAACACCGGGTGACGAATTGTCCTGAGCAGTGCTCGTCGTTTGGCTGACGCTTCCCGCACCTACCACCAGTGCCCACACCGCTACCGCCGCCAGGGCGTACGTCAGGGGAAGACGCAAGACTTTTTTCATGATTACTCCATTCGAGAAAGCACCTCCGCCCCGCCGGACCACCGAGTTTGGCGCTCCAGCGGTACGTCCCGAGAAGAACGGATGGTACTTACCAAGCCTCATTAGGGATTACGATTCTGCGATTTTCGCGCTACAGTCTGAACAACAACACGCGGTGGTCATGATGGACGACAACCCTCGACGGGTCGCGTTCCCGTCGCGCTAGCGATACTGTTGATCGTCGTGAAAGTGTGCGATTCTCCCGGCCCGCCGCACGCGGCGGCCGATACATTCGTGGGGACGGCCGCCCGGACACTAACTAGTGTATGACAGGCCGTTACAAGAGAATTATAGTCAGTGAGAGGGGGGTTGTCCAGCCCGGAATAGACGACTCGGATCGCCCCGCGGGAAATCGACGAGATCGGCGATCCGGATATCTATTATAAAAATTAGGCACTTGCGGGCTTCATCCGCCCCGGGCGAGCATGGTGGCGGCCGCCACGATGCCGGCACTGGCGGCGGCGTGCGAAATCAATGGTACGCCCAGCCCCCCGAACCGTCGCTCCACCACCCGCCACGTCCACGAGGCCAGCAACAGCACGACAATAATAACGACGACCCACACCGGGCCGACGAAAAACCGGAGGACGAGCGCGTGGTAGCCGGCGAATGCAGCGTCCCGCCAGCCCGGTTTGTCAACGGCGCCGGATTTGCCCGCGCGCCAAAACAGCTCCTCCAGAAACGGATGGATCGTCACGTAGTACAAGGCAAACGCTGTCCACGAAACCCCTTCGAGACCAAATTCGCTCAGCGCCTGACGCAATCCGCTCGGGGTCGCGTCAGCGAGCGGCCACAGCACGTACAGCGCCACACCGCCCATTGCGGTCGTCGCCACAGCGACTACCGATGCGCCCGCCCGCCAACCGGATCGCGCACGCAGGAGTCGGCTGCGCCAGCCGGTCGCGGATATCGCTACCACAATACCGAAGTGATACAAGAGGATCGCCACCCACGCACTGCGGGCAACGTACAGTCCGACGGCGACCGAAACATACGGAATCGCGGCGCCGAGTATCGATGCCGCTCGCCGCATTATTCGGGGTGGGTGACCGTTCGTTTGAGGTTGTCGAGTAGTTCGTCGGCGCGGCGATCCTTTGCATCGGTGGCAAGCTCTTTATAGTTGGAGAGAGCCAGGATGGCCGCTTTGTAGTCCTCGTTCAACGAATGTACCAGACCGAGGTTGAAATAGACGTTCGCGTTGTCCGGCCTGATCTCCGCGGCGATCTCATAGTGAAATTTTGCCAGACGGAGGTCACCGGTCTCGAAATACAGATTTGCGACATTATAGTGGGCCTCGAAGTGGCGCGGGTCGGCTTCGAGCGAGTTTGTAAAACTGTTAAGCGCCTTGCCGACGTTGTTCCGCTGGCATTCGATAACGCCGAGGTTACAGTAGGCGTCGGCAACACTGTCGCCGTCAGTGATCGCCTTCCAGTATTTGTCCACCGCCGAAGCGTCTCCGCGCTCGTCAGAGACCAACGCTTCCTCGAACGGCGTAACACGCTTGGGAATGCGCACAACTTTGGCTTTTCGCTTGCGGCCAAAACCGACTGCGAAATTGGTATCCGGCGCGTTGAACAAGTTTAGCTGTCCCTCGTGTTCCATTAGGGCGGCCCGGCGGCGCGCAACGCGCCGGTAACCGAACTTGGGCACGGCTTTTCCCGGAAACGGAACGACGTTATCGAGGGGGCCTTTATTTCGGGACATGGTCCCCGGGAGTATAGCACGGCGTGACCGCCAGGGCCAACCGTCCCGGCCGAAGGTCCTGGCCTGACCGCAGGGGCCGTAGGCCCTCGCGGTCAGGCCAGGACCTTCGGCCTCGAAACACCTGACAAGAGCTCTAGACGTCGTTTTTGGGGGGGGATTTCTTGCGATCGTCCCGACGCCGATGTGATCCGAGCGCTCCGGTGAGAAACAGAACTCCGAGGATCACCAGAATCAGCGGCCACCCTTGGGAGATCAATTTACCGAAGTCGACGTATCCGGTGGCGGCGCCCGTCACCAACAGTATCACCCCCGGTATCAACGGCCACCACGCCGTTTTTCCCCGATATATTTTGTCGATCACGTAGATTCCGATGAATCCGATTCCCAACCCCACCGAACTCATGTTTTGGAGTGGCATCGACGATTGTTCGCCGAGGTGGCCGATGCCAATCCCGATCAGTATGCATCCAGGTACCAGCAGCCGGTACTCCTTGCGGCTGAAATACACGGCGACAAACGCGGCACCGCCTACGAGAAACAAAAGCGACACCGTGGGCCCGGTCACGAACTGGAGTACGAAGAGCAACAACCCAATCGCAATGAGAACAGCGCCCGTGATGATCCGTGGATCGCGTTCTTCGACTGGGGATTTGTCCTCGTTCATTTCGAACCTCCTCTACTTACCAACGTGCGCGTTCCGATTGTCCGCTCATGGGTTCGACTTCATGAAATACAGCACCGCGCTCCAGTGCTTCTCCACATCGCCGCCGACGCGCTCGGGATCCAGCATCGACGCTCCGTGGATGCCATTGTCTGCAATGTAAAACGTGTCGACGTAGTCGGCTGCGGCGGCCGCCAGTTTTCGGGTCTTCCGCTTTTTGGCGCCCCGGTACTTGGAAACGCCGGCAGCCGTGGCGGCGAGAAACGTTGGAACTTCAATGTTCTTCACGTACACCGACGTCGAACACGGGTACATCGCCTGGCCAACCGCCGGCGAAAACGCCAGCACGCCCGAAAGTTCATCGGGATGCTCCATTCCCAGGCGCAATACCAGCGCGCCGCTGTAGCTGCTGCCCCACGCGTAACGGCTGCCCTTGAACCCTTCGTCGACGACGAATTCCAGTGCGGCTTCGAGGTCGGGGTACGCGTCGCAGTAACTGACTCCCTCGTCCCGCATGCCCTCCACCGTTCGGTTTTCACCCCCGAAGTGGTTTCCGCCGCTGCGCTGGTCGATGACGAGCACGTTGTAACCGTTTTCGACGAGACGCGGAATGTGAAAGGCGTACTCGGCGCGTCCGTTCGAACTCGCCTGGTGGAACAACAATACAATGGGCGCGCGCTTGCCCTTTTTGACGACGAAGAGATCGCCGTAGATCAGTTCACTATCCTCCGTCTTGAATTCCACCTCTTCGTGTTCGGCATCGGTTTCGATTTCCGCTACCGAACCGACCGCCAACGACAGTGCGGCCACGATTACCGCCGTCATGACGACTCTCCAAGTGAACGATACCATCGCTATCTCCTTTCCAAGTATTGCAACGGCTGCGACGCGATTGTGATCACCGCAACCGCTACTCGCTTAGTTGGTTAGCTTCTGCTGGAAATTCCTTAACCGGTTTGCCATCGGGTCCTTCGAACCGCCGGCCAAATCCGGTGATGGCAGCGATTAGCATTACCAGTGCCAAAAACCAACCGTGCAGCACGAACGGCCACACGTCCGTGGGAGATACCGGCGTTATGAATTCGTAGGTATCCTGGAGATTGCGAATCGTCTGGTATCCAATCAGGACACCGCCCCCCCACGGGAAAATGTAACCCAGGGCCGAACTGACCGCGTCGAGGAAGTTTGCCCGGCGGTATGGGTGGAGTTTGAATCTCTTGCCCAGTTGCGAAATGACGGGCGCAGCCGTGATTTCGGCGGCCGTGTTGATCGTGATAAATACATTCAAAGAGAAAATGATGCTCCACATCGACACCTCTGCCCTGGCGACCGACTTGCCCGAAATCTTGGCCAGGCCGTCGACGATGGCGTCCATCGCCCCACCGAGGCGCATGATGTGCCCGCCCGCCACGATAAGCAGCACCAGTATCGACAACGATAGATACCCCGCAATCCCCTGGACCAGCGCGCCGCCCACCAGTTTTTGATCGGTGTCGAGAAAGATAATATCCGCGGGCGCGAGAAGACGGAAAATCAATCCCATCACGATTGCGGAGACGATACCCCAGGTGAGGGTGACCAGAATGTGGTTGCCTCGAAGGGCCAGGAAGATCACCAACGCGAACGGAATCAAGAGGACGAGCCCCTTCGGATTGGCCGTTTCCGACAGGAGCCGTTCGGCTTGGGCCGGGTCGACCGAACCGCCGCCGCCCAGCAGCGTGAATATAATCAGGGCCGGCACAGCCGCAATGATCGCGTACTTGAAACGCGTTCGCACCACGCCGGGAATATCTGTTTCTTGTGTGGTGGCCGATACGACGGTGGTGTCGGACACCGGCGCGAGGTTGTCGCCAAACGCCGCACCGGATAGGATAGCGGCAAACAACCACACCGGATCGGCTCCCATGACCAACCCCGCCGGGAACATGAGCGTGCAAAACGCCACGGTGGTCCCGTACCCGGTACCGACCGCCGACGCGAACGTCGCCGCCAGTATGAACGTTGCGCCTGTGAAAACGCCCCCGGTGGCGTCGGACGCATCGCCCAACCATACCAGGCCGTTGACCAGTCCACCCGCGCGCAACACCTGCGCGAACATCCCCGCCCAAAACCAAGCCATAATGGTAACGGTGGCGATCCTGTTGGCCATGCCCGACATCACTTCCTCGGCGTAGTCCCACCAGCGATTTTTGCACAGGAACATACCGACGGACAGTCCGATAGCGGCGCCGAGAATGAGGCCATTCTCGTCCGGCGCTCCGGCAACGCAGATGCTGATCGCCCAGGCAACAAAAATCAGGAGGGGCAACGCGGATGTGGCTCTTCCCCCTCGGAATCGAAGAGTGGGTTCGGTCATTTGGATCTCCCGGCGATGGTGTTGTCGCGGGCTCGTTCGGTAGCCAACGAATCCGCCCCGTCTCCCCCCCTTGGGCCTGCCCAGCCCCCGGTAGTCGCCCCACACTGTATACCCCCGCGAGAACAGACGTCAAGAAATTGAAACTGGCCGGACGAACGGCGAATCGTTAGTATGAATGGAATGTTACGCTCTATAATACATAGCTTTGTGCTACTGGCGGCGATCACAGCCGCATTGTCCGTCGCGGGGTGTTCGCGAGGCGACGACGCCGATCCGCCCAACGTGGTCATCATTACACTCGACACGGTCCGCTCCGATCACCTCGGCTGCTACGGCTACCGGCGCCCCACCTCACCACACATCGATGCGCTTGCCGACGTCGCCACGCTTTTTACACGCTCACTGGTGACGTCGCCGTGGACCGTCCCCACGCACGCATCGCTGTTCACGGGCAAGTTCTCGTTCGAGCACGGCGCTCACGCTTTCGAGGTCCCCGAAGGTACGGTGAATAACGTCAATCCGCTACCCAAGAGCGAGCTAACGCTCGCCGAAGTGCTGTGGGAACACGGGTACGCGACGGGCGCCGTGGTGGCCAACGAAGCGTTTCTCAGCCAACGCTGGCAGCTCAACCAGGGATTCGAAACCTATGTCGTCCGGCGGACGTACGCGCCCGAAGTGAATCGCCGTGTGTTTCGCTGGCTCGACGCTGTCAAGGACCGGCCGTTTTTTCTCTTTGTTAATTACATCGACGCCCACCGGCCGTACAACACTCGGCCCCGGCCCGGTGTGACGGAGCGACCGGTCGTGCAAGACCAGGGCGAGTTGCTCGATTCGCTATACCATGCAGTGATGCCCGGCACCGGCGACATTCCAGTCGATCTGGCGAATAAGGTCACCGACCAGTACGACACCGCGATCGCCAATGTGGACGACGCCGTGGGCGAACTGATCGAACGATTACGCCGGTCGGGTGTGTATGAAAATACGGTTGTAGTTGTGACATCCGATCACGGAGAGTTCCTTGGCGAACACCACCTGGTCGAGCACTCGAAGGACGTGTATCAGGAAGTCCTAACGGCGCCCCTGATCATAAAGGCTCCCGGGCAAAGCAACGGTCTCGTCGATAATCGCATTGTCACATCCACCGACGTTCCCGGGTTGATTTTGAGCCACTTCCCGCCGCAGTGGGTGGACGAGCTCGCGAAATTCCGCGACGCTCCCGGCAATCACGAAGTCATCGCTGAAATCTACTACACACGTACGAAGGACCTGTTCAGCCCGAAGTGGGGGCACCGCTTCAATCGTATCCGCACAGCACTGTTCGACTGGCCGTACAAGTTGATTTCATCGTCGGACGGTCAGAACGAGCTTTACCACTTGCAGCGAGATCCCACGGAATCGAATAACTTAATCGATTCGGAGACGGTAGTCGCCGCGCGGCTCGCCACGCGCCTGCAGGAGTTCTTTGCGAGCAGGATGCGTTCGGACGAGCGTGTGGACCAACCTCCGCTCTCCGAGGAAGAACTCAAACGTTTGCGATCGCTGGGGTATGTCGGACAGTAGCAGGAACGGAGCACCGGGGATGGAGCCGCTCAGAGCCCCGGAGTGATCACCGCAGCCACCACCCACCGGCTTTCGTCGGTGCGTTCCAGGCACGCGACCGTCCCAGAGGGAAACTTGATAACCTCGGACTCGTCGCCGCCCACGATCAGTCTCGTTGCCAATCGACTCAGAAACGGCAGGTGGCCCACTAGCATCGTGTCTTCCGTGAGGTCGGCGAGTTTTTCCACCCACGGTTCCACGGGGTCGTTGGGGTTCATGTCGGGAGCGGTTTCGAGTTCGACTTCCCACAGAACCGACTGGGCGAGAATCTCGGCGGTCTGCCTGGTGCGTGGCTTGCCGCTGTGGACGATCTGGTCGACGCCGGCACCGATTTGTTCGAGGATATCGGCGACGTGCGCCACTTCTTTTCGACCCGTCTCGCTGAGAGGCGATTCGGGGTTCTCCTGTTTGGACAGGGCGTCTCCGTGACGCGCCAGATAGATCCGCATCGTGACTACCTCCGGTGGGTTCGAGTGGCGGTTTGACGGCGCGCTGGAGATGGTACCACGAAACGGCACGCCTGGTGTATCAGGAAGCGGCCTTCCCCGGACTACCCGCAACGGTATTGTCGCTATCAAAAACAATTTCAATCAGTTATGCAAATGCCCCCGAAATCGATAAAACAGATAAATCCAATAAGATTATATCTTGACAAAAAGGTCTTATTGGACGATACTAGAGTCAATAAAACCCATAAAGTCGGGAGTGTCGATGTCCTCACAGTTTTTGACCACTGGACAAGCAGCCGACATCCTGTCGGTCACGCCGGACACCGTTCTGAAATGGATTCGGCTAGGTCTGCTGCCTGCCCGGCGCACCGCCGGGGGGCACCATCGAATCGACCGCCGCGATCTGGATCTAGTACTCGCCGCCGTCCCAAGTTCCCACCAGTACAAAGCGAAAACGCGCCAGCACTCTTTTGAGTACTGCTGGGAGTTCTACGGAAACGGCGACCTTCCCGAACGATGTCGAGGTTGCGCCGTTTATAGCATGCGCGCCCACCGATGCTACGAAGTAGCCAAACTCGCCCCCGAGTCCGGCCATCTCAAAGCATTCTGTGAACGGACCTGCGAGGAGTGCGAGTACTACCGGTTGGTACACGAACAGAGCACCAACGTGCTCGTGGTCACCGACGACGAGGTACTGACGGCAAGTCTGTTGCGGGACGCCGTTTCGACGGACTTCAATTTGGAGGTCGCCGATTGCGAGTATGCCGCGTCTTTGAAGATCGCTGATTTCCGACCCGATTTCGCTGTGGTGGATTGTTCATTAGGACGCGGGACCAGCGGCGATATCGGGCGGCATTTGGTGCAGGATCCCAGGATTCCATCGGTGCGCGTGGTGCTTGCCGGTACCGATGACGAGTTTCCGGAAGAATGTGACAAAAAGATATTCGCCCGGATGGAACGTCCGTTCGGGATACGCGAAATAGACGACATCATCGATGGTTTCAAAAAGAATGAGGAGGGTCAAAAGAAGTTGGAGTAATCCAGCAGTGAAGTAAACCGTCCCCCGGGGATTTCGTCCCGGGGGAATTCCAATGGAAGTGTGGGGCGCATCCGCGTCCTACCGGGTAGAATCGGAAACAAGTAGGCCCGACGGGAGGCCCTTCAAAAACCAACCCGTCGAGCCGGACGTGAAAACACGGCGCGCGCCGTGCATTTCACATCCCCAATCTAAAGGCTTCGAAATACACCGTCAAGCCTTTCCGCACCCTGTTCCGTCCCGCCCGTGTGCGTAGTTCACGCCCCGCCTTCCTTTCCGGAGGTAACACTATGGACGGAGAATTACACGGAGAGAGACCGCTCGACGACGACGGTTTTTTGTACGAGGGCGGCAACTGGTCTCAGGATGTGGCCAGGGACTTGGCCGAACGAAACGACCTCGGACCCTTAACGGACGAGCACTGGAGGATTATCGGCTTCGTGAGAACGTACTACGCGGAGTATCGCGAAGGACCGCCCATCGTGAGAATCGCCAAAGCAACAGGAATGACATCCAAGCACATTTGCACCCTTTTCCCATGCGGGATAGCTAAAGGCGCATATCGACTGGCGGGACTGCCGCGACCGGACGGCTGCCTATAAGCACACAAATACAACAGAAAACCAAAAGAGGTTCACGATGAATACACTGGCTTTTTTTGTCGGAGCAGTCCTCCCCTATGTGGCCCTGGTGGTCTTTGTGGGTGGAATGTCCTACCGCATCTACAAATGGAAAAAGACACCACAACCGGGCAAGATGACACTCTTCCCTTCGGGAGATTCAACGTCCAAAGGTGTCTTGGCAGAGACGTTTTTCTTCCCCAGTCTTTTTAAGGGAGACAAGGTTTTGTGGTCTTTCTCCTGGGTGTTTCACGCCACGCTCGCGCTGGTTTTCGTCGGGCACATTCGCGTACTCACGGGGTTGATAGACCGCATATTATTGGGTTTGGGTGTGTCGCCAGGAGGTATCGACACCATGTCCTCCACTCTCGGCGGGGCCGCCGGTGTCGTGCTACTGGCGACGGGAATTTTGCTGCTCGTCCGGCGATTCGCCCAGCAGCGTGTTCGCGAGATCTCGAATGTCAGCGATTTCTTCGCGCTGCTACTGCTGATCGCAATCATCTTCACGGGCAACATGATGCGATTTGGCACACACTTCGACTTGGAGCAGACGCGTATCTGGGCCTCGTCGCTTCTGACTTTCTCGCCCGTTGTGGTCAACGACGGCGCGTTTCATATACATGCGTTGCTGGCGATGCTGTTTTTTATCTACATCCCGTATTCGAAAATCATGCACTTTGGCGGTGTTTTCTTCACTCAGGCACTGGTCAAGAGGAGATAACGATGACAGAGAGAAACATCAAGGAAGACAGATTCACCCCGGATCCCGATACACAAGAGACGCCCTCGGGGGATCAACCGATTCAAGTCATGGAAATGCCGCAAGCCAAGCGAACACCGGCCGAAATCGCAGAAGAGGTAATAAAGGCCATCACAGCGATGGACCATGGTCCGAGAGCGCTCAAGGTGTACATGGACAACTGCGTCAAATGCGGTACTTGCGCGGAGGTATGTCCCGTTTATTATGGCGACCCCCAAAAAAAGTACAACCCGGCCGCGCGGTCGGATCTGATCCGCTCGATCTACAAGAGGCACAGCACGACTACAGGCAAACTGCTCGGCGGGCTGGTCGGTGCGCGCGATTACGTCGATGGAGAGCTCGAAGAGTGGGTCGAACACTTTTACACCTGCACCGGCTGCCGGCGCTGCGCCACGTACTGTCCGTTCGGTATCGACAACTCGGTCATTACACGAAAGGGCCGCGCAATACTGGACAAGTTGGGGATGACGCCGGACACGATGAAACGTGTGGTTGAGATTTCGCTGCAAACAGGCAATACCGACGGCGCCTCTCCGGAGGCCTTTAAATCGGCTATCGAATTCCTCGAGGAAGAGATGAAAGATGAGCACGGCACCGACATCAAGATACCCGTCGACGTAGAGGGAGCCGACTATTTCTACGTGCCGCCGTCGGGGGACGTATTGGTCAATCCCGAAGCGACGACCGGAATCGCAAAAGTGTTCCACGTGCTTGGGCTGCAGGACAAATGGACCATGAGCTCTCGGCTCTTCGATGGCGCCAATTATGGCCTGTTCACCGGCGACGATGTCTCCATGAAAGCGGACAACAAGCCATACGTCGAAGAGGCGAAACGGCTGGGTGTAAAAACTCTCTTCATGGGTGAATGTGGCCACGCATACCGCATCATGAAGATGATGATGGAGCCGGGTAAATGGTGGGGCGACCTCCCCTTCGAAATCATAAATTGCATGGAGTTTACCGCCGAAAAGATCCAAAACGGTGAACTTCAGTTCGACAAGAGCAAGAATCCGCAACCCGTCACGTACCACGACCCGTGCAACTTCGGACGGTCGTGCAATATCGTGGAGGAGCCGCGTGTGATCCTCGAGGCCAGCTGTCAGGATTTCAGGGAGATGTATCCCAATCGCGGTGAAAACTGGTGTTGCGGCGGCGGTGGCGGCCTGTCCGCCATGGACGACATCTACGACTTCCGGATGAATGTTTCCGGCAAGAAGAAAATGGATCAGATCCGTGAGACGGGCGCAAAGTACGTCGCAGCCGCTTGCTCGAACTGCAAACGCCAGCTGACGCAACTGATGGAGTTCCACAAGGAGGACATCGCGGTCGGCGGCGTACACGACATGCTCTCCCGCTCGATCCTGATCAACGGCAGGGCAGCCGAGCGAGTTAGCTACGATGAGTAACGACGAGATGGGAGAAAGTTATGAAACTGTCCTCGCGTGCCAGGTACGCGGTTCGCCTGACGCTGGAAGTACACCGCCTGGAAGAAGACGGTAAACCGGTTCGACTCTCTGAGGTGGCTAGAGTAACCAACATCTCCAAAGGTTTTTTGGAGCAGCTCGCCATGGCGCTGAAGTGCCATTCCATTCTACGAGGATTCTGTGGCCGGAATGGGGGGTACACCTTGGGGCGGGCTGCCAACGAGATCACGATAGGCGACGTCTTGCGGGCCGTGATTGGACCCATAGAGCTGGCGACCTGTACGGAAGAACCCAACGACTGCATGGCGGCGGAGTTTTGCGAGAGCCGACTGATTTGGCTTCTCCTCAAACATCGTATCAACGAATTGCTGGACGAGTACACCATCGCCGATATTTCGGACAGGCGCTCTATCGACGCCATTCGCGAAGCGGTTCGAGCATTGGAGCAGCCCGGCAACGAAGGTAAACTGTGGTCGATTGGAAACTGAGGAACACACCATGCCCGAAGAACAGGTGACTCTGAAAAACGGCAAATCCTACTCACTGGATCGCTACGGGTTTTTGGATCCGCCCGAGCAATGGGACGAGGATTTTGCAGAAGGGTTGGCGGAGCGAGTAGGAATTCACGGTAGTCTGACCGATGAGCACTGGGATTTCATCCGCTACCTGCGTGGGAAATTCGTGGATGAGAAAACCGTCCCCGTGGTGGTCATCGCCTGCGCGGAAAACAACGTTCGTTTGGGAAAATTGAGGTCCCTCTTCCCCGCCGGTTACCACCGAGGCGCGTGCAAGATGGCCGGCATCAATTACAAGTTCATGTACGAGCACAATATTTGGTTGACCTACGAGTCGTACCGCTTGCTCAAGGCAAACTACAAGATGACGCCTTGCGGTTTTCTAGAGGATTTCGATCAGTGGGATCGTCAGTTTGCTTTTCATGTGATCTCCGAATGGGACCTTCCGGAAGGCCTTAGCGACCGGCATTGGGAGGTGATCGGCTATCTCAGGGATTACTACGGCAAGAACCACAACATCCCGACGATTTACGAAACCTGCAAAGCCATTGATCTGAAGCTCACAGAATTGCAAGGGCTTTTTCCAGAGGGCTATCGTAGGGGTGCGTGCCGAGTCGCCGGACTGCCCTTTGCCCCTTAGAGCGGTCCATTACGCGCGCCCAACCCCTTTGGGGCCCGTTCATTTGTCCAGTCAGCTTGCACGATAAGATGCCCGATCAACTGGACGCCGCTATAATGACCGGTACAAAGACCGCGACCATGACGGCCGCTTGCATGGCGGCGATCGCTTCTTTGGTCGCTTTTCCCGTGGTTTCACCGTTCACCACCTGTTCGATCCGCTTTTTGCGAGTTTTGAGTTTCTTCTTGTCGAAGTTGACCTTGAGTATGTCGGCACTCTTTGCCAACGAGAGCAACACCACGGTTCGCGGATCGACGTCTTGGGTGTCGGTGAATATTGCGTCGCTCAGACGGTCTATTATTTCGCGTTCCGGCTCTGGATCGATTTCCGGGTATATTTTGCGCGAGAAAATCATGAGCACCTTGTCCTCCTCGGCGCGCAGAATGCCCCGGCGGCACAATTTCTCTGCAACCCTGTGCTTGGCGTTTTTGATACCGGCGAAGCGTGAAACCCAAGCTTGCAGTTGAGCGCGTTTTTTTGCGGTTTTTACTTTTTGTAAGCACTCGTCGATCACGGGGTCGCCGAAAGGCGTCGAGTCCACCAACCGGAGGAACTTTTTTTTCTTTTTTTCCTCGTCGACGGTCACTCGATTGCGAAGCAACAGCTCAGCGAGAACGCCACCGCCGATCGCGTATTGGTAGTTGGTACCGGACGCGATGGTGCCTTCCTTGTCGCGAAGCGTCAGGAGCATGATTTCTTCGTGGAGATATAGCGGGTCGGCCATTTTGTATCCTTTCCATTACATTGACATACGGAACCGGCGCTCCGTCGAGTAACGGAACGAGATGTCTTATTACGGAGACGGGCGCCGGAGGTTGCGCGGAACTGACTAGGTCGCCGGTCGCGTGTCGCGGCGCGGTGAGTGATTCAGTCGTCGCCACCGATGTCGCGCGGCGGTGCGGAGAATGTACTGAAATCGACCGCCCCGGGCTTTTCCGTCTGCCACGGCTGATCCTCGGTAAGCTCCCGAGCGGTCCGAATGCCGTCTTGCTTGGCGATCTCGTCGTTGCTCCCCCGCGGGACGGCGTATTGCGGTTCGGCCGGGCGGTGTTCTTCCTTATATAGATGTACCGTGCGCGTCGGAAAGGCGAACCGAACGCCCAACCGGTCGGCCAGCCGCACGATGTCCACAAACAGCCGTTCGCGCTCGCGCAGTTCGGTGGCCCAGTCGGGCACCTGGTGGAACACGTACAGGAGAATATTGAAGCTCGAATCTCCGAAGTTGTGGCACCACACCTGGTAAAAGTCCTTGCGCGTGTACGGATGACGGCGTACCAGCTCGCGGATCCCTTCGGTAAACGCAAGAAGCTTTTCCGGCGGCGTGTCGTATTGGACGCCGATGGTCGTCTTCCAACGTCTGTAGGTGCGGCGGCCGTAGTTGTCCACCTTGGCGCGGACCAGCGTCGCGTTGGGAATGGTGACTTGCGAGTTGTAAAACGTACGGACACGCGTCGAGCGAAACCCGAGTTCCTCGACGGTGCCCTCGACGTCGTCGATCAGCACCCAATCTCCCACCTCGAATGGACGGTCGAGTATCACCGCGATCGACCCGAAGAAGTTTTCGATGGTGTCTTTGGCCGCAAAGGCAAACGCGAGACCGCCGATGCCGAGGCCGGTGATGAGAGGGACGATGTTTATTCTGAGGTTCTGCGCTCCATAGACGACGCCAAAGGCAATGATGAACACCTTGAGCGTCTTTCGCAGCATCGGGACGAGGATATCGTCGAACTTGGCCTCGGTTTGCATCGCCAGGTGTAATAACACGTCGGCCAAAAGGTCGACGAGCCGCCAGCCGGCCAGCGCCCCTGTGAATACGGCGTAAACGCCAACGGCCGCCAACGCGATCTCGCGTACGACACCGCCGAAGCTGAGCGCGCTGGTCAGGGTCATCCAAACCAGCGCCCCGGCGAACAAACCCAAGGCCCGCACGGCGGCCTTGATGACGTCCTCGTCTGCTTCGCTGTGAAATCGTCGGACAACGCGCCGCAGCACCGGCCGCATCAGGGTCCTGACGGCGAAGTCGGCGAAGATCCCGAGAAAGATGAGGAACAACAATCCCAGCCATTGCCAGTACTGCAAGCCCATGATTTCGCCGCTTTTCAGGACCCGCGGCATGGCGTCTTCCAGCCATTCCGGCGCGCCTTCCATCTGTGTGGCTGCGCTGTCGGCCGCTTCTCTCCCCTCCTGCGCATGCGCGCCCGTTACCGATGTCCCGCTCACCAACAACAGAAGCGTCGCCACAACGACCCGAACCAAAGCTGGCCCCAAACCGCGGCGTGATATGTATTGTAGACTGATCACAACCTTCATGACCTTCGTTGTTCGGTGTCGACGACTCGATTCCAGTTCGAGGTGATTCTACCTTAAGGGGGAGCGGGGGGTCAAAGAAAAGCACTACAGTGGGAGGGATCTTCTATTTGCCGGCCACGTTGAACACCAACGACAGCCCGAGTAGTGCCCCTGCCGAACCCGCCAGGAAGCCGCACAAAAAGTCGTTGATACGCGATTCTTCCATGAAGATCGACACAATACTGGGGTTGCCCAGTACACCGCTGGCAACGAGTCCAACGAGACCGAGTATACCGAACAACTGCCCGAGCCCAAGTCTCATTTTGTAATCGGTGTATTTTCTGAGAAGCAAAATGTACCCCCTTTGTACGGCCAGCCCAGAAACGGTTAGTAATCGCTCAAAAAGCCCTTTCCGGATTTACCCGGCGGAGCTTCTAGTCTGCCGTACTGCCGTTGAATCATCATATAACAGGCGATCGCGATTAACAGAGACACCACCCACACCACGGCGGTACCAACCGGCACTGCTTCGACCGCTCTTCTCACCATGATTTGCGGGACCTTGAGAGTGCTCTTCGCGTCAACACCCATTCTGATCTCTAGAATGACAATCGTCATAATCAACACTTGTGGCACTGAGAAAAACAAAATAGCAAACCACCTGGTACGTCCAATTGGTGCGGCCGCCCGGTATCGCCGGAACCAAACCAAATTGAGAAACGCGAACAGTATCGAGAGCAGAGCCACCGTCACAGCAACGGTCTTGGAGCGGACATCGGAACCTCGCCCGGCAGACTCCGGCACCGTGTACCAACCATCCTCGATCGCCTCTTTCAGAAACTCGTCGTCGAGCGGCATATCCGATGCTGTCTGGCCGGCGACGGCAGCCGGACCGTGGATCCGTAACACCGCACGGTCGATCTGGTATTTAACAAACCGCGGCGAAGCGTCGGCGCCATATTCGTACGGGTTGTAAATGGCCAATCTGCCACTGCTCACGAGACGAAACGCGCGCGGTGTGTGGGACTCGCCCCACGGAGACGTCACGGCCGGCGATTCGCCGTCGCGAGCGATTTCCCAGAACTCCGCTGGAACACAGATCTCTTTCTCGCATATGGTCACCACCGCTGGCGGCGTAGGGTCGAACCGATAGCTCATCTGCATGATGCCATAGCCCAGCGCCATTGCCAGAAGTCCGGTGAGCATCACGTGC
>CBDVBX010000057.1:0-16914 GCA_965372335.1 uncultured bacterium | reverse complement strand
CGTATGCCCGGTGGTGTGGGAGGACGGGGCCGTGAGGCCCCGCCCTACCCGATCTTGGCGTATTTGGGATCGCGGATGTAATGCCGCGTATCCACTATCAGGGTTTTCGACCTCCGTGCAACCCATTTAATTCGGGCGCTCAAAACTGCCGATCCCTGTTAGAATAGTCGCCGGGGCAAAATCGGAATTCAATACGAGACATCAACAGGAGGATTCCATGACGAGTGTTAGAAACGCCCAAATACTCTTTTGCGTCGTGCTAGGGTTGGCGGTATCAGTGCCGGCGGGGGTGCTTGCCCAGGACACGCACTATTGGAACAACCAATACGGTCCGCGCGCGATGCTCCTCGGCGGCTCGATCATCGGCAGTGTCGGCGACATGAGTGCCACTTACTACAATCCCGGCGCTCTGGGATACATCGCAGAGCCCGAGCTGCTGTTATCGGCTAACGCCTACCGGTCGAATTCATTGACCATCCAAAACGGTGCCGGCGAAGGAATCGACCTCGAAACGTCCAGATTCAATCCCCTGCCGAACATGTTAGCCGGCGCGTTCCGGAAAACGTGGCTGGGAAAAAACAAATTGGCGTATTCGCTGTTGACGCGGTACCGGTTCAAGGCCGAGATCAGGGGGAGCCGCGTGGCGAGGACGGACGTTCTTGATAACCCAGGGGAGGAGAGTTTTGCGGGCGGGTTGGTGAAGAACGGAGACACAAGGGAGATGTGGGCGGGAATCACATGGGCTCGAGGGTTTAGCGAAAAGGTAGGGTTTGGTATTACGCAGTACCTGTCGATCCGAAGCCAAAGCAGTCAGTTTGAGGTGTTCGCACAGGCGCGAACCGACTCAGGATTTATGGCGCTCGGTTATGACATCGACAGTTACTCGGCCGATTTTTATAGCTTCCTGTGGAAAGCGGGATTGGGACTAAATTTCTGGCCGGTGACCGTGGGTTTAACACTGACCACTCCCAACGTCCAACTTTCCGGAAGTGGAAGCGCCGTCTACAATTCTACCCGTATAGGTCTCGATCTGGACGAGGATGGGACAGTCGATAACATATTCGCCACGAACGTTCAGGAAGGGGTGGTGGCGAATTACAACTCGCCGCTGTCCGTAGGTGTGGGCGTTGCGCTCCATCTCAACAAATCCAACATTCAGCTGGCCGCCGAGTGGTTTGACGAAGTGGACACGTACGCAGTCCTGGAACTCGAAAGTTTTACGTCGCAGGGAACGGGGGAAACAGTAACGCGTACTCTTCAGCATAAACTCAAAAGTGTGACCAACTTTGCAATCGGAATCGATCACAAGTTCGGTGACAAGTACGCAGGTTACTTGAGTTTCAATACCGACTACTCCGCGCGCGATCCGGAGTCCGACGTCGCGATAACGGGATTCGACATTTTCCACGTGTCGGGGGGTACGAATATCTCCATGCAGAAAACCCAGTTGATGTTGGGAGTCAGTTACGCCTGGGGTAGCGAAATGATCGAACAGATCATCAATCTGAACCCGGAGGGCGACAGTACCGTGCTAGATTCAGGCGAAATCGCGGAACTTTCCTATCGCCAAATCACTTTTTTGGTCGGATTCTCGGTCAAGCTGTAGCGCCCCTTGGCGACGGATCAGTGCCTCAGAAATAGAAATCCAACCCGAAAATCCAGCGGTCGCCCGACGGTTTGATGTGCTGTGAATCCCACTGCGGGCCGCCGAAAAGGGCAGCGGTACCATCTCTACCGTAGTGTGTCAGGTATATGAGCGTGTTATTTTTGTGAGTCCATCCGTTGTCGTGGTCGCGAAATAACAAGACGTTCGGACGGATTTCGAAGGCGTTGTTGTTCCAGTGAGCTAGGGCAAGTTTGAGCCCGCCTCCCAACGCGAAAGAAAAACTGTGATTGAGCTGTATCCACTCGTTCGACCCCCAAGCGGGAAAGTACCAAAACGTGGCGTAGTAGCCGTAATCGAAAATAAGTCCTCTCCCGCTTCTCTCTCGCCAGTTCCCCCGGCGATACTTAGGAAACCAATTGCGGTTGTAGAAATCGAATTTGGCCACGTTCCAAATTTCGGTTTTTTCGTCGTAGTAATCGATATCGTGGTAACAGTCGTGCAGGTATTCGATATTTCCCATATAGTGGGAGACTTCCCACCGTAAACCGCCGATCAGGGAGTAGTGAGCGTCCCGAGGGTCGAATACCACATCTTCGTCTTCCTGCCACCCCATGTTGAGTGTGATTGCGGCGCCCAAATAAAAGAATACGTCGAGCGATCTACCGTCGACGGCGACGGCGTCCACGGTGCTGACCAATCCGCCGTCGAGAAAAAAGCTTTCGTCCACGGGATTGTATCTGTAAATCCAGCCCCTGGATTGCCATGTGATAGGGAACGAAACCTCAGTCGCCTGCAGTGATGTGGAAGCGAATAAGAGTAGAACGGTGAGGGCTCTGATGATGGACTCCTATCTGTTAGTACGGCTCATGGAGTGTACCCACGAGGATTCGATTTGACAACGGATTATCAACGACTTACGGTGGTGTCCGGAGCCCCGTCTGGCGCTTCGTCGACCATGGAAGAACTCGCCCAGAAAGCCCTCTCCGGTGACGCCCTCGCCGAAAAGCAACTTTTCGAAAAACTCTTTGATAGGTTTCAGTACATCGCAAAACTGAGAATAGGAGAGGAACAATGTGAAGATCTCGCTCAGGAGGCGTGTACGACGGTTTTCGAAAAGTATAAGAATGAATCGTTCACGGTCGGGTTTTTACCGTGGGCTCACGGGGTACTTAAGATGAAAATTGGCAACTACTTACAAAAAAAGCGACGGATGGTCGGCCGGGAGCAGGAGCTTGTCGATGACGTCGAATTTCGATCGAGCGGCAAAGTCGATCCCGATCTGAAGCGTTTTCTCCTGGAGTGCCTCGGCGAGATGATCAAGGCCGGTGGTAACTACGCCCGCATACTCAACCTCTCCTACCAAGGGTACAATACGACGGACATTTGCGACCGAATCGGGGTCGCACCGAATAGCTATTATGTCGCTTTGAGCCGCGGCCGGGTATTGCTCCGGCGGTGCCTCGAGGGCAAAGGGGTGACGGCGTGAACCGATGCATAGACCACGATATCGGAAATTTGTTACACGCCTTTGAACTCGACCAGCTCGATGCCGAACAGCAGGAGGCGTTCGAGCTCCACCTGCTCTCCTGTGACCACTGTTTCGAGCAAGTAACGCGATTTGAGGGAGTTGCAAGTCTGTTGCGCTCCGACGCCGACGTCCAAGAGTTGGTTCGTTCCGCCACCACCGCGCTAGAGCCGGAGACCGAACGCGAATCTTTGTGGTCCCGACTGCTCGACGCGTTGTGGCCCAAGACCAGTTTTCTCCTCAAGCCGGTGGTCTCGTATTTGATCGTGATTCTACTGGCTTTTCCGGCGTATGTGGGATTGCGGCATGTAAAGGACCGACCGGTGCAGGGTGTACAGTCGCTGCTCTTAGTGGGGACTCGATCCCTCGGCGATCACAAGGTGGCCGCCGGACAGCCGTTGGTCGTCATGTTTCGCATCGACGGTGCCCGCGAGGGTCGGCACTTTCGGGTGAGCGTGCGGACCGACCAAAACGCAGTTATTTACGACAACGATCACTTCGACGACTTCAACGAGCGCGAAATGGCCACTTTGTTACTATCGGCCGGCTCGCTCTTGTCGGGCCAATACCACATCGAGGTCTACCCGCCCGACAGCGATCGTCCCCTGCACGAGTATACGTTCGTCGTCGAGTAAGCCCCGTTTCACCCGCCTTCCGTACATCGACCGCCCGTAACTAACTTCCAACAAATATCTTACAAAATCTCGCAATTCCCGGTAAGAAGTCACCGCTTCGGTAAACGTTGAGGGTAGAAAGGCAGTTGAATCAGGCAGTCACGACCCCAGAGACAAGGAGATTATCATGCAGACATTCAAACTCATAACGGTGCTACTGATGGCGGCCATGATGATTCTAGCGGTGGGCTGCAAGGAGAGCCCCACGGCGCCGCCGGTCCAGAATCAAAATAACAACAATGACCCCGACCCGGACCCAGATCCTGATCCCACGGGAGTCGACGCACGACTCGTCGGTATTTGGGTGTTCACGGGCGCGACCGTCGGTGGCAGAACGGCGGACCTCGGCAAGGTTTTGGATTGGCAGCCCACATCGGCCCTGGCCGCATTCCAAATCGACGCCGACGGGTTCTTCGCCTACGTGGAAATCAACGAGGATTGGGAGGAGACGTACTACGACGAGGGCACTATCTCGACCAACCGCGACAAGTTCGAGATCTCGTCGCCCAACCTGCCGACATCCGGTACCTGGCAGCGATCTGGCAACGTGCTGACGCTCAGTGCCAAAATGGGGGATGATACGGTCAAATTGATGGCTGAGAAGATCGAAGAAAGTGGTGAGGGTTACGTCGTCGGTCGATGACATGGCCTCCATTTTCGGCGAAACCCGAATAAGAGAAGCGGCCGGCCAGGCCGTTTCTCTTTTTTTGTTTTTATTGAGGTTTTCGGTAAGAAATACCGGCCCTGTCAAACGTAAGGGGTAGATACGCAAGAGTAGCCATTCAATCGTAGACTAAAAAGGAGAATATCATGGCACGCTTCACGACACTTCTTATTCTGGTTTTCGCGTCGATCATTGCCGCTCCGTTGGTCTCAAAGGCTCAGCAGGATCGCTACCCCACCCCTACGGTCGGGGTCAACCCGCTGGGTCTCATTTTCAACGGTTTGAGTTTTGTTGAGTATACCCACCCCATCGGACCGCAGGTGTCTTTCGTCACCCGCCTGGACTTCATCCGCTGGAGCGAAGAAGAAATCGAACAAGAGGGCTACACCGACGTGTACACTTCCGAATACAAAGAGAGCGGCAAAGGTCCCGGCGCCGGCGTGGGCATTCGTTACTACATTCCGATCGCCAAGTCTGTGGACTTCGAGCTGATGACGGGTATCGACATCCTGATGGTCGGATGGGAGTGGGAGGATCGCCAGAGAGCAGCCGACGGTTCGCTCTCGTACGCACCCGATTCGGGAGACGGCACCACAGCGGCTTTCGCATTCCACGCCGGCTTCGGCGCCAAGATCAACCTGGGTGCCACCAAGAAGTTCTTTATCGAGCCCCAAGTGCTGTTTGGCACCATGGCCCTCAATGTAGAACGGTCGGAAGGAGTGAGCGGTTCGGGAACCGGCTTCTTCTTGGGCGGCGCCGTCGTCCTCGGCGTGAATTTGTAAGACTCAACTTCTCGCCCCGAGTTGTTCGAGGCCCCATCCACTACAAACGGCCCCGCGCGATAAGCGGGGCCGTTTTGGTTATGATATCGATTGGAATCTGCAGCGCGAACTCAATACGTGTAGCCCAGGGAGGCAATGATACCGTAGTCAATTTCTTCACCTGCACCAGATGGCGCGTCGCTGTCGTAGTCGGTCCAAAAACTGATATCGAAGAATAGATCGCTTATCAGCTCGCGGCGGAACTTCAATTCGTAGGCGAGTCGGTACCGCCCCTGCTGCGTGAGACTCGGATAATAAACCAGGGTGGTTCTGATGTCGGTTTTGGGTGAATCGTACACAAACCGCTGGTAACTCCCCGAAATGACCCCCTCCGCACTCTGCGTTGGGGTCGTTCCCCCGGTTGCCAGCTCCGAGTTGAGCGCGACACCAAGCGAGAACATCAGAATGTCGTGGGAAGTTTTGATCGGGCTGTAACCGAGGCTGACGCCGGGTTGAATTCGGCGTCGAAGACCCAGTTCGTCATTTCGCTCGTAGGAAATATCGCCCGATCCCGTCCATTTTTTCCTCAACAGGCGAAAGTAAGCAAACGTAACGTCATACCGGCGTGTTAAGGCCGAGTCCGCCGCACCCGTTTGCGTAACGATTGCGCCGGCGCTAAAATCGTAGCGGTTCTTCTCGGTCGAGTACCGATTGGCCCAGTCGAAGGTCAGCTGTGCCACGTCACTGGCCTTGGTATAGCTGAAACCGACACTCAACGACCCGTCCAATCGGGCCCAAAAACCCGTTTCGATCGGAAATATCTCCACCACGGTGGACAAATCCAGCGAGGCAATCATCATTCCCCCGATGATGCGTAGCACGTCCTCGCCTTCCGTGATCTGGATGGAGCCGTAGAGACGGAGCCCTTGGGAGTCCTCGACCCGGAAGTAAAAATCGCTGTTCAGCCCGGCGATTTCGTCCCACTCGATGTCGATCGTGCCCATGTCGTCCGTTTTGACTTGGAGTTTTCCACGAGCGAGCTGTTTGATCTCGCAGGTAATGCGGTCACCGTTCTTGAGCAACACGTGGTCTGTCTTCGGCCGCGCGGAGGCACTCCTCACCGATAAGATGAGGAAGATCGAGATGATGGTGGCCAATACGCGTCTTGACATACCGGTCAGATTACAGCCGATGAACCCGGCAGACAACCGTGTTTTTGGTTAGGCGAGCGATTTCGTGCGATGTAATTACCCGTAGTTTCGAAAGTTAACTTCTTTGTTTCCCGAACCTGTGTCTGCTAAGATGACGTTTGTTACGGTAAAGTGAGGGTGGCACGAGCCAAAATGATAAACACGGATCAAACTCGGGACCGGGGCGGACTGCTACGCCGAATCTGGCGTTCGGTGTTCCGCGGGCCGGTCATCCCCAGAGACGATCGCGAGCGAAGACGGGTCGTCTTCAGCCATCTCTTGCTCCATTTTCGGCCCACGCGCTTGCCCGAAAAAACAATCCGCTATACTCACACGTTCGGGTTGGGTGGCATGTCGGCGGTTCTGTTCTCGCTCCTCGTTGCCACCGGCGTGTTGCTCATCTTCGTGTATAAGCCAGCGCCCGGACTCGCTTACGAATCGATCGTGTCGCTACGAAACGACGTCTTCTTCGGCAGTCTGGTCCGAAATATCCATCACTGGAGTGCGAATTTCCTCATCGTGATCGTTCTGCTCCATCTGGCGAGGGTGTATCTGACCGGCGGATATACCGGGCCGCGGCAGTTCAACTGGGTTATCGGCCTGTTGCTTCTTACCTGTGTCTTGATCTCGAACTTCACGGGGTATCTCCTGCCGTGGGATCAGCTCTCATACTGGGCGATCACGATCGTGACCGGCATGATCGGGTATGTACCGTTCGTTGGGGATTGGCTCCAGGGAGTGTTACGGGGCGGTCCCGAAATCGGACAGGAGACGTTAATCATTTTCTACGCCGCCCACACATCGGTGATGCCGGTTCTTATCGTCGTACTGATGGCCTTCCATTTTTGGCGTGTCCGCAAGGCACGCGGCGTCGTCATTCCACGTTCTGAAGTCGAAAAACCCGATGAAAAACCGGAATACGTGTTGGCATTGCCGCACCTGCTGCTTCGGGAACTCGCGGTGGCGCTGGTGCTGATCGCGTTTGTCATGGTGTTTGCGGTTGCGTTCGACGCGCCGCTGGGAGACCCGGCGAACCCAGGGATGAGTACCAACCCCGCCAAGGCGCCGTGGTATTTCATGGGGTTCCAGGAGCTTCAGCTGCACTTCCACCCGCTGTTCTCCGTGGTCATCATTCCGCTGTTGGCGATGATGGGGCTGGTGTTGATTCCGTACGTGACATATGACCACGACACATCGGGTGTATTTATGGTGTCGCGCAAGGGACGGCGTTTGGGATTGATGGCGGCGATCACGGCCGTGCTTGTCGTGCCATTGTGGATCGTGGCGGACGAGTTCTGGGTCGACCTGGGCGCCTGGCTCACGGGGACCCCGCCGGCGGTAAGCAATGGGCTGCTACCCGCGGTTATTCTGATAGCGGCCCTGGGTGTTTTTTACGCGCTTCTCAAGAAGCGGCGTGCCGCCTCGAACAACGAAATGATTCAAGCCATGTTCATACTGCTCGCGGTTGTGTTCGCCGTGCTGACGATCACCGGGATCTGGTTTCGGGGCCCGGGCATGGCGCTGACATGGCCGTGGGGTACCTGATGACAAAAAAGAAACAGAACATAAAACAGCCAGCAAGGCCCCAGATCGCCGATGCACCGGTCTCGCGCCGTGCGTTTTTGTGGTGGTTGTGGATTGGGTTGGGCGTGGTCGCGATCGCCGAGTACACGCTGATAGCCGTCGATTTCCTCCGGCCTCGCAGGCGGCACCCGGTCGAAGACGACGATGCCATCGTGGTGGCCGGCCCGTTGGATCAATTCGAGCCCAATTCGGTAACGGCGTTTCGCCAGGGGCAGTTTTATCTGGCGCGATTGGCGGACGGCGGATTTCTGGCGCTTTCGCGGAGGTGCACACACCTCGGGTGTACTGTACCCTGGGACGGCGACGGGGAGCGGTTCGTGTGCCCGTGTCACTCCTCGGCTTTCGACATCACCGGCGACGTGTTGAGCCCGCCGGCGCCCCGGGCGCTCGACTGGTTCCCGGTGAGGATCGAGAACGGGATCGTAAAAGTAGACACTCGCAAAGCATTGAAACGGAATTCGTTCGAAATCGCTCAGGTAACGCGTCCCTAGACCGGGAATACCATTCGACGATGAATCCTCTCGATTTACAGAAATGGAAGGTCGTAGGGCTGATCGCGTCTCTAGTGATCGTTCTGTCTATACCTATCTACACGATGAAAGAGCGCCGCGCGCGAGCCGAGCGTGCGCGAATCGCCGATCTCCCAGCCGCGACCTTTGTTGGACGGGAACAGTGTGTCGACTGCCACCAGGACGCGTACGATTCCTGGGTGGGGTGCGACCACGACAAGGCCATGGCGGCAGCGACCGACAGCTCTGTTCTCGGCAATTTCGACGACGCCGTGTTCGAATCGGGTGAGATCACCGCCCGTTTCTACAGAAACAACGGCAAGTTTTATGTCCACACGCAGGGGCCGGACGGCGAGCCCGGCGATTTTGAAATTCTGTACACGTTCGGTGTGAGTCCGCTGCAGCAGTATTTGGTGCCGTTTCCTGGGGGGAGACTCCAGGCGCTCACCATCGCGTGGGACACCGTACGAGGCGAGTGGTACTATCTGTATCCCGGTCGGGACATTCCGCCCGACGACTGGTTGCACTGGACGCGCGCCGCTCAAAACTGGAACGGCATGTGCGCCGAGTGCCACTCCACCAACCTCATCAAAAACTACGACCCGGTATCGAAGACATTTGCCACGACGTGGTCAGAGATCAACGTGAGCTGCGAGGCGTGTCATGGACCCGGTTCCCTGCACCTCGCATGGGCACAACTCCCGCCGATGGGGCGTCCCGACGCGAAGAACTACGAGTTGGTGATCCAAACCGGCGACATCAGTTCACAGCAGCAGGTGGAACTTTGTGCGCCCTGCCATTCGCGGAGAAGCGAGTTGGGTGACTACGATCACGGAAGAGCCGTCCTGATGGACAACATGGTACCGTCGATTCTGGAAGAGGGACTTTACTTCGCCGACGGCCAGATTCTGGAGGAGGTGTACGTCTACGGTTCGTTCGTACAGAGCAAGATGTACAAGAACGACGTTCGCTGCAGCGATTGTCACGATGTCCACAGCCTTGAACTCATCAAAGAGGGCAACGAACTTTGTTCGCAGTGCCACGAGGAGGAGGTCTACGACAGTTACGATCACCACTTCCACAAGAAAGAACACGAGGGAAAGCCGAGCGATGGTCATCTGTGCGTGAAGTGTCACATGCCGGAGCGCCCCTACATGGTCGTCGACTGGCGCGCTGATCACAGCCTGCGAGTGCCACGGCCCGACCTCTCAATCGAAAGAGGTGTGCCCAACGCGTGCGGACAAGCGAAGTGCCACGACGATAAATCCGTGGAATGGTCGATAGAGCACTATCAGAAGTGGTACGGTCTGGCTCGAAAGCCCCACTATGGCACTATCCTGGCATCTGGACGGGTGCGAGAGCCCAAAGCTCGCGACCCGTTGATTCGCCTGGCCGGCGACGAGTTGTACCCCTCGATAGTACGCGCCACGGCGCTTTCGTTTCTGGCCGCCTACCCGGGGGACGAGAGCACCGCCGCGTTCAATCGGGCGCTTTCCGACGATGATGCGCTGGTACGTTATACCGCCGTAACCAACGTGCAAGCATCGGACCCGGAACAGTTGTTGGAATTAGTCATACCGTTGCTTTTCGACCCCGTTCGCGCGGTTCGACTGCAAGCGGCTTCGCGGCTGGCCGGCCTTCCCGATCGGCTGTTCAAGCCATATCAGCAGGAAGCTTTGGCGGCGGCTCTAACCGAGTATACGGAAGCGATGGAATACTCTCTCGACTTTGCTTTCGCAGGTCACAACCTCGGCAATCTGTATACACGACTTGGCGACCAGAAACGCGCGCAGGCCTACTACGAAGCGGCCATCGAAATCGATGGTCTGTTCTACCCGGCCAAGGCAAATCTCGCCATGCTCCATAACTCGCAAGGGCGGAACGAAGAAGCAGAGAAACTCTTACGAGAGATACTCGAAGATTACCCCGACGAGCATGAAATGGCGTACTCTCTGGGTTTGTTGCTGGCGGAGATGGCGCGCTTCGACGAGGCGGTTGTATACCTCGAAAAGGCTGCGGAAGGAATGCCGGATCGCTCACGGGTATTTTACAATCTAGGCCTCATTCAACAGCGGTTGGGGCGCGACGGGAAGGCGGCCCTGCTGCGCACTGTCGAGCTGGAACCCGATAATTTCGACTATCTCTATGCGCTAGCCGACTATTACATTAAACAGAGTGAGTTTCGTGACGCTCTCGTGATGGCGGAGAGGATGATTGCCAGCCAGCCCGAGAACCGAATCGGCCACGAGTTGAAGGCAAACATAGAAAGGGCGCTACAACAAACCGGCCACAATTGATACAATGCAGCTGCAAGCGCTTGGGAGTACACATGATAGGCCAGAAAATAGCTCACTACAAGATTCTGGAAGAACTCGGTGGGGGAGGCATGGGTGTGGTCTACCGGGCGGAGGACACGAAGCTCGGACGGCCGGTCGCTTTGAAAGTGGTGACGGCGGGCCGGGGAGTATCCGAGAAAGAGAAGGCCCGTCTGTTGCGTGAGGCACAATCGGCAGCCTCACTGAGGCATCCCAACATATGTACGGTCTACGAGATCGGGGAAGACAGGGGCGTGCCCTTCATTTCGATGGAATTTCTTCCAGGGAACAGCCTCGAAGCCATCGTCGAGCGCGGCCCGATGGAGGTCACCCGCGCCGTGGACATCGCTATCCGGATAGCGCAGGGACTTCAGGCAGCGCACGATAGTGACATCGTACACAGAGACATCAAGAGCGCCAATGTCATGGTCGGTGACGATGGTCAGGTGACAATTTTGGATTTTGGCTTGGCAAAACTCGCCGGCAGTGCTCAAACCAAAGAAGGAATCGCGATTGGAACGGTCGCCTACATGTCGCCGGAACAAACGCGCGGAGAGGCGGTCGATCATCGGACCGATATTTGGGCGCTGGGTGTGTGTCTCTACGAGATGATCGCGGGGCGAGTGCCGTTTCGGGGTGATCACGATTCAATCATCGTCTACCAGATTGCAAATCAAGATCCACCCCCTCTGTTCGATCTCGGGTTGAATGTTCCCGAATCGGTCACACGGATAGTTGGCAAAGCGTTGGAAAAAGATCGGACCGAACGATACCAATTGGTGGATCAAATGCTCGCCGATCTGAAAGTCTCGCTAAAAGAAATGAAAACCGGCATCGAACAGAGCGCCGTAACCCGCCCATCGATTGCCGTCCTTCCGTTCACCAACATGAGCGCGGACAAGGAACAGGATTACTTCTGCGAGGGCATTGCGGAGGACATCATCACCCGTCTCTCGCGCATCGAAAGTCTGCGGGTGGTATCAAGAACGTCTTCATTTGCGTTGAAGAACTCGGGGCTGGATATACGAGAGCTCGGCAGTAAATTGGGGGCCAATACAATACTCGAAGGGAGCGTTCGCAAGGCCGGGGACCGGATTAGAATTACTGCTCAGCTTATAAACGTGCGCGACGGCTACCACCTGTGGTCCGACCGTTACGACCGCGATTTACAGGACGTTTTTGCCATCCAGGACGAGATCGGACAGCATATCGTCGACGCGCTCGAAGTCAAGTTGACGGCAAAGGAAAAGCGGGCGATGGCAAAGGTCCCCACGACCGACGTAGACGCTTACGAGTTCTACATTCGCGGTCGGCAGTACTTCCACCGTATGGAGGTCAAGGGGCTCGAGTACGCGAGAAACATGTTCACCAATGCGATCATCAGGGACGGTCAGTACGCGTTGGCGTATTGCGGGCTGGCCGACTGCTATTCGATCATATACATGTACTACGACAGCGACAAAACCACGATTGAGAATGCGCTAACCGCGAGCCGGAAGGCGCTCGAACTCGACGGCGAATTGGCCGAGGCGCATGCGTCGCACGGACTTGCCGTCTCGCTGGACGGGCGTTTCGAAGAAGCGGAACGCGAATTCGAGCGGGCGATTGAATTATCGCCAAAACTATTCGAGGCGTATTACTTCTACGCCCGCACCAGCCGGTCGCAGGGAAAGCTGGAGAAAGCCGCAGAGCTGTTCGCCAAAGCGGGCGAAGTACAACCCGAAGACTACCAGGCGCCAATTCTGGCGGGGGACACTTACCGTGGGCTGGATCGGCCGGATGAAGTGACAGAAGCGTTTCGGCGGGGGCTGGCGGTTGCCGAAAAGCACCTGGAGTTCAACCCGGAAGACGCGAGGGCGTGGTACCTGGGCGCCCACGCACTCAGTGCGCTGAATTCGAATGAGAAAGCCCTCGAGTGGAACGAACGGGCGATGTTGCTCGCACCGAACGACTCGGCGACGCTCTACAACGCGGCTTGCCTGTTCTCCATTCTTGGCGACTACGACAAAGCTTTCGAGTGTCTCGAGAACGCCATCGACAACGGGTTTGCCCACCCACAATGGCTCGAAAACGACCCTGACTTCGATACCATTCGCGACGATCCCCGTTATAAGAAGCTCCTGGCCAGGCTCAAATAGACCGACTGCGGCAGCGCGCCGGTCTTCTGTCGTTACTCGAATACGAACAACTTGCCGGAGAGAAAATCCGTTATCCACAGACGTCCATCGGCGTCTACGCTTCCCTGCGTTATTTCGAATACGGCGTCACCATACTGGCCGCGGACGTAGAACGATACGTTACGTGTATCGAAGTGGGTATCGCCGAAAGGATACTCCAGGTGGTGGAGCGTTGAGAACTTGTTCGTCCGGGGGTCGAATTGAACGACGGACATTGCCTCGGGGCCGTGCACGGTGACAACGGCGTTGCCTCGCCATTCGAATACGTTATTTGGACGCACTCCGGCTGTGTTGTGCGGGAGTTTGTACGATTTGCCGCGTTTGCCCACCTTCTGGATCGTGTTGTCGATATGGTCGATGACAAACACCTCTCCGCCGACTAGGCACATCTTCAAGGGCGCGTTTCCAGTTTGTAGTTCGCGGACGGTGTAATTCACCTTGTCGACGACCGAGACGTTTCGCGAATCGAAGTTCGCGACGTAGATATGTGAGTCATCGAAAACCAGGTCAGTGGCAGTAATTCCCAATTCAACCCTGGCGAGTACTTTCTTTTGTGCCGGGTCAATCACCTGTAGGATGCTGGGATCGGTGTCATTTTCTCCGATGCGAACCAGGTATAGCCGGTGTGCGACGGGGTCGTACTCGAGGATCCGTTGCGTGATTTCCCGCTCGACATCCTCACCTAGGCGGATCCGCTGGTTAGCTTCGAATACGCGCACGGGGTCCTGCAGAACGCCCAGAAACTGTTCCTCCTTCCCCCAGTTGTTCTGGGTGAAGTACATAACGCCATCACGATCGACCACCATTCGATGTGCTTGCCGCGGAATGCGGCGGTCGTAAAACTCGAGATCGCTGTCGCGGTCCCGATCGCGGAGGCTTATATTGAGCACGCCATTTTTGGCGTCCCAAATATAGACGGTTGGCCAGTAAGACTGGTGCGGCCCGTAAGACAGGCAAATTTTCGACTCCGGTCCCGTGATCGACCGCACGGGATAGTCGTACGGAAGCGTGTGGATGTCATACGTGCCGTCGGCTCGCACTTCGGCGAATTGGTCCTCGGAATTGAAGACAAAAAAGGTTCCCCGCTCGGCGACCTCGACCAGGTCAATAGGCGCCCAACCTGTGTAGATCTTCTTCGTTCTTTCGGTGGTTGGATCGAGAGCAGTCACGGCGGCACCAAAAGTGCCGTTGACAGCCGTCGCGCCCTTGGGAAAGTAGACGAGCCCGTTATTCGGATTGAAGGCGATCGTAAACATGTGGGGAATGATCCCGAGGCCGGTGATGCGTTTGTCCAGCGTTCTCGTTTTGAGGTCGACGACGTCGACCTCCCCGTGCGCCCAGCTGCCGATGTACAATTTGTCGTTGTCGACGTCTACTGCGGCTGCGTCGTTTCCGTAAGCGGGTAAACGGATCTCCTCGAAAGTCCCGCCTCCGGTAAATTCGACGACGTGCACCGACGGATGGTTGTCGTAGGGGATGTATACCTCTTTGCGCCGCGGATTAAACGTGATACCGACACCTTCGGTGAATTCGGGGAGCGGAACGATGACATCGTCACCACCGAGCACATCGATACGGGCGGCTTGTACGACTTTACGGTCGGCGCGTTCGATGACGACGAACAGCGCGTGATCCTCCTCATCGTAACCGGCTAGATGCCAGCGACCACCCGACTCCAGCGGCAATGGTCTCGACTCGATCAACTCTCCGTTTTCACCGTTGAACAAGTACAACGCCGGATCGATTCCGTCGATGGCGACCACGCGGCCGATCGAGTTGTCGGCGATCACCTTGCGAATCGGGGGTGGTGGTGTGGCGTTGAGGTTGATCAAGTCTTCTCGCGTATCCACCCACTTCTTCGACACCAGCGTACCGGAGTGGGCAGGGAGAAAACCCAACGACTCGCTTTCGCGGCCAACGACGAACACATTTCCGGTCCCTTCGTCGACGGCGATCGATTCGTACTGAACCTCGGTGGGGATCGTCTTCGACTTTTGGCGGTCGGGATCGACGACGTAGAGACAGCCCGTCCCGATGAGATAAACATCGCCGCTTTTTCGGGCGATGATCATCGCTTCCGATTTCAAATGCTGCAGCGCGCGTCCGCCCAGCGGTATGTTTTTCACGGTGTGATCGCGGCAGTCGACGACCGACATCGACGAGCTGAGCGTGTTGGCGGCGACCAAGCGGTTGCGCTCAACGTCGATTTGGACCAGCACCGGACCGGCGCCGTTGACACTGAGGCCGGGCACTTCCAGAAAATCGACCGTCCTGACGGACACATCGGCGGCCGATCGGATCGGTCCGAACAGTACCGCGACGACGACGAGGATCCTGATCATACGGTCACCTCTTCTTCTTGGGGTCCGCGGGGGTGGTGCGTAGCGATTTCGTTGGGTATCGACCTGGAGGATACCACACAATGCGGCCGGCCGTCACCGAGGCCGAGGAGAAATGTGTTGATAACCAACAGCATGGCAATCGGTTATGGTTGACAGTACAGCCGCCGCCGTCTAGACTCATCGGAAATTTGGGAGGACTTAATGATGACTCGTACTATCTGCGTATTGTTGATCGCTGCAGTGTTTGTCACCTTGGCGGCGAACGTGTCTCCGGCCCAGCCGAAGTGGTTCGGTGGCCTAAAGGCTGGGGTGAATGTGGCTCAATTCCGGGGGGATGCCGTCGCGCCGTGGGTCGCCAGACCGGATTTGTACCTCGCAGGCAGCGTGGGGAATTCGTTGGCGGGATTTGTCGGCGGTGCGTTCGTGCGCCGTCAATTCACCGACCGCTTCGCGCTCCAGCTGGAGGGACTGTATTCGCAGAAGGGGGGCGATGGCACCGTTTACGGCATTTGGGAAATAGAATACCCCAGCGATGTGGTGTACAACGCGGATATCAACGGACAACTAAGCGTTCGGCTGGACTATGTCGAGTTTCCGCTATTGGCTGCATTCACGCTACCCTCTTCGGACCGAGTCGGGTTGACGGTATTGCTCGGGCCGTCGGTCGGCTACAACACACGCGCCGAAGCTCGCCTGGAAGGCGAGGCGCGAGTACGGCTGCCCGACGGTAGCGATCGAGTCGATACATTCGACGAGCGGATACCGATCCACGGCAAGATCAACCGGTGGGAAGTCGCCGGGGTGATCGGTGCGGCGCTGGAATTCGAAATGTCGCAATCGACTGTTTTGCTCGACGTCCGATATACCTTTGGCGTGACGTCTATCGATAAAGGGAATAAAGACGTATACAACCACGTGCTAGGCATAACGATCGGTTTTATGGCGCCGTTTCAGAAATAGGCGCCGGGTTGACAACAAGAACATAATCCTGTATTCCTTCCGAAGCCGGGTGGGGCCGCGAGGTCCGGGCCGGCGTTCAGGAATCTACCGAAAGGAGTCGTTCGATGAGAACGAGGTTATTGGTCGCTCTTCTTCTTGCCGTCGTGGTCGGTATGATCGCTACCGGTTGTTCCAACAAAAAGGTCATGCAGCAGAAAGACGCACAGATCGCGGCGTTGCAAGAGGAGATCGACAAACTGGAAACGGATGTACGGGCCGAGAAAGCTACTACCGAGAGCCTTCGTGCCGATCTGGACAGGGCGCTGGCCGACATGCGGACCAAAGAGCAGGTGTGGATCGACGAGAAGGAAGATCTAATGCAGGTAACGCTAGACGGCGAGGTGACGTTTGCGTCGGGCAGCACCAGGATCACGGATACCGGCAAGGAGATTCTCACTCGGGTATTCGATGTCGTCGAGCAGTATCCTGACCGCGCGATCTTGATCGAGGGCCACACGGACGACGTACAGATCGCCGAGCGTTGGCAGTATCGGTACCGGTCGAACTGGGAGCTTTCGTCGGCGCGTGCCCAGTCGGTGCTCCGTTACGTCAGTTCGAAATATTCGAT
>CBDVBX010000056.1:0-16978 GCA_965372335.1 uncultured bacterium | reverse complement strand
AACACTCCAGCTTTTACCCGGCAGAGGACTCAGGGGCGCTTCGCTGGCGAACAAGTTGAAAGTACCCTTCGACGTGGCTCGCAGCACAACGATGGCCGTGCGAACGATTCGCGATTTTCGTCCGGACGTCGTGGTGGGTACCGGCGGTTACGCCAGCGTCTCCATGGTAGTGGCGTCGATTCTAACGGCGACGCCGAGAATACTGCAGGAGCAGAACAGCGTTCCGGGCCTCGTCAACCGCCGCTTAGCCAGATTCGCCGACTTGGTTCTCTTGTCGTACGAAGAATCGAGATCTTCAATCGCCGGTGGAGTGGAAACCCTCGTGATCGGCAATCCGCTGCGTCGTACGCCAGCACCGGATCGGATCGCCGGCGCCAAGTTCTTCGGCCTCGATCCCGAGCGGCCCACCGTTCTGGTGATCGGTGGTAGCAGGGGAGCCCACTCGTTGAACACGGCGGCGTTCGCCGCGGCACAGAGTCTGCTCGACGAAACCGACACACAGTTTGTGGTGCTCACCGGCGAACGAGATTTCGCCGAGGTAGCTTCGGATCTGGACGGAGGCGATCGACGCTTGGTCGTCCGTTCGTATGTTGACGAGATTCACCACGCCTACAGCGTCGCCGATGTCGCATTGGCGAGGGCGGGTGCGTCGAGCGTTTTCGAACTGGCCGCGTTCGGTGTGCCGACAATATTTGTTCCGTATCCGTACGCCGCAGACAATCACCAGCGTCTCAATGTCGAGCCCCTGCGCAAACTCGGAGCGGTAGTGGTGATAAAAGACGCAGAGCTCGACGGCGTCCGGCTTTCGATCGAAATTCGCGCGCTTTTGGAAGACGATTCACGACGAGCGAAAATGTCGAGCGCCATGAAAGGCTGGGTCCGAGAAGACGCGGCGGACCAAGCTGCCGGTCGCATCATCGGGTTGGTAAAAAAAAACGCCTTACGGCGCGGTGAAAAACGCGTAGGAGTGCAGCGGTTGGCTTCCGGCGGCAACGGGGCGCGAAGGACCGAGACCGGGATCTGTCGCGAAAGGATCGCTTAGGTGGTTTTCCTCGGCAGGTGTAATAGGATTCATTTCGTAGGTATCGGCGGTATCGGAATGAGCGGTATCGCAGAGCTGTTACTAAACCTCGGATTCAAAGTGACCGGATCCGATCTCAATATGTCGGAGACCACCAAACGATTGGAAACTCTCGGCGCCATAATTCACTTGGGGCACCGCGGCGAAAATATCGAAGGTTCGGATGTGGTGGTGTACTCGAGCGCTGTAAATGAATCGAATCCCGAGATCGTCTCGGCGGCCGACACCGATATACCGGTTATCCCGCGCGCGGAGATGTTGGGTGAATTGATGCGCTTGAAGTTCGCCGTCACCGTCGCCGGCTCCCACGGCAAGACATCGACGACGTCGCTGTTGGCGTCGGTGTTGGCGCACGGCGGTCTCGATCCCACCGTCATTGTCGGGGGGAAATTGAAGACAATTCACAGTAACGCTCGGCTGGGCAGCGGTCGTTATCTGGTCGCGGAGGCTGACGAGAGCGACGGCTCGTTCGTCCGACTGCCATCGTCGATCGCCGTTATCACCAATATCGACAACGAGCACCTGGATTACTACGGTGATCTCGACGCGTTAAAGCGAGGTTTCGTCGAATATGCCAACCGCGTGCCGTTCTACGGGGCAGTGATTATGTGTGCCGACGACCTTAACGTCTGCAGCATCATGCCCGATGTCAAAAGAAGGAAGATCACCTACTCGCTGGGGGGCAGCGCTCACTTTCCTCCGGATCTTCGCGGTGAGATCGTGGCGCGGGAAGGTCCGGGCACCAGGTTTTCCGTCGAGTACCGCGGCGAGCCGTTCGGCGAAATCACACTGGGAATGCCCGGGACGCACTACGTCAGTAACGCGCTGGCCACCTGTGCCGTCGGCATAGAGTTGGAAATCCCGTTCTACGCGATAAAAAAAGGTTTGGAAGATTTCGAGGGTGTGGGGCGGCGCTTCGAAGCAAAAGGTTCGGAAGCCGGGGTGTTGGTCGTCGACGACTACGGTCATCACCCGACGGAAATAGCCGCTACGGTCAAGGCCGCCCTCGACAATTACGACCGGCGGTTGTACGTGATGTTCCAGCCGCACCGCTACTCGCGCACCCAGGCGATGGCGGATGCGTTTGCGACCTGCTTTGACGGCGCCGAAGCGGTGTTAGTTACCGACATCTACCCGGCCGGGGAGAAACCGATTCCCGGGGTAACGGCACAAACGATCATCGACCGGATCGAGGCGACCGGACGCGTCGATGTGCGCTACGCGAAATCGTTCGAAGAAATGACCGACGAGATTTCCGCGCGGGTACGCGACGGTGATATGGTGATCACAATGGGGGCCGGTGACATCTATAAAGCGGGCGACCTGCTGCTGAAGAAGCTGAAATCACCGGCTGGAAGCAAGCGGTCAAATCGAAAGCAACACAAAAGATGACCACCAGATCCAAACAGGCATCAACCGCCAAGGCACTGCGCCGGATTGTGGGTGAAGGTCTGCGCCTTGAAGAACCCATGTCGCGGCACACCACTATCGGTGTTGGGGGGGCGACCCGTTACATGGTGGTGCCTCGCAACGCAAAGCAAGTTGTGCGTCTGGCTCGCTACGTTCGATCGAACGGGCTGCCGTGCGTGGTGCTAGGCAATGGGTCGAACCTGATCGTGCGCGACGGGGGATTCGACGGCGTGGTCATCAAGATGGGTCGGTATCTATCGAAGGTCAGGATGAACCAGCGAACGGTTTTCGCCGAGGGCGGCGCGTCGTTCGCCCGGCTTTCGAGAAACATGACCAGCCGGGGGCGCACAGGAATGGAGTTCGGTATCGGTATCCCGGGAACGGTGGGGGGAGCGGTGGTAATGAACGCCGGCGCTTTTGGCAGCGAAGTCGGTAATATTCTCTCCCGCGTCAAGCTGGTGGATGCCGACGGTGTCGAACGCGTTTTCCGCGCCGGTGATATCCAGTTTGGCTATCGGAAAACCAATCTTCCCGAGGATTCGATCGTGTTGTCGGCGACTTTTCGATGTCCGCCCGGGGATATCGACATGGACACGTACGAGCGCACCCTCAGTCGCAAGGAAACGCAACCGATCTCGGAGCGCACGTTCGGCAGTACCTTCGTCAACCCACCGGGCGACCACGCCGCCCGCATGATCGAAGCGTGCGGGCTCAAGGGGACCTCCCGAGGCGGGGCAATGATATCGGAAAAGCACGCGAATTTTATCATTAACGTCGCGGGCGCGGCGACGGCCGGCGACGTCGAGAAACTAATCCACTTGATGCGGCGCGAAGTAAAAAAAAAGTTCGGCGTTACTCTCAAAACGGAGGTGATCGTCATTGGGAATCGATAGAACCAAACGACAGAGGCGAAAGGCACTCAAGGCGATGGCGAAACGGGTTTTGACCGTTTTGTTTATCAGCGTCCTGATCGTAGCTTCGATGTACGTCTACAACTACTTGACGACCGCGGAGAGCTTTGCCATCCACGAGGTTGTGTTCAAAGGGATGTCTCGCGCAGACGCCTCGGAGATAGAAGAGATGCTCACGGACCTGATCGGACAGAACATCCTGCTCGTACCGTTGGATACATACGCCGAACGGATCAAAATGCACCCCAGAGTCGAGCATGTGTCGATGAGCCGCGTATTGCCGGACAGGGTCACGTGTGTGGTGGATGAGCGCGAGCCGGTCGCGTTGATATTCACTGATCGCTTCCTCGAGGTCGATCGGCACGGGATGGTGATGGACGATGACGAGTTCTCGGCCATTCTCGACCTTCCCATCATCACTGGCTTGTCGAAGCGGGACGTGGAAATAGGAAAAATCAACACCAACCCCAATCTCCGCAGTGCGCTGTACGCGCTGGGATTGTGTAAGCAATTCGGGGGTGAATTCGCCGAGGACATCTCTGAACTCAAGCTGTCGGAGAAGGGCGTGAGTATCAGGTCGCTCAAAAAAGACTGCGTATTGCTGCTCGGTGATACGGACTACGAAAACCGCTTGAAAAAGTATTTCTTACTCAAAGACACACTGGCGGAAAAAGAACCGACGGCTCGGCTGATCGACCTGCGTTTCGACGACCAGGTTGTTCTTCGCGGACGGATTTGACGGAGAGGAAGGTAACTAAATTGAAAAGCACGATTCGACTGAGGGCTAGTATCGACATGGGTACCACCAAGATCTCGGCCATGATTGCCGAGTGCGGGGCTCAACCCAGCCGCGAAATACCTCCGAGTCGCGGGGCCGCTCTCCGAACCGACCCCCGACTCCAGTCCACGGGCGATCCGGCAGAACAGGCAGCGCCGTGCGCCCCGTTCAGGATCATCGGCGTTGGCACGGCCGTGGCGGAAGGGCTCAAACAGGGCGTTGTCGTGGACATCGAGAGAACGGCGGCGGCGGTCAAGCGGGCCATCGACGGGGCCGAACAGATGGCCGGCCTGTCGCTACGTAGGTACAACGTCGGGATCGCCGGTGAGCACATCCGCAGCATGAACAGTCGCGGCGTCGTTGCTATTCCCAGCCCGGACGCAGAGATCGGCGAGGACGACGTGGCCAGAGCGCTGGATGCAGCCCGAAGATTTTCCTTGCCAGATGATCGAGAAATCATTCATACCCTTCCTCAAGAGTACATCGTCGACAGCCAGCGTGGCATCCGACATCCGGCTGGTATGTACGGTTCGCGACTGGAGGCGAGGGTCCACGTGGTGACGGCGTCTCGGCCGGCGCTCGACAATGTGGCCAAGGTGATGCGGCTGGCGGGAGTCGACATCGGCGAGATGGTGGTGGAGCCGCTCGCGTCGAGTTACGCGGCGGTGACGTCCGACGAGCGCCAGATCGGAGTGATGCTGCTGGATATCGGCGGCGGCACGACCGACGCCATACTGTTTGTAGACGGCGGTGCCATGGCCAGCGGAGTGATTGGGCTTGGCGGGCAGAATATCACGAACGACATTGCCTACGGCTTGAGGACGTCCCAACAGTACGCAGAGGAGATCAAGATCAGCCACGGTTGCGCCATGGCCACCATGATCGACGGCGACGACGCCATCGATGTTCCCACGATCGGATTTAGTGGCAGCCGTCGGGTGCCGCGGCATCTGTTGTCAGGCATCATCGAGCCGCGCGTGACCGAACTGTTTTCTCTGGTCAACGTGCAAATAACCGAAAACAAGCTGAAGAAGTCACTGGGCGCGGGTCTGGTTCTGACCGGGGGGTCGGCCATGCTCGCAGGCATGAAGGAACTCGCAGAGCAGGTGTTCGATCTTCCGGTGCGCGTAGGGTACCCCCGTGCCACCGCGGGACTCGCCGAGGTCGTGAATCACCCGAAGTTTTCGACGGGAGTCGGCCTCTTATATCCAGATGCACAGGCGCAGTCTAGGAGCCTGAACGGAGTAACCGTCACACAACGCCTTCGTTACTCGTTCCGCCAGTTGGTGCGAGCGATCGCCAGTCTTATTTAACCCGCGCAAAGGAGATGACGATGCGTTTCGAACTGGAAGACGAAAAAAGATTGACCGTTTTGAGGGTGGTAGGCATCGGTGGGGCCGGCGGCAACGCAGTCAACCGGATGGTCGGTTCGGATTTCAAAGGCGTCGACTTTGTCGCGGTCAACACCGACCTCCAGGTGCTGCGCGAATCGAGGGCTTACGAGAAGATACAGATCGGAGAGGATTTGACCCAGGGACTTGGATCTGGCGGCGACGCCAAGATCGGGCGGCAATCGGCGGAGGAAAGCCTGGAAATTATCCGCTCGTCGGTACAGGGGGCCGACATGGTATACATCGCCGCAGGTATGGGAGGCGGTACCGGTACCGGCGCTTCGCCGATCGTCGCCCATGTTGCGCGGGAGTGCGGTGCGCTGACAGTGGGCATCGTTACCAAGCCGTTCAGCTTCGAGGGCACGCCCAGAATGCGCCAGGCGGACTTGGGAATCGAGGAACTCGAGGACGCGGTGGACACGTTGATCGTCATTCCCAACGACAAGCTTCTGGAGACGGCCGACGACAACACGACGATGCTCGACGCGTTTGCCCAGGCCGACGAGGTGTTATGTAACGCCACACGCGGGATTTCCGATTTGATAACGGAAACGGGCGTGGTCAACCTCGACTTCGCTGACGTACGAAGTGTAATGAAAAACGGGGGGAACGCAATCATGGGGATCGGCGTGTCCTCCGGCGAGAGCGCCGCCGAAGAAGCGGCGAGACAAGCGATCTCAAGCCCTCTGCTAGACGACGTTTCAATCCGTGGCGCCAGCGGCATATTGGTCAACGTCACCGGATCCCGGGCGCTCGGTATCAAGCAGATTAGCAAAGCGGCCGAGGTGATCAACAGCGAGGCGGGCACCGACGCTCACGTTTTCTTGGGTACGGTGATCAATGAATCCATACCCGATGACGAGGTGCGGATCACCGTCATCGCAACCGGTTTCGAACGTGCGCAATCGCTTCAGATCGCCGGTTTGTCACAAAAGCGGGAAAGACAGTCGACGTCGCTTCGGCCGACACAGGCGCGGGATCCCGAACCCGAACCTCTGCCGCAGCCCGAATACCGGCCAAGGCCCGCGGTCGTCGGGTCGAAGACCCAGTCGCCGGCCGCCGGGCCCATGCAACAGGATGCGCCGGTGCACGGGAACCAGCCATCGTTGGGGATGCCGGGCCCCCCCCCTGTGGTGGAAAATCCCGGGGGGACGCAACCCGTGCCCCAAGGGCCCTCGTCGGACTGGTCACAGTCACCGGAGGTGAGGTCGAAGTCGGCGGAGACGATCGGACGATCCCCCAACGGCGTGGCCGAGATAAACTTTGCTGAATTACTGGAGCGCGATCAGACGGTGATCGAGCTTTCGTCCCAGACACGGGCCGAATCGCCGCGTCGGGACGAAATACCGGACGACCAGTCGGATGATGACGATGCTATCATGATGGACAACGGCTCCATCAGGTCGGTTAACACCGACAAGTTTCGCGTGCCGACGTTCGTTCGCAAGCAGATCGACTAGCGCTGGGAGGTTTCGTGTCTTTCTGGACGAAGCTGTTCAGAGGCGGCAAAGACGACGAGTACCAAAAAGGGATCAAGCTGTTCAATGACGGCGACTACGACGGCGCCGTAAAGGTCCTCGAAAAGGTCATTGCCGAGTCCAAGAGCAAAGGGAGTCCCATCGCGAAACTGGGCGCGTTCTACGCTGCTGAGGCACACGCGAAGATAGGCGTCGCGCAATTCCACCGGGGCGCACTGGACGAAGCCCTGCATCATTTCGAAACGGCCTTGAAGGAAAATCCTCACTATCCCGATTTGTACTACTATCTCGGCGTCGTCAACCATCAACAAGGTAACCTGGAAGACGCGATCCAACACCTCGATCAAGCCGCCCGCTTGAACGAAAACTACGCCGAGGCCACCTGCTATTTAGGTATCGCCCTGCACGACGCCGGGTATTTCGAACGCGCCAACGAGGCATTCGCCAAAGCGCTCACGCTCGCGCGCAACACGCCCAATCCGCTGAGCAGAATACTCGTCGACAAGCTGGAGTCGAAGTCGTTCGATCTTCCCGTCTTGCACGAACTGCGCGACGTCGTAGTGGAGAACTCAGGATTCGAAAACTGCGTGAAAGAGGCGACCGCCGCGTTCAACCGAAGCGACTATTCGCAAGCCATCAACTATTTCGGCGAGGCCGTCCGTTTCAAACCCGAGTACCCCGACCTTCGCAGCAAACTGGGGGTGGCGTTGCTCGAGGGCGACCGTGTGGAGGAAGCGGTGTCGGAGTTCGAACGCGCGTTGGAGCTCAATCCTGACTATGTGGAGGCGCTCTACTTCATGGGCATCGCGTTGTTCTTCAAGGGAGACCTCGCGCTGTCTATGTCGTACCTGGAAAAGGCCCGCGATCTCAATCCTGGGTATGCCGATATCCACTGTCAATGCGGCGTGGTCCATCTGTCGCTCGGCAAGTTCGAGGACGCACGCCGCTCGTTCGAAATGTCGATATCGATATCGGGAAACTACGCCAAAGCCCACTACCTCCTGGGGCTGGCGCAGTACGCGCTGGGCGACGGAGACGGCGCTACGGTGGAACTCAAGGAAGCGCTTCGCCTCCAACCGACGCTGTTCTCCGCGGAACTCGACTCCGGGCTCCAGGCCATGGAGCGGGGAGATTGGGTAAGCGCTCAAAAGAGCTTCTATCGTTTGGTCGAGGCCGAGCCGCACCACGCGGACGCGCTGTGTCTGTTGGGCGCGGCTTGCCTGGAGCTGGACCGTCCGGCCGACGCCAAGCGTTATCTCGCCGAGGCGTTGGAGGTGAATGTCGGTTACATCGAGGCCAAGAAGAGGCTGGCGCTGGTTCATTATCGGGAAGGGGACTACGCCGCGGCGGAACGATTGATTACCGAGGCAATAGAACTTCACCAGGACTACCCGGATTTGTACAAAATCCTCGGCGACATCCGTTCCAAGCGAGGGGAGTTTCATGCGGCGAAAGAGGCATACAAGGAAAGCCTGGCGCTCAACCCGGATTACGCCAACGCGGTGTTCGGTATGGTCATAGCGATGCGGCGCGACGGAAATGGCCGTGAGGCAGACGAGATGTTGAGGGATTTTATCAGACTCCACCCGTCGAGCTTGATGGCGAGGACATTGCTGACGGTTGAGAAGATGAAGATGTCAGATACGTAGGCTGCGGGTATCGCCGGGGGTCTAACGCAAACCGCCCGGCGCCAAGCGGCTAACGGGCAGCGAGTTATGCGCTTTGGTAAAAGTGAAGGATTCCCAGGGAAACGTACACCAAAAATGCGTGGAACGAGGATACAGGAAGAGGAATAATTTGTCCCAGATCTTTAGAGGCTACAATTTCCCGAGAATCCTTTCACGTATTAGTTTATCCACACCTTTCGGTGTTGTCAATCCAAGAAGAATGCCGATTTGACGCATCGGAACCCGTCTCTCTCCGATTCGAAGGCCTTTGAAATGACGAAACTGCTTTTACGCGAGAAGGTAACACCACTCGCTTCGAGAACCGCTCGAAGCCGTGCGACCGAGTGAAAAAACTCGGTTTTTTGTTGTTAATTCACCCTTCGCCGGCGTAATCACTTGGGTACCGATCGTGTGGACCTCACCGTCGATATCGCTTAATATGTTTTTCACAACAGGGGGTCGTCAGTGCCGGGCGCCAGGAAACGCGAACGATCGCTCACCGATTATTGCCAATACCTCAAGGGGGTAGGGCCTTCGCGTGCCCTGAAGCTGGCCAAGCTGGGTATCGAAAACGTCAATGAACTGCTAACTCACTTTCCGAGAAAATATTACGACCGACGCCAACTGCGCACGATCGCCTCTCTCCAACCGGGGATGGAAGAAACCATCCTCGGGCAGGTACTCACGTCAGCCCAACGCAATTCCCGGCGCCGGCAGTCGATTATCACCGCCGCCGTTGGCGACGATACCGGCGTTATCCAAGTGGTGTGGTTCAACCAGCCCTATCTCGCCCGTCACCTGAAGCCGGGAAGCGAGGTCATCCTGACTGGACAGCTCCGTTACTACAAAGGGCAACGACAGATCGTCAATCCTGAATTCGAAGTCATCGGTGAAGATTTGGACCAGGAGTTGTTGAGCGCGGGCCGTATCGTCCCGGTGTACCGGTTGACCGAAGGGATTTCGCAACGGTTCTTGCGCAATCTGATTGCGCGGACGTTGGACCAGTACCAGGATTCCGTCACAGAGAACCTCCCGTCATCCGTCTTAGACGGCCTGAACGTGCCGCCCCGCCAACGGGCAATACGGGAGATGCACTTCCCAAGCGACGAAGAAGCATTCGGGCGCGCGCAGGAGCGGTTGAAAATCGAGGAGCTCTTCTACGTCCAGCTGTTTTTTGCGCTGCAGAGGATTCGCCGGCGGGAAAACCCGACTCACCTTCGCCTGGCGGTGAAATTCGAATTGGAAGGCCGGTATCTCGAGAGTCTGCCTTTTGAACTGACGCCATCGCAGAAACGGGTGCTGGGGGAGATCCACGACGACACCGTATCTAGGCGCGGCATGAACCGCCTGCTGCAGGGGGATGTGGGGTCGGGTAAGACGGTGGTGGCCGGGGCGACGTTGCTCGCCGCTGTGGAGGGGGGACATCAGGCGGCGATGTTGGTTCCCACGGAAATCCTGGCGGCGCAACACTATGCGACGCTCGCACCCGGCTTCGAACGTCTCGGCGTGCCCACCGCACTACTCATCGGATCGCTCAAAGCGGCAGAAAAAAGGAAGATCCACCGCGGTCTGGCCGAGGGGCGAATCGGGGTGGTCGTCGGGACACACGCGCTGATCCAATCGGAGGTCCGGTTCAAGAGCTTGGCGATGGTCGTGATCGATGAACAGCACCGGTTTGGAGTACGCCAGCGAGCCGCGTTGATGCGCCAGGAAGCCACGCCGCACCTGCTCGTCATGACGGCAACGCCGATCCCGCGTTCGCTGGCGCTAACGGCGTACGCCGATTTGGATCTTTCGGTGATAGACGAGATGCCCGCCACACGCGCGAGCGTCAGAACGCGTTTGGTCGAGCCGGCCAAGCGAAAGGCGATGTACCGGTTCGTACGCGAAGAATGCGAAAAAGGCAACCGGGCGTTCTTCCTCTATCCGCTGATCGAGGAGACGGAAAAGCAGGACCTGGAGGCCGCCGTAACCGCGTACGAAGAGCTGGGTGGTGGGGACTTCGACGGCGTAGCGATGGGCCTGCTTCATGGCAGGATGAGCATGGAGGAGAAGGAAGATGTGATGCGGCGGTTTGCGTCGGGGCAGATCGCCGTCCTGGTAACCACGACCGTGGTCGAGGTGGGCATCCACGTGCCCGAAGCCACGATCATGGTCGTCAATCATCCGGAGCGATTCGGGCTGTCGCAGATGCATCAGCTTCGTGGGCGGGTCGGCCGCGGGGGCGAGCCGGGCTACTGTTTCCTCATGATAGGGGAATCCACCTCGCCCGACTCCCGCGAGCGGCTCGACGTATTGACGCGCGAATCGGACGGCTTCCGGATCGCCGAGGCGGACCTGCGGATTCGGGGTCCAGGCGAGTTTTTGGGCGTTCGCCAGCACGGGGTGCCCGGCTTCAAGCTTGCTAATCCATTGAAAGACAGGGGATTAGTGGAAAAGGCCAACATAGCGGTCAAGCGCCTTCTGGAGGAGGATCCGCGGCTGGAGTCGTCAGAGGGCGCGCGCTGCCGGCAGTTTTTGAGAACGATCGTGGCCGAGGATGTGGCTATGCGAGTGGTCGTTTAGGTCGTTCGCGGCTTGGCTTAATAGTTGCACCGTGACGTGGCGCAGCCTTTTACTGATCTCCCGTCTGCCAACGTGTTGCGCTTTGGCGGCGGATGATGCAATTTTACCCACAAGGGGTGGACTCATGATCATTCAATGCCAGGGATGTGCCGCTAAGTACTTTCTCCCGCAAGACAAAGTACCGGACAACCCGACCAAGGTCCGCTGCCCGAAGTGCACGGCTGTGTTTACGCTGGTTCCCAGGGTCGAGCCCGTTCCGGTCGGTGTGGGTGTGGCATCGGTTGCGGCGCCCGGTGTGGCCCCGGACACCGCAGTTCCCGAGGGACCTGCGTCAGCTCAAGCGCCTCCTGTTCAACGGGTACCGGACACTCCTCGGGCGCCCGAATCGCAATCCCCACCGCCCGCGGAACGGGGCAAAGGCAGGACCAAAGAAGACCGGGCAAAACGCTTGGCGCGAGTCCTCGTATCCGATATCCTCTGCTACAATCAGGACAAAAGGGACAAAGCGCTCCAGGATGGAACCCTTATGACATCGCTCGGGGGAGAGATAAAAAAATCCTGGGAGCTGTACAAAGACAAGATCGGTTCCGATTTAGCCAACTCCACGAATTACTTCAAAGAAGCGCTTAACGAGATATTAGCAGATGGCCAGGAAGTCTTTTGATCCAGCCTTACCTGTAGATTCAGGACCGGAAACTTCGGTACAACGGGGCGCGCCCGTCTTCGCCGTGGTATCCGACCCTTCTTTTTTCGAACGCGTGCGCACCGATTGCGAGCGTATGCCAAAGGACATCGATTTTTACGATAGCCTCCCCAAGCTATTAACGCGGCTGGAATCCGATGAACAAAAAATCGATTTAGCGTTCGTCCTCCTCGTCGAACATTCAGGAAGGGAAATCGACGTGACCAGCCTAAGGCAACTGCGGTTGGATTTTCCCCAGGTCGTTCCGGTGGCCGTGCTAGAAACCTGCGAAAAACAGAGCGAGCTTCGTCTCCAGTCCGTTGGCGTAAACAGCATTTTGTTGCCGCCGTTCGACGAAGTCGATGTATCGAGTGCAATCGCGATGGCGACACCGAACGTCCCGACGTTCAAGCGCCACCCCGACTTGATGCGCCGCGGGCGCGTGCGCTTGGATTTTTTGATACCCAGCGATCTATCGTACGTGTTGGGCATCAACTACGAAATTTCGTTATTGCTAAAGGAGTTTGGTTTCCCGCTTCAAGATTCACGTATCAATATCCCATTAGCGTGCGATGAGGCAATTACCAACGCCATCATCCACGGAAACGAATCTAAGCCCAACAAGAAAGTCAACGTCCACATCTACCTCAGCAGTTCCAGGTTCCGGATACGCGTGAGAGACCAAGGAAAGGGATTCGAGGCGGAAAGCGTGGCCGATCCGCGGGAAGGTAACAACGTTCACCGCGGTTCTGGTCGCGGTGTATTCCTCATGCGAAAAATCATGGACAGTGTGGAATACAAAGATGGTGGGTGTGTCGTCGAACTGGAAAAACTCAATCCGAATGCGAGTCAAGAAAACAACGGGTCGCGTTGAAATTCTTCGTTCGTTCTGGTCGGCGCATCAATCCTGCCACTTGTCTTTGGCCAAATCCCCGAGCATATCATCGATGGAGCTCCAGATCCGCGCGTTTTGATCCGGCTCAAACAGCGCTTTCTTTACGCGTCCGTACTGGTCTTTTTTTACGTAACGGATCGACTTGAGTGTGTCCATGGGAATGAGGATGTCTTTGCACGCTTTGACTTCGAGCGGTTTGCCGTCATTGTTGGTGGGGGGATTGTTGTCCGGATGCATGCCCAATCCCCAGCCATGCGCGACCATGCTGCAGATCAGCGCTCGAAATGTATTCTGGCCCTGGACAGTTTCCAGATCGAGCTTTCCGTTGACTTTGTCGGTTACGCCTTCGATCACCGGCACCAGTCTTTTCATGACACGATCATCTATTTCGATGTTGATCAACCGGGCAAACATTTCCCGCAGCATTTTCTCGACGACAGTCATCGCGTTGTTACCTCTTGTTGCCGGATTGGGTGTCCAACCACTTCATACGCTCCAGTAGCACCCCCAACAATGCAAGAAATAGGCCTACCGCAGTGAGTATGACCGTCTTCGAGAATGCAGCGTTGATCGCCGTGGCGATCACAGAAGTGGCCAAAAACGCCGCTTTGATCATCACCTCCCGTGTGGCGAAAATCCGGCCGCGGAAATCGGCTGGGCTGTGTTCCTGCAGGAGCGTCTCGGTGAAGATGAAAACAGGGGACGTCGCCAGCCCCACTACCGCGGACCATATCGACATGGGAATCAGTGTGTCCGTGCGACCGATGCCAACCACGGCGACGCCGGAAAGTATCGAAGCGACGGCGATTGTGCGCTGCGGCGTCGTACGATTGCGAAAGAAGCTGGCGATCCAAGACCCCAGAAGCAAACCAACCAGCAAACACGTACTGACCACGCTGAGGTAGATCGTCTTTCCTGCCGGGAAAACCTCCTGGACGTGGGAAATGCCGATAACGTAGATGACGCCGCCGAAGGCGAACACGCCGCTCTGAGCAATGAGACACACGGCGATCGTTCGGTTTTGACCGATCAGAAATACGCCTTGGCGAATCGAACCGAATACCCAGCGTATGCTCTCAACCACAGTTGGCCTGCGGCGGCGCGCAGGTTTATCAGACGCGTCGACGGCCTGCGTTTCTGCAGCCCCTGTGGCCATTCGGCCGCGGCGGCATATCCAAAGTGTGGGCAGCATCAGCAGGGCGGCCGCACCATAACTGACGGCGTCGGTGTGAAAGCTCGCCTGCCACGAGCGATAGTCAAAAAACCATCCGGTCAGAAGAAAACCGCCCAGTGTGCCGACAATGCCCAGTCCCCAGAAAACCGCGTTCACTTGTACCAATTGTTGGGGCGGCGCAAGCATCGGTATGAGCGCGGATCTCGCCGGAGAAAACAACAAATCGGCGAGGCTGACAATCAACACCACCGAATAGACGGAGTAAATCGATCCTGTCCACGTGAACGCCCACGGTATGACGACGATCAGCACCGCGCGGACGACGTCGACGGCGACGATGACGGCAGCTTTGTTCCAACGGTCGAGAAGCGCTCCGAATAGCGGCGCGAACAGCAGCATCGGCAGGTGCATCACCAAGCCCAGCTGCAACAGCTCCGCGCTCGACCCAGGATTGATCAGCCCTACCAACCCTACCAAAGACAGCTTTTTGAGCCGGTCGGCAAATATCGAGACCAGCTGCGAAATGGCGAACAGCCACAGGCAGATTTTCAATTTGGCCGATGTCGACAACGCTTCGTTCCCCCTTGAGAAGTCTCAAAACCGTTCGCGCCATCCTAACCCCGGTGTCACCGATTTTGCAAGCGGCAGAGCAGATTGCACAGGTGGCGCCCAGACGCAACAGCAATCCGGCTCGCCAATTGGCGTAACTAGCGGTAAATATACAAGTTGGTCGGTTTCTGTCAAGGTTTCGTTGGCATACTCCTTGCCAGGTTGGCAACGGCTGGGGCGGCCTCTCCGAAACGCTCGAGTATCTCACCCTGGCCTTTAGCAGCGAAGCGCTCCTTCCCATGCCGGCTCGGCCGGCTCGGGAAAGGATCACGGGAGCCGCCCCGGTCCACAGATCTCATAGCCAGGTAGCGCAATCCGCGCGCACTACTGCCGGCGAAAATCTCGGGTACGCCCGTGAAACGCTGAGGAAGGAACAGGGAAAATGGTTGTACTGAACTACACCGGCGAGGAAATCAACGCGAAAATCGTTTATTACGGACCGGCATTGAGTGGGAAGACGACCAATCTCGAGCAACTCTACAGCCAAATGCCAGTGGACGCCAAGGGCCAGATGGTCTCCATGAAAACGCGGACCGACCGCACGCTGTTCTTCGATTTCTTCCCGCTCGAATTGGGAGAGATCAGCGGCTATCGGACGAGGTTCCTCCTGTACACGGTCCCGGGTCAAGTGTATTACAACGCCACTCGCAAACTGGTGCTCAAAGGGGCTGACGCCGTGGTTTTTGTCGCTGACTCTGGTCCCGACAAAATGCAAGAAAACATCGACAGCCTGAGAAACCTCGAAGACAACCTCAACGAAAACGGTCTCAGTCTGGACAACATTCCCTGGGTCATCCAATACAACAAACGAGACGTGCCGGATGCGATTGCGGTTGAAGAACTTCATCAGCAACTCAACCTGATGAACGTACCGGCGCTCGAAGCGATTGCCCTAAACGGGTTTGGCGTGTACGACACGTTTCGCTCCATCGCGGGGGTTTTGTACAAAATACTCAAAGAAAAGCTGGAAAGCGGCGAAGGAATCACGCAGAGCTTGAGCGACAAGGGCGGTACACCGTTGCCCGCCGCGAAGCCTGGTGGCCGAGGTGAGGATGTAACCGACGCCGTGGACTCAGCGCTGCGAGAAGTCGACGGCGCGGCCGTCGCGCCGACACCATCGAACACCCCACCGGTTCAGCTGGTTCGACAACCCGATCCGGCCGTCCCGTCGAGTGCTGTAGGCGGCGACGAAGTCCCCGGTGGTGTTGTCGCCGGCGACAGTGTCGCCGGCCTGACCCCCAAAGTGCCGGCGGAGACGCCGGCAGACGGCGCCGAGCCGGTCGAATCGGCTTCGGATGCAGGGGAAGCGGAATCAACGGGGATTCACCCGCAGACCGCGGATACGAATTCGGCGACCGAAAAAGACGACCTGTCCAGGTTGGTTCCGCCAGAAACGGGTGTCTCGCCGGACATTGGCCGATTGGTGGAACTGGACGAATCGCCGGACGTCGGTATCACGGAAGATCACGAGCCGCCGGAGTTCATCACGGATCCGATGCAACGGAACGAACAACCTGTGGAGGGCGAACCGAAGGAGTTCATCACGGATCCGATGCAACGGAACGAACAACCTGTGGAGAGCGAACCGCAGGAGTTCATCTCGGGTCCGGTGCAACCTGGCGAACAACCTGTGGAGACCGAACCGCAGGAGTTCATCTCGGGTCCGGTGCAACCTGGCGAACAACCTGTGGAGGGCGAACCGAAGGAGGATTCGTCAGAATTTGCAGCGGACGAAGGACCGGTGGTCACGGAGCGCAAGACGGAGCGGGAGGTTGAGGAGATTACGGTGCCGGTGGTGATCTCGCGGTCGCAGGTCCGTAAGACGATTGCGTTGAAACTCCGTTTGGATATCCGTGTAATCGACGACTAGCCCTTCTCTCACTAACACCCGTTGGGGGATCTTCCGCGGTTTGTGGCTGTCCGCTTCGGGTTTCGCCAGATACAGGGGCGGCCCGTGAGCTCCTTCTCCTCGCCAAGCGATGAGCTCCGCAGTCCTGGGGCCGTCGGTCACCGGGCGCTCACTGGCACGGCTCGCTGACTACGACCTTGCACGTAGAATTTCCGAACCTGTCGCTCGCCTCCTCCCGCGCCGAATGTTGGTAGGCGCAGGACACAGGGCTGGTAATCGGCTCGCCGACTGGACCCTCTATTATGCTCGCCGATTAAGGGCCTTCCCACGCGATCATATTGTAGCGTGGGACCTAAGGGGCTCAACCCGGTGACGCGCCGGCCCTGGGACGTTCAGAGGTCACGCGCCGCGGTCTATAAAGGCCGCGGCGCCATTGGACCGTGCCGCGAAACCCGCGGTTGGTCGGCCCAAAACCTCAGAAGACGCGG
>CBDVBX010000055.1:0-17164 GCA_965372335.1 uncultured bacterium | reverse complement strand
TAGGAGGCGGGGTCGGTTGCGCCCTCGGTGGAGATGAGGAGGATGCGGGAGTCCACATCCAGCATGAGCGTTTCGATGGTGTCGGCGAACATCGCCTGGCTCGACGGATCCAGCAGCGAGATCAGCAGGCCCGCGGTGACCGCCCCCGATTCGCCCGAGATGATCGGCGCATCTTCCGGTCGCGGTTGCGCGAGCGCGCGCATGCCGGTCATCGTGACTTCATCCGAACAGGCGACAAAAACATCCGTATAATGGCGAAGGATGTCCCACGCGATCGTACTGGGCGTACCGCACGCCAGACCGGCCATGATTGTGGGCAAATCCCCTTCCAGAGACTGCGGTTCCCGCGTTGCCGCGGCCATCGAGGCGTAACAACACGCCGCCTGCATCGGTTCGACCACCGCGACCACCGGTCGTCCGGCGCCCAGCAGTTCGCAAAACTGCGCTTGAACCGCGGCCGCCAGCGAGCCCACGCCCGCTTGCACAAACACGTGCGTCGGGATCTGGCCTCGAAGTTGTTCCATAGCTTCGTCGATGATCGTCAAATAGCCCCGCATGATCCGCCGAGGCACCGCGTCGTATCCCGGCCACGCCGTGTCCTGCACCAGCGTCCAGCCGTTGAGGGCCGCGTCCGCCGCCGCCAGCGACACCGCTCCGTCGAAGTTGGCGTCCACTATCGATACGTCCGCGTGGTAGGAAGCAATCGCGTCGAAGCGAACTTGGGACGATCCCCTCGGCAAGTACACCACCGCCCGGCACCCCAGTTGCTCGGCAGCCCACGCCACCGCGCGGCCGTGGTTACCATCGGTCGCCGTGCACACCGTGATCTCTTCCAGCTGCGCGCGGAATTCCGGGGTTGTTAACGTTTCCAGCTTCGGTTCGCCGCGAGGCAAACCCAACACCCCCGACAACTCCGACGCGACGGCGTAACTCGCTCCCAACACTTTGAACGCACTCAGGCCGAACCGATGCGACTCGTCCTTGACCCATACATTTGCCACGCCCAGGTCCGCGGCCAGCGCGTCGAGAGCGACCAACGGAGAGGGTTCATAGCCAGGTAGAGAACGGTGGAACTTGCGCGCCAACCGGGCAGCCTCCGGGCTGAACGCGTGAGTGGGCGCCGCCGAGGTGCGATCTTCTCTGGCCGCCGGGTTGGCAACGAATGATATGTCGGCGCGATCCGTCATCTCGATGTGGCAGTTACTTCTTCCAGAAAGCAGGCGAGAGCAAAATGATTACCGTGTACAACTCCAGTCGTCCCGAAAGCATCAAAAACGTCAAGAACCACTTCCCCACGGTGGGAATGTGGGCGTAATTATCCGTCGGCCCCACACTACCCAACCCCGGACCGATGTTACCCAGCGTGGCCGCCACCGATCCGAATGACGTGGCCATATCCAGCCCCATTGCCGACATGATGAACACGCTTATCACAAATATCATCATAAACAAAATAAAAAAACCGACGATGTTAGCCACCACTTCACGCGGCACCGTGTTACCGCCGATGCGAACGGGTACCACCGCGTGCGGATGTATCAGGCGTGTCACCTCGGCGAATACCGATTTGACCAGCACGTGAATACGAAGCATCTTGATACCACCTCCTGTCGAACCCGCGCACGCACCGAGGAACATCAGCATGAACAAAATAAACCGCGAAGAGAAAGACCATTCTTCGTAGTCTGCCGTGCTGTAACCGGTGGTCGTCATGATCGCCGTTACCTGAAACAGCGATTTTCGAATCGTCTCGGACAGGTTGTGGTAATGCTCGTAGTAGGTTTCGATACCGATAAAGATCGTCGCCATTCCGATGAGCGACATGTAGAACAAGAATTCCTGGTTGCGGAAATACGCTTTGAAGTCTCCCCTTATGAAACGGTAGTGCAGCACGAAGTTGGTGCCGGCGATGAGCATGAAGACGATTACCACGTAGTCGATGTACGTGCTCCCGTACTCGCCGATGCTGCCGTTCTTCGTGGAATAGCCGCCCGTGGCGAGCGTGCCGAATGCGTGGCACAACGCGTCGAACAGGTTCATCCCGCCGAACAACAAGAGCACGGCTTCCACCGCGGTGAAGGCGAAGTACACCCCCCACAGAATCTTGGCCGTCTGGGCGATTCTCGGGGTGAGCCGGTCGGCCGTCGGCCCCGGCACCTCCGCCTTGTACAACTGCATCCCACCGACTCCCAAGAACGGCAAAATCGCCAGCGACAGAACGATAATTCCCATTCCGCCGATCCAGTGGGTCAGGCTGCGCCAGAAAAGAACGCCGTGTGGGAGCCCTTCGATTTCGGTCAAAATCGTCGCGCCCGTGGTGGTGAATCCCGACATTGTTTCGAAGAACGCATCGGTGACCGACGTGATCGACCCCGACAGCAAGAACGGCAGGCTGCCGAAGATTGCCATCGACAACCACCCAAACGTGACGACGGCAAAACCTTCCTTGGGCCGAAGGTCTTTGTCGAAACGGCTGACCTTAGTACCGACGAATCCAAACAACAATGTGATCCCGGCGCTCAACAGCAGCGCGAGATAATCTGCATCTCCGTAGTACAAAGAAAACGGAATCGGCAACAACATCGCCGCCGAGAGGAATATCAAGAGGAGGCTCAGGACGTGGATAACGCTGGCGATGTGCATCGACAGTTCCCTACTTGAACAGCTTTTCCACTTCGATCAGCGATTTGGGAGTGGTAAACACGACGACCCGGTCGCCCGGCTGTATGGTGGTGTCGCCTTTGGGCACCGTCATTTTGTCGTCGCGCATGATCGCGCCGACGATCGCATCCGAAGGGAAGCGGAGCTCCTTGATCGGTTTCCGGGTGATTTTACCTTTTTTTGCGATGTACTCGATGATGTGCACCTCGATACCCGGGATGGTCGCGTAGGCAGCTATCTGCTGGTGTTGTATGAACCGGTTAACCGCGTTCACCGTGAGGAGCTGTTTGCTCACCACGGCGTCCATACCAATGGTGGGTGTTATCGGCAAATACTCCAGCGTGTTGACCAGCGCAATAGTCCTTGGAACCTTGAGATGCTTCGCCACCAGCGTGGAAATAATGTTGGTCTCGTCATCGCCGGTAACGGCGACGAACGCGTCCATGTCTTGCAGCCCCTCGACGGCCATCAAGTCGATGTCGGTCCCGTCACCTTGAATAACGAGGGTGTTGGGCAGGAGGTTGGCGATTTGCTCGGATTTGCCCACGTTGCTCTCGACGATCTTGATGTTCATCTGGGTGGATAGTTTCTTCGCGACAAATTGACCGACCAAACCGCCACCCAAGATCATCATGTCCTGAATTTCGATATCCCGCTTGCCGGTGAGTTCGATGAATTTCTGTACGAAATCAGTTCCACACACGGCGAACACGTGATCGCCCGGCACCAGTTCGTTGTCACCGCGCGGAATCAACGTTCGCTGGTTGCGGTTGATGGCCACCACCCGCATCGGCGGATCACCAAACTCCACCGAAAGCTGGGAGAGGGGTTTGCGGAGCAGCGGAGAGCCCATCTCGAGGCGCACGCCGACGATTTGTATCTTCCCGTCCTCCAGTTCGATCACGTCGGTTGCGGTCGCCTGTTGGATGAGGCGAACGATCGCTTTGGCCGTTTCTTGTTCCGGGTGAATGACATAGTCGACGCCCATCTCCTCGTGGGAGAGCGCGAAGCCGGGTTCCGTCAGTTCGGGATTGCGGACGCGGGCGATCGTGGTGGGATTACCCAATTTTTTGGCGATCATGCACGCCAGCAGGTTGACCTCGTCGTCGTTAGTCATGGCGGCGACAATGTCTTTTTCGGCGACGCCGGCGTCCTCCAGGACCTTATGGCTGGCAGCGTGTCCCTCGACCACGATGGCGTCCAGCTGTTCGCTCGCCCGTTTGACCTTCGCAGGATCGCTTTCGATGATCGTGGTGTCGTACTTCTGCTGCGACAATCGTTTGCCCAGCTGAAACCCGATATCACCTGCGCCAAGAACCAGTATCTGCATGTATGTGCTCGTTCCGCGCGCCTCGCGCGCGTAGTGTGTGTTCATCCAGTCGGATTGGACAGCCAATCATAGAACTTTTGAATAACCCCAGGCAACCGATCGGTCGCTAAAATAGTGAAATCACATAGGCTATGTAACCAACGAATATTACAGCGCCTTCCAGGCGCGACAACTTTCGGCTCGGCTTAAAAACAGGTAACAGAGCAACCACCGAAAAGACGAGCATCCATTTCGCGTCCCAGTGGATGATCTGCTGGTCGAACGAGATCCCGCGGACCACCGCGACGGTGCCGAGTATACCGAACACGTTGAATATGTTGGAACCGATTACGTTGCCGATTGCCACCGAGATCTGCCGGCGCATGCCGGCGACGATCGCCGTAACCAGCTCCGGCAGGCCGGTGCCGGCGGATACCAATGTAATGGCGACGACCCGCTCGCTCACGCCGGCGTGTAGCGCAATCACCACGGCGCCGCGGACCAACAGCTCGGCGCCGCCGGTGAGAAGAACCGCCCCCGCAAAAATCGAGATAACCGACCCCGACACGCCACGGCCCTTCTTCACGTGCGACACCAGGTCGCTTTCGATCTCCGTCTCGGCCATGTCTTCGCTGTATCTGCCTGCCCGCGCGCCCTGAATGCGAATCCATAGGAAGGCGACGAGGAGCGCGAAGAATATGATCCCTTCCAACAGACCGATATACCCGTCCCAACCGAGACCGATGAGGACGACGGCGGCGAAAATCATTACGCCGACGTCGAATCGGAGCTTTTTCGAACGAAACTGGAGCGGCGGGAACAACATCGCGGCCAATCCGATGATCGCCGCGATGTTGAACATATTCGATCCCACGACGTTACCGATGGCCACGTCGGGGCTGCCTCTTAGCGCCGCCAAGAGGCTCACCGCCAGCTCGGGCAGCGAAGTCGCCAGCGCCACAACCGTCAGCCCGATCACCACCGGTTGAATCCGCAGCAACCGCGACGCGTTAATCGCACCGCGCACCAGCATTTCCCCGCCTACAGCAAGAACGACCAAACCGGCGAGGACGAGGAGCAGGGCCACTGGCAGGCTCATTGTTTCCTGATCGGTCAAAGGTCAAAGGATGACGTGTCGACCCAAAGGCGGCCTGGCCACCACCTACGTCCGCCCCACGATAGGGGACGGCGACAGTGCTGTCAACCGCGCCAGAGCCGGGCGGCGGGCTGGATGACGTGGACGTTGCGGTGCGCGCCGAGATGTATATAATAGAAAAGGGGCGGAATCGATCCGCTGTCAGCGCGACAGTACCAGAATAACAACCTGGAGGAGTCCAAATGCACGTCGCCATCGAGTATTGCGTTCCCTGAGACTACACCCCCCAAGCCCTCAGTTTGAAGGCCACGCTGGAAAAAGAGTTTTCGGATATCGAGGTCGAGCTGATCAAATCGGCCGGCGGCGCGTTCGAAGTGATCGTCGACGGCAATAAGATCTACTCAAAACTGGATCTCGGACGCTTCCCGGAACACTCGGAGATATTAGAAAAACTAAAATAACCTGGGGCCAGCCCCAGTCCCATCTGGTTAGCAAAGGAGGAATACTATGTCCTGCACTCATACGGTCACCGGAGCGACCGGCAACACCGGGCGGATTATCGCCGAAAAACTCCTCGAAGGCGGCCACAACGCCAGAGTTGTCGGCCGCAGCGCCGATCGCCTGCAAGCGCTAGTCGACAAAGGCGCCGAAGCGTTTGTTGGCAGCCTCGACGACGCCGACTTTCTCGCCCAGGCGTACAAGGGCGCGGATTCCGTTTACGCCATGATCCCGCCTAGTTTGCAGTCTGACGACTTTGTAGCGTACTCCGACAAGATCTCCAAAGCGCACGTGGCCGCGATCCGCGAGGCGGGCGTCAAAAACGTCGTAGCGCTGAGCAGCATCGGCGCGCACCGGCCGGACGGCAACGGAATCGTCAAGGCACTCTACCACTTCGAGCAGGATCTGCGGGGGCTCGAGGACGTAAATGTGCTGGTGCTTCGCCCGTCGTACTTCATGGACAACATCTACCCGCAGGTCGATGTCGTCAAGTTGATGGGTTTTGTGGGCAGTCCTGTTTCCCCAGACGTGAGCCAGCCGGTCGTCCATACCCGCGACATTGGTGGAGTTGCCGCTGCCCGGATGACGGACGCCGGTTTCAAAGGGCACACTCACGAATACATTTTGGGCGAACGCGATATCAGTTACAAAGAAATCACGGCGGTGCTCGGTAAGGCGATCGGCAAGGACGACCTGGCGTACGTCCAGTTTCCCGCCGACCAGGCCGGTGCTGGTCTCCAACAATTCGGTATGTCCAAGAATGTCGCCGGCCTAATCGTCGAGTTGTCGGACGGTATCAATAATGGCGTCCTCTTGGAGGACTACAAGCGTACTCCTGAGAACACTACCAAGACATCGATCGAAGAATTTGCCAAGGAGTTCGCTCAACTTTTCGACCGCTAACCTCTTCACTGGCGGGCGATGGGGGGGGAGAGCAAGATCAAGGCGAGCAAGACGCACCTCTGGACCGTTTCGTGGATCAGAATGTGTTCGTGATGGGCGTGGGCACCGTGGCCGACCGGCCCCAATCCGTCCAACGTGGCGCAGAACTGACTGGTGAAGTTGCCGTCGGATGCGCCGCCGGCAGTCCCCTCCTCCAGGACCAGACCGATTGCGCGGCCGGTATCCCGGCAGAGTGCCCATAGCGCCTGGTTGCGCGGCGTTCTCTCCATGGGCGGTCGGTCGAATCCGCCGTCAATCTTTAGCGTGACCCCAACGATAGCTGGCCGAAGGTTTTTGATGACGTCGTCGACACGATCGGCGTCGTCGTGCGTGAGTACACGCACGTCCACCTCGGCAGTACTCTCTGGCGCGATGACGTTCGACTGAAGGCCGCCGCCGACGGTACCGACGTTCACCGTGACACCCCGCGAAGGGTCGTTGAGCCTGAACAGGTTCTGTATCACATGCGACATTTCGAGAATGGCGCTGGCACCCTCCTCCGGCGCCAAGCCCGCGTGCGCTGCCTTGCCCTCCGCCGTGATTCGATAACTGCCGGTCCCCTTGCGAGCCGTCTTGATCTTGCCCGAGATCCCCAACGACGGTTCAAGGACCAGTACCCTCTCTGCACGCCGCGACAGCCGCTCGATCACAGCCCGCGAGTCGACGCTGCCAATCTCCTCGTCGGAGGTGATGAGCACCGCCGGGGTTACCGTAGGCTGCAGCTCTTGGGAACAAAGGGCCTGCAGCGCGAACACGATGTTTGTCAGACCGGCCTTCATGTCGAACACGCCGGGTCCTAGGAGCCGGTTGCCGTCGACCACCACCGGCATCTCACCGAGGGTGTTCAACGGCCACACGGTATCGCAGTGACCGATCAACAACTGGTACGGTCTGCCTTTGTGGCGGCGCCGCGGAACGGCAAACAATTGCCCGGCAGATGTTTTGCCGGGCAAGAAGCGGACGTCGTATTTGGCGTCGGCCAACCCGTCGGCGAGCAGTGCCATCACCGGCAGTTGCGAACGTGGATCAAGCGATGGAGACTCTGCGTAAACGAGCTTTTTGACGAAGTCGAGCCAACCGAGTTTTTGGTGCGCGAACCAAGCGAGGAGCTTGTCTGCGACCGCCGCCATTTGGGTACCGCTTCGTGGTGTATTGCTCATCGCTCAATCGTGTTGTGGAAAGCCGGCCTAAGACCGGCCTAGGCCGGCCTATTTTTTGAACTGGGCAGGGAACGGAAACGCTTTGCTGTCTTTGATCGTCGCAAACCGCCTGGGTGAGAGGTACGCCAAAAGCGGTGTGTTGTAGATCAGATCGTTGTCATCCCTCTCGCTGCTGCGAAGCGCGTCTTTGGCGACGTAGGCGCCGACGATCTTGCCAATGATGAGACTGTTCTCGCCGAAGCCGTCGATGATCCGGTTCAGCTCGCACTCCAGGTACAAGTACGCGTCTTTCATAAAAACGCACTCGACGTTAGGTGCTCTAACCGTTGGTAACGCTTGGAGGCTGGGCTTGGTGTCATCTTCACACCGTGGTGCCGCAGTTAAGCTGGTGAGGACCACTTGGGTTGGCCTCGGATAACTGACGGTGAACACCTTCTCTTGTTTGATGTTGAGGTACGTCCGATGGCGCGGCGTGCAAACAAAACCGAAATAGTTTTGCCACCCTATGGGGACGGCCATGTGTTTTGGTGCCAGGTCGAACTCGCCTTCTGGCTGACGAGTCCCGATCACCACCAGATTGTGAACCATGAAGAAGTGGTCCCATATCGGACGATCTGTATCGAGTGAGGCGACGTAGTTTTCAAAATCGTTTTCAGGTGTTTGTTCCATCGAATACCCTTTCGACAACCCTCGTCCAGCTGCCCGGTTTTGTACGTGTGGCTATTTCCTCCCGATGAGTTCGTCAAGCTTGAGTACGTCGTCGAGACCGAGCGCGCGCACGGCCTCGCCGAAAACCTGGGGTGGATTGATGAGCTTTACCATTTTGCCGGAAGTAACGAGTTTGTAGAGTGTGCCGATTGCCACGCTGTCCACTATCTTGGACTGCGTCAAGTCGATGTCGACTTTGTCTACTTCCCCGGCAAGTGTTTCGATCCGGCGTGCCGTCAGCAAATTGAAATCCCGATTCAAACGGACGCGGAGCTCGCGCTGCTTGATTTCATAATCCACTGTTGCTCCTTTTCGATCTGACGCTTGATTTGCTTTGCCGTGTCGGAATATACGTAGATTTGGCTCATATCGAGAACTGACGTGATATTTTGCATCCGCAGGTAGTCGCGTTCATCGTGGAATAAGAACATCAATCCGCCAAACAGAAACTGGTGTTCTTCCAGTGTTCTCACCGCGGTTGTCGTGCCAGAATGGTCGAGTGGAAGATCGACGTAAATCGAATTGAGCCCCTCTTCGCGCAAGTTGATCGACAACCTCGCGAGAAGGTCGCTCAAATCGGATCCATATTCCTTTAAGACAACAGTAGCAGTCTTATTATCGTAACGAATAAACAAGTCGAACTCGGTTTGTTCGCCGACGGTTCCTTTTTGGGGACGCTTCTCGATCACCCGAATACCCTGGTGCCCGTACATCCTGGTAAGTAGCCCTCTGTACCTCGGTGGCAAATACACCTCTCGCGAGTTTATATCGTCGAGAATCAAAAAATCGATTACAACGGAAACATCCTGCGGGTACGCATCCGCCAAGTCGTCGTATTTGGTCAACGGAAAATTCGCCAACATCAATGCCGATGAGTGGAATCCCAGCTTGTGATTGATGTTTTGGCTGATGAAGTGTACGGTCACAGCTTCGCCAAACAGTGCCGACAGCCCTTTTTTCTTGGCGAGTCCGACCAGGGAGTTGAGCATACGTGTCATCAAGCCGCGGCGTCTGTGCGGCGCAGATACCACGACCTCACCAACTTCGCCAATGTTCGAGTCGGTCGGGCGGAGTACCGCAAAGTGCGCCACTGCTTTGCCGGATGATGTTCTGACCATAACGGCGAACTTATCTCCGCTTTCGAGAGCCACTTCGTTCTTCTTGGGGAAATAAATGTCATCCTTGGCGTACGAATAACCGTACGTTCGGTAGAACAGTTTGGCGATGTCTTCTGCGTCATCGGGGGTTGCCACAGTAAGATGGTACTCTTCGGTTACATCGGACGCGTGAACGGCTTTGGTTTCGTCGTGAGGCAGGATGTCGGCGATATGCTCTGCAGGTATATTCTTGAGCAGGCGATACTCCTTTCCCGATTTCCCAGTGTATATGAACATAAACTTGTCTACCATATGTTCGGCCAGCGCCAGCCCCGCTCCCTCTAAGTTACCCTCGACCATCGCGCGCTTGCGGTCGTACCGGTGCCGGTCGGGGTCGAAAGGTTCGCCGTACTCGTGAATGATGATCTCTATCTGCGTGAGATCTTGATGATACGTGATGTCTAATTCGCCGACCTCGTGAGGGTATGCGAACAACACGACGTTGGTGACGATTTCTGTGACCGCCAGCGTAAGACGCGCCGCTTCGTCCTCGGGCAATCCCGCGTTTATCGACCACCTGTAAGTGAAATCGGAGGTCGATCCAATGACACCCGTTTTGGCCTTGAGCTTTAAGTGAGCATCCATATTGAGAACCTTTAAGGGAACACTTTATACTTACATTCTATGCAATCCGCGCCCCGAATGGAAGCGGAACGACACGGGCCGCCACACGCATGTCGGCGCGGCGCGACGGGGGTGATCCGATCGGGACGTTTGCCGGGACGGCGTTCGGAGGCAATTTCAGCCAGGGTGCCCGTTCAAACCCACCCCGGGGGGGGTACCCTGTCGGTGGCCCAACTAGGCCATGGGACGCTCACGGGGACGAATTGGGTCGGCGAATCAGGCTGGATCTCTCTAGAATCGTCGCGAGGCGCCCTACAGATCGATCAAAGTATATTGCGAGCAATAGACTTATCTATTTATTATTCAATGAGATACATGGCCACATTTTGCGGAGGGAATCGAAAATATTTTTCCTGATAGGATCCCGCGATAAAACGACAGTTTGCGCTTTTATTCACATACTTCTTCTGCTATAATGTAATAGTGATGAAAACGCTTCGCCCCAAATCACTGGACGATCTGTTCGCGGCACTGATTCGGCGCGGTTACACCGTCGTAGGACCGACGGTCCGAGACCAGGCAATCGTGTATGACCAGTTGGATTCGCCCAACGACCTCCCCATCGGGTGGACCGATGACCAGGACGGCGGGCGGTACCGCCTCAGACGGCGGACCGACGGCGCGTACTTCGGGTACGCGGTGGGGCCACAGACGTGGAAGGAATTTCTGTTTCCACCGAAGCGGCGGTTGTGGAGCGCAGTCGGGTCCGGCGTCGGCTTCACCGTGGAGGAGGACGCAATGCCCGAGACGACGTACGCGTTCATCGGCGTGCGATCCTGCGAGTTGCAGGCGATGGCCGTTCAAGATCGAGTGTTTCTCGAGGGCGACTACGTCGATGAAGCTTATCGAGCGCTCCGCGAACGCGCCTTCGTGGTTGCCGTCAACTGCACGCAGGCGGGCGGAACCTGTTTCTGCGTGTCGATGGGCGCCGGCCCGAAGGCTTTGGGCAACTATGATCTTGTGTTGACCGAAATCGTCGACGGTGATCAGCACTACTTTACGGTAGAAGCTGGCACGGACAAGGGGGAGGGGGTCCTGGGTGATCTGCCGGGAAACGACACGGAGGAAATCGAAAAGATCGCTGCAGAAAACGCCGTAGCAAACGCCGCGTCGCAAATGGGGCGGACCATGGAAATCGACGGGTTGAAAGAAGTCCTCTACAAAAACTACGAGCACCCCCGCTGGAACGACGTTGCGAACCGATGTCTCACTTGCGGGAATTGCACGATGGTTTGTCCGACCTGCTTTTGCACGAACGTGGAAGACACCAACGACCTGTCCGGAGACCACGCGGAACGTTGGCGCGTTTGGGACTCGTGCTTCACCACCGGCTTTACCTACATCCACGGTGGCCAGGTCCGCCGTACCGCCAAAGCGCGGTACCGCCAGTGGATGACGCACAAATTGGGTACCTGGCAGGATCAATTTGGTGTTTTGGGTTGTGTCGGGTGTGGTAGATGTATCACGTGGTGTCCAGTTGGGATCGACATCACGGAGGAAGTTCACGCCATTCGGACGAACGGCAAGGACTGAGCGGGGCGGCAGTAGATAAATGGCCATGTATCCTGACGAGGAGATACTAGATGAAAACCCTGGAAGCGCTCTTGGCCGAGCATCCTTTTTTCGAGGGCCTTGAAAGCAAGTACCTTCAGATCATTGCAGACTGTGCCACCAATGTCGTGTTTCAGGAAGGCGAACAGATCTTCACGGAGGGCGACGACGCTAATTCCTTTTACGTCATCCGCCAAGGTAAAGTCGCATTGGAAATATTCGTTCGCCGCAGGGGACCGGTCAACTTTTTGAGCGTCGAAGACGGAGACATCGTTGGCTGGTCTTGGATGTTTCCGCCGTACAAATGGCATTTCGACGCCCGCGCGATGGAGCTGACCAGAGCGGCGGCGTTCGACGCGCGTTGTCTGCGAGGCAAATTTGACGAGGATCCGCAGCTGGGATTCGAGCTGATGAAACGATTCGCATCCGTGATGCTCGACCGCCTCAACATATCGCGTCTGCAACTGCTGGATATTTACGGGAAGAACCATAAAAACACCTAGTGAGCTGAAATGAACACAATGGTACCCGAACAGTTTCGGGTGATTGGAGTCCGCAGAGAAACGGCCGACACGGTCACTCTGTCTCTCAAGCCCACAAACGGCCGCGGCCGGTTCGATTTCGCCGCCGGCCAGTTCAACATGCTCTACTCGATGGGCAGGGGGGAGGTGCCGATTTCAATTAGCGGTGATCCGTTTGGTACCGGCCCCGTACTCCATACCATCCGCGCGGTCGGCGAAATAACGCAGGCCTTGGTCAAACTAAAACCAGGCTCGGCGGTCGGTCTGCGCGGACCGTTCGGCAGCAGCTGGCCGGTCGATGCGGCCGAGGGCAGGGACGTGGTGATCGTGGCGGGCGGCATCGGCCTGGCGCCATTGCGCCCCGCGATTTATCAGATCCTCGGTCAGCGTCAAAAATACGGCAAAATCTGCCTGTTCTACGGTGCGAGAACTCCGAAGGAATTGTTATTTCCAACAGAACTCAAGAAATGGCGAAGTCGATTCGACTTGAGTGTGGCACTAACGGTGGATAACGCCGACGTCACGTGGAAGGGATCCGTCGGGGTTGTAACGACACAGATCCCACGAGCCGATTTCGCGCCCGAAGACACCATCGCGTTCGTCTGCGGCCCGGAGATAATGATGCGCTACACCGTTCAGGCCCTGCGGGATCGCGGCGTCAGCCGGGACGATATTTACGTTTCCATGGAACGCAACATGAAGTGCGCCATCGGTATGTGCGGACACTGCCAGCTCGGCAAGGAATTCATTTGCAAGGACGGGCCAGTTTTTTCCTATTCGCGTATCGAAAAGGCATTCCTGGTACGGGAGCTGTGATGAAAAAGGTCAAGAAACCTAAACTCGCCGTGTGGAAGTTCGCGTCGTGTGACGGATGCCAACTCTCGCTGCTCGACTGCGAAGACGAATTGCTCGCCGTGGCCGACGCAATAGAAATCGCGTACTTTCCGGAAGCCTCGCGCGAAGAAATCAGGGGACCCTACGACCTATCGCTGGTGGAGGGGTCGGTGACGACTCCTCACGACGCCGCGCGGATCCAAAAAATTCGGAAGGAATCAAAGGTTCTAATTGCTATTGGTGCATGCGCGACCGCTGGCGGGATCCAAGCCCTTCGCAACTACCAGGATGTCGCGGAGTTCACCCGCATCGTATACGCGAACCCCCAGTACATCGAAACGCTCAAGACCTCAACGCCAATCGAACACCACGTCCCCGTCGACTTCGAACTGAGAGGGTGTCCCATCTCAAAACACCAACTGATCGAAGTCTTGACGGCATTTCTGAACAAGCGTAAACCGAACATCCCGAGCGACAGCGTTTGCCTGGAGTGCAAACGGGCGGGAAACGTCTGCGTAATGGTCGCCCACGGACAGCCATGCCTGGGCCCGGTCGTCCACGCGGGATGCGGGGCGTTGTGCCCTGGTTACAATAGAGGTTGTTACGGCTGCTTCGGTCCCATGCGTACGCCGAACATGCCGGCGTTGAGTAAGTGGTGGCGCAAGGAACTCGGCGTAAAATCCGAGGAACTGGTTCGTGTGTTCAGGAGTTTCAACGCGTACGCCGACGAATTTCGCTTGGAAAGCGACTACCATGAGAGAGCAACAAAGGAAACATAAGGCTAAACGCAAAACCGACACCACTATCAAGAGCCGTCGGATTAAGGTCGATTACCTCGCGCGCGTCGAGGGCGAGGGGGCGTTGTACGTCAAGATCAAGGACAACGAGGTCAAAGACGTGCAGTTCAAAATCTTCGAGCCGCCCCGGTTCTACGAAGCATTCTTGCAGGGGCGTAGTTATTTGGAGCCGCCCGACATTACAGCGCGCATCTGCGGGATTTGCCCGGTCGCCTACCAGATGAGCTCGGTTAACGCGATCGAAATGGCGTGCGGCGTCGAGATCGGCGGACCAATCCGCGAACTGCGCCGCCTGATCTACTGCGGCGAATGGATCGAAAGCCACGTGCTGCACGCTTACATGCTCCACGCCCCGGACTTCCTAGGATATGAAAGTGCGCTGCACATCGCCAAAGATCTGCCGGAAGTGGTCAAGAAAGCGCTCGAACTCAAAAAGATTGGCAACGAACTGGTAACCCTTTTGGGCGGACGCGAAATCCACCCCATCAGCGTCCGCATCGGAGGTTTCTACCGCGTACCCACCAAAAAAGAACTCAAGAAATTCCGCGATAGATTGGAATGGGCGCGCGAGGCATCGATCGACACCGTCAAGCTATTCGCGACGTTTGACTTTCCGGATTTCGAGCAGGATTACGAGTACGTATCCGTTTGCCACCCAGACGAATATCCGCTCAACCATGGACGTATCAAGTCCAACAAGGGAATCGACATCGACATCAGCGATTTCAACGCCACCTTTCAGGAATATCACGTCGAACGATCGAACGCGCTGCAAGTCAAGGTCCGCCGGCGAGGCGCCTATCATGTCGGACCATTGGCTAGGTACAGCCTGAACTACGATTTGTTGACGCCCACCTGCAAAGAGACGGCCAGGGAGGCGGGGCTGGGCAAAACCTGTTTCAATCCGTTCAAGAGTCTGATCGTTCGCGGAATCGAAACGTTGTACGCCGTCGAAGAGGCTATGCGCATCATCGACGACTACGAAATGCCCGACAAGCCATTTGTGGACGTCGCCCCACGCGCCGGTACGGGCCACGGCGCCACTGAGGCACCGCGGGGCTTGTTGTATCACCAGTATTCTATCGATGACAATGGCAATATTCTGAAAGCGCAGCTCGTACCGCCGACGGCGCAGAACCAGCTCGTCATCGAGCAGGATCTCTATCAATACGTTGAGAGATATATGGATCTCCCCGATGACAAATTGAAGTGGCAGTTGGAACAATCGATCAGAAACTATGATCCTTGTATTTCGTGCGCGACTCATTTCTTGAAACTCACGGTGGACAGGGAATAGACGCGATGACCCAGCAAAACGGGGCGCGATCGGCGGAGCAAACTCGGGTCGTCGTGATAGGTATAGGTAACCCCTTCCGCGGTGACGATGCGGTGGGGGTTGTCTTTTCTCGGCGAATTCGCGATTCGGTTCCCCGAGGCGTTACCGTTCTCGAACACGACGGCGAACCCGCCAAGTTGATGGAGGCGTGGGCCGGCGCCGATATGGTGTACCTGGTGGACGCGGTTCAAGCGCGCGTAGGAGCAGGGGAAATCTGTCGGTTCGAAGCGCACAGAGAACCCCTACCCGCAGAGTTCTTCAGGCTATCGACTCACGCGTTCGGTGTGGCGGACGCGATCGAGCTCGCCCGTAACCTCAACGAGATGCCGGGCGGGTTGGTGGTCTACGGTATCCAAGGCACGCGATTCGACCACACTTCAGAGCTGTCGCCGGAGGTGGACGATGCCTGTGACGCGCTCGTCTTCCAGGTGCTCGACGAAATTCGCGACTTCCTGAAACCAGAGGCCGGTGAATGAACCTCGATACCGGCGGATCACCTCCATCACAGCGGATGCGTATTGTAGTGCGCGGCACCGTTCAAGGGGTGGGCTTCCGGCCGTTTGTCTACCGGCTGGCGGCCGAGTTGAAACTCACCGGCTGGGTAAACAACACATCTGACGGTGTATACATCGAGGTAGAGGGTCCGCCGAAACGAACGGAAGAGTTCCTGCTACGCGTCCCCCGCGAAAAACCGTCCGTGTCCAAAATACACAACTTACAACACACCGTCCTCGATCCGGCCGGTTACTCGGACTTTGCGATCGTGGAGAGCGAGCAAACCGACGAAGACAGCGACATCACCGTCCCGGTATTGCCCGATATCGCCACGTGTGACGAATGCTTACAAGAAGTGTTCGATCCTTCAGACCGCCGCCACCGATATCCATTCACCAACTGCACCAACTGCGGTCCCAGGTTTTCGATAGTCGAAGCGTTGCCCTACGACCGACCCAACACCACGATGAAAGATTTCGAGATGTGCCCCGACTGCCGGGCGGAATACGAGGATCCGGCAAACCGGCGTTTTCACGCGCAACCGAACGCGTGTCCCGCGTGCGGCCCGCGTCTCGAATGGTGGAGTGGTGCAGGCGAACCTCGCGCCGCAGGTGACGAGGCGTTGTTGGCAGCCGCCGATGCGATCCGCGGCGGCGAAATCGTGGCCGTCAAAGGCCTGGGTGGGTTTCACCTGATGGTGGATTCACGCAACGAGACCGCGGTCATACGGCTCCGCGATCGCAAACACCGCGAAGAGAAGCCGTTTGCCGTCATGACCCCATCGGTCGAAATCGCACAGTCGCACTGTACGGTGACGGAGACAGAGGCGCATCTGCTGCGGTCGCCGGAAGCGCCGATCGTCCTGCTTCGCAGGGAAAGCACGTGTCCAGTCGCCGAGGCGGTGGCTCCCGGCAACCCGTATCTGGGCGTCATGGTTCCATACACGCCGCTCCACCATCTGCTCATGGCGGAACTCGGGTTTCCAGTGGTGGCGACCAGCGGGAACCTCGCCGAAGAGCCAATTGTCTTCGACGAATACGAGGCGATCGAACGGCTGGGCGGCATCGCGGACGCGTTTTTAGTCCACAATCGCCCTATCGCCAGGCACGTGGATGACTCGCTGGTCCGAATGGTGGCGGGCAGAGTATTGGTGTTGCGGCTCGCGCGCGGGTACGCGCCGCTACCCGTTGAGATCCGGCCGGGATCCGGGGGTGTTGGCTCAAGCGCGCCGGAAGATTGTCCCGCTGTCCTGGCGGTGGGCGGCCACCTCAAAAACACGATGGCTATCGCCAAGGGCGGGCAGGTCTTCGTCAGTCAGCATATCGGCGACATGTCAACCCAAACGTCATTCGACGCGTTTAAACGAACCATCGCCGACTTCAGGCGGCTATACCAATTCGAACCCGAGCAAATCATATGCGATATGCACCCGGACTACACGACAACCAAGCACGCCGCCCTATTGGCCGCCCAAC
>CBDVBX010000054.1:0-17191 GCA_965372335.1 uncultured bacterium | reverse complement strand
GCATCGTACAATTGGGCCAGAGCGCTGGTCGCCCGGTACGCCGTCGTTTGGCCCTGGAGAAGCTGTCCGGCCACCATCCGGGCTTTGGCCAACTTACGGCCCGCTTCGCTGTCCGGCCCTGGGAATTGAGACCGGCGCTCGCGTTCTGAATCGGCCATCTCGTGCAGAAGGACGTCGTGAACGTCGACGGCGTCGACACCCCGGTCGAACTCCACCTCCGGCACCTTCGGCCTCGCCGGGACGTAGAACGAGCCCAACGGGGTGAGTTCAACGTATCCTTCGTTGAGAAGCATCCGTCGGAGCATCGTCCGGTCGACCTTGAAACGGCCGCCGGTCATCGCCAGCCACAACCCGAGCGCGGCGTCGACTTCTTTGACGCTCAGCTTACGGTGCGGATCCAGAGTCATTGCAGCGCTCTTCAACAGAACCTGCCGGTCGTGCCCCTTGGCCGGTAATGATCGCGCTTCATCTGTTGAGCACATTTCTGCCAATCTCAGAGAAAACTCTCTTCGGCATATTTTCTTGCTGAACATGACGTCACCTTTCGAGACAGTTAATCTTTTGTTGACGATTTGGATTCTCACGCGAGGACCGGTCTTGGATCCCGGCCCTCGCGAAGCGTCCAGGTGACGCGCCCTGGCGACGCGACTAAGCGTCGTATCTTCGCGCTAGTCCAAGAACGAGACATCCGGTCCGTAGAGCTCTCCGTTGATGTACACGCGGTGCCATCCGTCGAGCCGGACGGTGGCGTGGTCCGGGTGCCGCACCTTGCCGCGCACGTACACTTCCGGATTCCGAATCCTCGGCTGCATGCCCCCCCATTCGGGGGCCCGCTTGACGAGCGCCGCGTACTCATCGGGCGAAAGCACCTGGCTACGCACGAGGAACACCGTCTGTCCACCTTGGCGGAACAGCTCCTGGCAGATGTGCGGCTTGCTGAAAGCAACGCGCTGGAGCCGTTCGTTGCGTATGATCTGGTCGTCGAGCACATCGATGTCGGCCGGTACAAAGAACCACTCTCCCTGACGGATAAACACCTCGTTGCGGCGGTTGTCCAAGCGGCGCGGCGACACACCGTGCGCGTGGTCGCGAACCGGTTCCGGCATCAGAGAGCGCTTCGCGTCGCGTACTGTGCTCACACGATCGCGGATACCGGCCACGAACCAGTGGCGTTCGTCGTGACCGCACAAAAACCGGTTTCCGTCGTCCGCGTAGAGCAACAGGTGCCGCTCCCCGGGACGAGCTTGGAGTACGCCGATATCGGGCGCCTGACCTTCATAGTGGTAAATGACGAAGTACTCTCCTCGCCGATCGGTCTGGATGTCGAGCGTGTAGCCGGCGGGCAGACGACGGTAACGCCACCGCCAATCGGCGCGGTCGATCGGCAGCACCTTCAACCGCGCGCCCATTGACTCGAATTGCTTGCAAAGAGTGTGAGTGCTCACGACTTTCTCCTTTGTGGCCGCGTCACGGGGGAGTCTCCCCGCTATCTCCCCCGTGGGCGGCGTGCATGAGTGTTGCTACACCGTCGTTTTTCCAACGGGCGTAGCTCTACCTTGCCTCGGACGCGGCAACTCGCCGCGACTGTGGTCGCTGGTTACATTGTTGGACTGGCGTAGATACCAGGACGCCGTTTCACGCGTGATCGCGCAAAACGATTCCGGGAATGGTCCTCCTCACCGCGGTCCCGACCCTGGAGCTAACCCAGGTCCGAGTACGGAACCATGACAGTGAGTCTTTCGGGGGGTGTTTCTCCCCCGGGTTTTTACCTAAGCACCCCGGAAATCGAGACCGGGGAAAGGAGGCGCCAATTCTCTATGGCTTCCCGTTCGTAGTTCGCAAGCCAATCGCAAATACCAAATACTGTTCGAGTCTGCGAACCGGGTAAGTCGAGTTCTCAGAGATAACGACAACGGACTCTCCTCCTTCCATGAGACGGAGTGGTTAAGGGCGAATTCGCCCGAGGGTATGGTACAAATAAAAAAACCGAGCACACAGACCACGGCGCATCGTGTGTCCACGTACTCGGTAGAGCGTATAATCGCAAGAACCGAGTTGGTTGTCAAGAAATTTTTGCAAAAATCTTAGCGACCGACTCGTGTGCCGGTTTTTTTCTTGCGCAGTTCTTTCGACGCGTCCTCGTCAAAGATGTGCCCGACGGGGGACTTGGTCGCCGCACCGCCACTCCCCCTCTGGGCCAGCTGAACTGGCTCGATGTCGTATACAACCACATCGCACGGCGCGACAAAAACGCGCGTGTCTTCGAACTGTCCCTCGATCGATATCGTCATCATGTCCCAGCAGCCCTCCTCGACCATCCACGTCGAGCAGTAGCCATCGGGTATCAATTCCAGAGGCTCTCCCCAATCGTCGCTCGAGCATGGCGACAGGTACAACTCCAGCACGTGACCCGACACGTTACAAATATCGAAGTATCCGGCGTCGCCATAGACGTCTAATACGGTACTCCGGTTGTCGACGACCACGACCACGTCTTCGAAGGGCCACTTGCACTCGCCCTCACCGGCGACGACCACCGCACGGTCGCCAGGACCGAAGATAAATTTGCGGCCGATCTCAACCGACTTCGTCACCACCTCGCCGTCGTAGAGATGATACGAGGAGCCATCCATGAATAGCTCGAGAGAGGAACCCGATTGATTGTGGACGGTGATGCTTCCGTCCTGTGAACAACCCAACAGAAAAAGTACGGAGATCGCGGAACACAGTTGTTTCATGACAAACCTCCACGGTGCCATGTATCAACTGCGCGCAGGTCGAAGAAAGGGGGGTAGGCGTAGCCAATATAGCAGACACGTACCCGCCGCGACAGGAGAATCGCGACCACGGGGTCCCGTCCTCGCGATCACATCTTGCCCCTGCCTGCCCGAATTGCTATCTTTTGCTGATAATTGGTCGGCACGGTCCACGTTCCATCGAAAATCTGTTTCCCGCTTATTTGCACTTCCTCGGGCAGCCGTGTGAGCGACACCGGCTACCGGTTTAATCCCATGAAACTAAGTGTTTTAGGGCCGTACGCGTCGGCTAATCCCTCGTCCGACAGAGAATTGGAGATATTCAGGTGTGGTCGATCGGGCAACGGAAATCGCAATTATATAGCTTATTCATCTGTACGGCACTGGTTCTGGGCCGCGCCGGGCCTTTGTTCGGGTCACGAGACGTCGACGGGAGCCCGGAAGCAGAGGCCGAAATCACGGGCTTCGATCCTTCGCCGGACCATTCCCGATCGGAAGAAGAGCCCTACTACTTTTATCAGGGTCTCAACTACGGCAGCGAGGCCATGCTGCACCCGATTCGGCTCATCATCAACGGCGGGTACGGCATCTTGCAGATCGACCACCGCACCAATCACATCACCGACATCGATTACCGAACCGGCTGGCGCAACGTTTGGCTGAATATCAGCAACCCCTTAAAATCGATCGACGAGAACGGCTGGGGCGATTTCTTGGCCAGAGAGATCGCACCGGTTAGCATCAATGGACACCAATCACATTACTGGCCGAACTACACGCAACACTTGATCGGCGGCGGCATGAGCTACCGCTTGTACGCGGAGTGGTTCCGATACCATCACTACCGTCATCCCAAAATTCTGTCCGGTCTCACAATTGCCGTATACCATCTGCTGAACGAAGTGGTCGAGAACAACGACTATATCGGCTGGACGACCGACCCGGTTGCCGACCTGCTGGTGTTCGATCCGCTCGGCATACTATTATTCAGCTCCGATCGTGTCGCCCGGTTTTTTGGGCAGACTTTGAATATGGCCGACTGGTCATACCAACCCAGCATCAATTTAACCACCGGCGAGCTGGAGAATCACGGCCAGAACTTCGCGTTGAAGTGGAACATACCGCGGTCCAAACGCTGGCAGCTTTTCTACCACTACGGCACACACGGCGAGCTGGGGTTGACCCGCAGGATGACGGAACACGAGAGCATCAGCGTCGCGTTCGGCCTGAAAGCCAACGAACTAATCAACCTAACCGATAGTGTCAAAGGGGTAAATCTAGCTTATGCAGGAGGGATATTCTACGATCGCAACAACTCGCTAATGGCGAGTGTGCTCTTTGCGCGAACTAAGGACTATCGCGTCAGGCTGAACCTCTACCCCGGCTTATTCCGACTCGGGCCGTTAACGCCGGGCTTCTTTCTCGCCGACCGCAGAGACAACGGGCTGGTCTTCGGAATCACCTACATATACCAGCCCGGACTTCCTATCGGTATCGCGACCGACGTCAATTGATGTCGAGTTGTTCCCGCACCGAAGCGGTGCAGTATGTTGACCGTATCGTCCCGTCTGTCCTAGAACGCAACACCGACGTTGATCAAACGGATGGTCGGCAACGTGGTGGCCGTATCTTCGAGATCTCCGCCAAAGAGGCGAACGGCGCCAATACCGAGACTCACGGAAAAACGCTGCGGAGCTCCCAGCAGCCAGCTGTAACCGACGTCGATTCCGAGACCGTATGCCGTACCGTCTTCCTCAGTGCCCGTGAAGTGTTCCTTTGTCGCGACGTTGTAATATCCCAGTCGCCCGCCAAAAAAGAACCCCTTCAACGCCTCGCCCATGGGATAGTAACGGTAGAAGAAAGTGCCGCTCATATACCGTTCCTCGGCGTAATCACTATCCTCCACATCTTGTTCGAGCTTGACATACGACACGGCGAGACCAATTGTACTGGTCTGGGCGGCTTTGAACTCCCATTCGAGGTTCCACCAGGTGAACATGTCGAGGATGGGATTGGTGGACAGCACGCTTTTGCGCTCGGGTAGCGGGGACGTTGCCTCCTCCTGGGCCATTCCCACGCCGGTGGACAAGATAACAATGAGCACAACGAGTGTGGAACCCATCAGGATCGTTCGAATCGCTCTCATCGCCTCTCCTTTCGAATGCGGCCGGCTCCGCGATCGGTTCGCGACGCCGTTTGTCGGATGTTTGAGAGATCAATATCAGAAGGTCAAGAAAAAGAATAGGAAAACTTGACAGGAAAATCAGGTAAGCGGTCCGACTATTTCGGATGACTTCGCTTCTCGGCGACCATCACCAGATCCCCCCCGAAATAGCGAAGAATGGGGATCCTGGCCAAAATCCGTTCCTTGGCGCTGAATCGGCCCCGAAGCAGAAACCGGGGGAAAAAGAACTGCGCGCTTCTCAATTCCAGGATCTCGCCGCCACCGCGCTTCACCATGCGATAATAATCTTGTAGCGAGAAATCCCAATGATACGTGATGGCGTTGTGCCACGTATTCTCGTGGACGGTCTTCTTTTGTAACACTCGGTCCGTTGCCAGGCTGACCACCAGTAACGAAATGTGAATCGGATTGAGATTTCGCAGCCGGTGCGCGTTCGGACTTTGGACCATCAACCACCCCCCGGGTTTCAGTACTCTGAAAAACTCGGCGATGGCGGCGTTTGGATCGGGAATATGCTCCAGTGTTTCTGTGCACAGCACAAAATCGGCGCACGCATCCCTCAGCGGCAAACAGGCACCGTCTGCCTGCAGCGCGATTTGGTCCGGCAGCTTTTCGAGGAACCTCTTCAGCAGCAGGTGGCTCACGTCCACCCCTAAAACGGTTCCGCCGTCACCCACGCCGAACCGCCACGTCGCCCGTCCGTCGTTGGCGCCAACATCGACGGTCACCCTCACGGGTTGCGGCATGCGGTCGTATACTCTTTTGATATCCAAATAACGTTCGTCTTCCTGAACGGAATCTTCTGTGTCTGCCACGTCCGTTCCGGCCGCCTCGCGCGCTAAATCAACCCAATCGGACATCGTCGGTTGAGGCGTCCCCTCTCTTTCGTATACGCTATCCACCGCCTGGTGATCGGCGACCGACTTCAGCTTGAGTGGGTTGGCGTCGTAGCGGGCAAGCGCCGCTTGCCGGTGGTAACGAAATATGACCCAGTCGATCAGAAACAAAAACAATATCGCTAATACCCCCGCCTCGAATTGAAGCAGCAGGGATACAACCAACAATATATACGCCGCGTAGTACAGACGTGGCTTGGACAATACGCCGTTGTCGATTCGGCCCATTTCAGCGATTGTGCTCGCCGCTTCCGTTCTGCTTTTGGTGTGGAGTTTGTCGGGGTCGATTGTCAGACTGTCGCCCGGAGGATAAAGACGCGGGATGCCATCGACGACAGGATATTCCTTGGAACAAGGCCCGCATACAAGACCGCCCTCCGTTTCATCCAGTACGCCCTTGCACGCGGGGCATGCGACGAATTGACTCATTTTCATTCGACTAATTTCCTGCCCCATTGTGCGGAACGGTTACTTGCATGGGATGAAGCGGACGGTGGTCTCCAGCTCTTCGAGCACCTTCTCCAACGCCTCCAGCGTGTCGGCTATGTCGCGCAGCTCGGTGTGGTGTGAGAGGGAGAATCGCACCGAACAGTGCGCCTCTTCGTCGCTCCGCCCCATCGCGATCAAAACGTGCGTCGGATCGGGCGAGCCCGATTTACACGCGGATCCCGATGAGAGCGAGACGCCGTGCTGGTCGAGCGCAACCACCAGCGACTCGCCGCGAAGTCTCGGCAAAGTCATGTTGAGTGTGTTGGGTAGCCGATGCTCGCGGTGACCGTTGAGCCGGGCGTCGGGAACGAGACGAGAGACTCCGCGCTCCAACTCGTCGCGCAGCGCCGCCATCTCTCCGCCGTTCCCAGCGAGGCGCGACGCCATTTCGGCCGCTGTGCCCAATCCGACGATAGCGGGAACGTTTTCGGTGCCACCCCTCAGGCCCCTCTCCTGCTTGCCCCCGTGGACGACCGGTTCGATACGCAGGCCCTTACGCACGTACAGCGCGCCTACGCCCTTGGACGCGTGAAACTTGTGCCCCGAGATGCTTAGTAAATCCACTCCCCATCTCTCCGCGTCCACGTCGATCTTGCCCGCCGCTTGTACAGCGTCGGTGTGAAACAGTACGTCCTTTTCGTGGGCGATCGAGCACAGTTCTTCTATGGGCTGGACGACGCCGACTTCGTTGTTGGCCGCCATGATCGACACCAGTAGCGTATCGTCGCGGATAGCGCAGTACAGGTCGTCCGGGGAGACCAGGCCGTCGCCGTCGACGGGCAGGTAGGTGACCTCATAACCCATTCGTTCGAGAAAAGCGCATGCGCCCAGAACGGCAGGGTGCTCGATCTTGGTGGTGACCACGTGCCGGCCTCCGTCAAAAGAGCTGAATGCCACGCCTTTGATCGCCATGTTGTCCGACTCGGTACCGCCGCTGGTGAACACGATTCGTCGCGGTCGGGTGTGGACCAGACGCGCGACTTGGCGCCGCGCCTTTTCTACTGCATCGCGAGCGTCGCGGCCGGCGGCGTGAATGCTGGAGGGGTTGCCGTGACCACTTTCTAAATAAGGCTGCATCGCCTCGCGCACGGCGTCGGCCACTCGGGTGGTGGCATTGTTGTCGAGATAAATACGCCGGTGTGGTTGGGGCCGCGCTTTTACAATCGAAAAACTGCCCGGCCGCTCGGCGGCGCACGCGCGTGCCGGTTCCACTGCGGGCTGTGAACCGGCCTTGGCCTCGACCCGTTGCACATCGCACAGTAATGCTTTGTACACTGGAAAGCCTGATATCTCGTCGTAGTTCTCCAGGTCTGTCAGCTGGTTGACGTTCCACTCCCGCCACGCTTTCGGGCCCACCGGCGTTCCGCCGCCCATGCTGCATTCGACCGCGCCCGCGACGATGTTTTCACTCACGCGGGCACGGAACCGGACCGCGCCTCGCGGCGTGCGCACCTCGACCAGATCGCCGTCCTCGATATCCCGCTCGCGCGCGTCGTTGGCGTTGATCTCCACTGTTGGCTCGGGATGGTCCTCCACCAGGCCGGCGATACCGTGATGCTGGGAGCGGAAGTCCGTTTGGGGGCGCGCTCCGGAGTTGAACACCAGCGGGTACTCGCCGGCCGTTCGCGGATCGGCCAACGGTCCCTCGCGCGGCTCGGTGTATTTGGGCAGCGGTTCGTAGCCGTAGTCCTCCAACACCGTAGACCAAATCTCGAACTTGCCCGAGGGTGTATCGAAGCCCGGGCGGCCGTCGTCGCGGAGTCCGCCCTTCTCCCATTTTTTGTACTCCATCATCGGCGACTGAAGCTTGACCCAACCGCCGGCATCTCTGATCTCGTCGAGCGTATAGCCGGAGCCCTCCAGAACGAACCGAAGCAGCTCGTCCTCGGTCTGCGGGTATAGGTCGCCGTAGCCCAAGCGGCGAGCCAGTTCGGCCATAATGAGGTAGTCGTTTCGCGCTTCGCCCACCGGATCGATGAGCTTCTCGCGCAGGCGGAAAATCGGCCCGTACACCACGTACGAGTCGATCTCGAACATGGTCGTCGCCGGAAGCACCACGTCGGCGTACGCCGCATCGGCGGTGAGCTGCCGGTCGACAGTGGCAACAAAGTCCAGGCGCGAGAGCGTCTCGCGCCAAATCGACGTTTGCGGCCACGACGTCAAGAGCGACGCGCCGTGTATGATCAGCCCGCGTATCCGGTACGGTTCGCCTTGGAGTACCGACGTGACCAATCCGCTGGCGTGCGATTCGCCGCGGTAGTTGCTATAGACGGGAAATTTCTCGCGCGCCACCGCCCGGTCGAGGTTGGGGTTGGGCTGGTTGCAAGAGCGGTTGATCGGGAAGTGGGTGCCCTTCATCGCCAGACCGATGCCGCCCGGCACGTCGAGGTGTCCGGCCAGCGCAAACATCGTGAACACGGCACGGATCGCCTGGACACCGCTGTTGGAATATTCCAGTCCGGTGTACATCACCGGGCAAGCGCCGGTGGCGTGGCAAATCCGTCGCGCTAGATCACGAATCGTTTCGGCGGGCACGCCGGTGATCGATTCTGCGACCTCGGGCGAAAAGTGCTGAACGTACCGGGCGAGACCGTCGAAACCGTGGCACCAGTTCTCGGCGAAATCCTCGTCGTACAACTCCTCGTCGATCATCACGCCGATCATGCTAAGCGCCAGGGCGCCGTCGGTACCCGGCCGGATTGCAATCCACCGCGCGCCCGTTCGCGTCGCCGTCTCGGTGCGCCGAGGGTCGATGACGAATATCTCGGCGCCGCGTGCGGCGGCCGCCTCCAGCCGGTGCATGTCGAGCGGCGGGGAGTCGGTAGCCGGGTTGGCGCCCCATACGACCAGCGTTTCGGCGTTCTCTATGTCGACGAACATGTCGATGAGCATTCGCCCCATGGTCAGGTGGGGCGCGATCATCGCAAAAGAGACGTAACACAACGCGCCCACGCCCATCGTGTTGGGGGAGCCGAAGGGAAAGAGGACGTTGGAAGCCGACGAAACGGCCACGCCGCGCGGTTGGAAAATGTCGCACAGCGACAACTCGAACGAGCCGCGGCCGGTATAGATACCTACGGCTTCGGGACCGGACTCGTTTTTAATCGTCTGTAGGTTTTCGACGATGATGCCGTAGGCATCATCCCACGAGACGCGTTCGAATTCGAGGGTGCCCTTCGGGCCCTTGCGTTTGAGGGGATGTTTGAGGCGGTGTTCGGAGTAGACGATCTCGGGAGCGTGCTGCCCGCGCCGACAGATCATACCCAACGGATGACCGCTGTCAGCACGGATGTCGACGAGCTTGCCGTCTTGCATGCCCGCTTCGACCCAACACCCCGCGGGACAGATTCCGCAGATTCCCTTCTGCCACTCCAAGTTCTTCATTGTGACGTCTGCCAGGATAATGCCGGACAATTGGGTCCTCATTCACATTCCGGCGCGCCGGGCAGTATAGCACATTATCGTTCATTCGGCTGCGCCCTTCATGCCCAGCAAGAGATAACCGTCCTCGTAGCCGACCCACACGGTGAACTTTCCAGGTACGAAGACGGCTGTCAGGTCGACGGGGTCGAAATCATCGCCATCGCCGCCGGTGGGGGGAATGGTCGCGTCGTCCGAGCACGCATGGATGACCAATAACAAAGCCGCGGCCAAACGAGCGCTTCCCGGGCCCTCCTTGACCGCCGTGTCGATGTGGCGTAGACTAACCGAACGACTGCGCTTACGACTGTTTGACCGTCTATCGACCCCAGGGAGGGCTGGATGAGACACCCGCGTATCGGCGATCTCGCCCGTTGTAAGAGCTCTGCGGCCGTGGTCAGATTGTCGTCGTTCCGATTGATCCTCTTGCCGCTCCTGCTGGTATCCGGCTGTGGTGGTGCGGTTCGCCACGACTCCTTTTCCGAGTTTTCCCATTCAATGCACGAACTCCGCGACGGCGCCGACAAAGCGCTGGAGGTTCCCTACGTTTGGGGACGTGAGCGTTACATCGCCCAAACGGCCGCGGCGAGCGCCGATACGTCGGCCGGCCTTGAAACCGTCCAGCGATTGATCTTGGAGCAAGACGAGGACAATGTGTTCGACTGGACGATGTCCGACGAACCACTCTACGTTAGACAGATACGGTTCCGCCGCGGCGTGTACGAACTGAACGGCGCGTTGGTGGGTTACGCAGACCTTTTGAACGACCTGGCCAACGCCGGCCTGACGACCGCGCAATTCGACGACCGCACGACAGAGTTGAACGCCGGGTTACGCGGTTTGGCGACGGCAATGGGCGACCCCGCTTCCGGCCAAGGGATCGCACTGTTTTCCACCGCGGCTGCCGAGTTTATTCGTCTGTATATCGACAATGGAAAGCGGGAACACCTCAGGCGAGCGCTGGAGGCGAACCAGGAGAACATCGAGTCGGCGTCGGCGCACATGCAGCAGGCGCTTCGCCTTTCGGCGCTCCATTTGTGGCAGGAGTACGACGAAAAAACAGCCGCCCTCATCGATCCGCTGCACCCGTTCTCAAAAATGAAACTGAAGGACAGGAAGAAGAGTGTAGGTGGAATCGTCGAGGCCAATGAAATCTTGATTTATCAACTCAGCGCCTTGGAGGTGCTGGTCGAGTCTTACCAGGCGTTACCCCGGGCGAATCGGGAACTGATCGACTCACTCGACGCACCAGGATGGAGCTTGAACGCAATCTACGAGATCGCCGACAACGGCCTGCGACTGCGGCGGTTGTACGACGAACTCGGAAGCGATTGACTCCGGACGTCGCAACACAAGGGACTGCGATGCCCATCAGCAAGCAGAACAAGCTGAATTTGATCGACGCCTTGGAACGTACGAAATCCAAGGCGCGCCGCTTGGTGTTGACGCTGCGCTTTCGGAATCGGGATACTGAAGCTCGGCAGGTACAACGTCGGGCGAGAAAGTTGACGAGGCAGATCGATGAACTCATTTCCGCTGCCATGGAGGATTGGTTGGGAAGCGCGAAAAAGATCAACGATCGTCTTGACCGCACCAATGTCAAACTGCAGTCTTCCATCCGTAATATACAAAAGAAGAAAAACGTCGAAGATAACGTTATCAAAGCACTCTCGTATCTGGACGATGCTATAGAGATAGCAATTGATCTGATTGGGTAACACCGAAACGAAAATGGAGGTAACATGGGCGACGTGCAACGATTGAAATCCGGGATTGTAGACGTCAACTTCGGCGACAATGTTACCGTGGTCGAACCCGTCAACCTTTACGGCTGTCACTTGGGTGACGATGTATTTGTCGGCCCATTTGTGGAGATCCAGCGGGATGTAACCATTGGGGATCGGACCCGGATACAATCACACACGTTCATTTGCGAATTGGTTACTATCGGCGCCGACTGCTTCATCTCCCACGGCGCCATGTTCATAAATGACCTGTTGCGAGAAGGAGGTCCCGCGCCCAGCGGGCGGCGAGACCTTTGGCGATCGACGGAGATCGGAAACGATGTTTCGATCGGTACCAACGCAACCATCCTGCCCGTGACGATCTGCGACGACGTGGTGATAGGCGCTGGGGCCGTCGTGACCAAAGACATTACTGAACCAGGAATCTACGCCGGCAATCCGGCACGATTGATACGCAAACTGTAGCTTAAGTTTGACGTGACCGCCAGCCTCCCGGTTCGGCCAGTGCCACAGAGCTTGGAGTGCGCCGTGCGACGAAAATCCGCCTGGAAGAACATCGCGATACCGGCTGCTGTATTTGCGATCGCCGTTTCGATCATTTTCGTCTTCTGGCAGCTCTCGGAGAGACACGAGAAAGCTACGCTCGATCTCAAAACTTCCCTCACCGCCCAGCAAGTTGCAATCCGACTGGAGGACTACATCTCCGTGCGCCTCCACGTCGCCGCATCGCTTCGTTTTCAGTGGGGGAAAAACATCACATCGTACGAGTCCTATCAGGAGCACGCTTCCATCGTGGTTAATACATTGGGAGGCCTGTTGGCGTTGAACTGGGTCGATCCGGGCGGCGTGATCCGCTGGGTAGTGCCCGAGGCGCCAAATTTACCGGCAAAGAACCAGGATCTGACCCTAAATCCGATCGCCGGGCCGATACTGCGTAGGGCCAAAGAGACCGGTGAAATGAGGGTTTCACCGCCCCTGAGTCTGTACCAAGGCGGGCTCGGCGTCGTGGCCTATATCCCCATCGAATCGAATGGCGATAACGCTGGTTTCCTGAACGCTGTATTTCGTCTGGCGCCAATGATCGAACACTGCCTGGCGCGAGGGGTTGAAGAGAACTTTTCTTTTCTGGTGAGCGAAAAAGACGAATTGATATACGCATCCGCCGGCGCCGAAGAACTGGCAGAACGGCCAGGACTGGTCACGGAAGACTTCCGTGTCGGCGATCGAACGTGGACGGTGACATTGGCGCCGAAACCTCACGTGGTGGCCTCGGCCCAAACCCGCGCCGATGAATATACGCTCGCCCTCGGTCTCGTCCTTGCCCTGGCAGGCGCTTTGCTTTCGTGGCGTGTCCTCGTCAATCGCACCAAATTAAAAGAAAGCGAGGCGAGATACCGGCGGATTATCGAGACGGCGCGCGAAGGGATTTGGACGATAGACGCCGACGCGAATACCAGTTTTGTCAACGACCGCATGGCGGAGATGCTCGGGTATACCGTGACCGACATGATGGGACGGCCATTTTTGGACTTTGTCAACGAAGAGGCGCGTGTCGAGGCCGTATCAAACCTCGAACGGCGCCGGGCCGGTATCGCCGAAGCGTACGAATTCCGGCTATCGCGCAAAGACGGCACCGACCTGTGGACAATTATGTCGACAAACCCTTTGTATGACAAAGCCGGAGACTATGTCGGGGCGCTCGCCATGGTAAGCGATATTTCACAACGCAAGCGCGTCGAGCAGGAACGGCGCGATATGGAGGCGCAGCTCCGTCACACGCAAAAACTAGAAAGCATGGGTGTTCTGGCGGGCGGTATCGCGCACGATTTCAACAACCTTCTCACCGGCATTATCGGCAACACCGGTCTGGCGCTCGAGGATGCCGGCGACGCATCCGTTCGCGAAAGCATTTCAGAAATCGACACGGCCGCAAGACGCGCGAGTGGCCTCTGCCAGCAGCTTCTCGCCTACTCGGGCAGGGGGAAGTACGTCGTCGAGTCGGTCGATTTGAACTCTTTGGTAAAGGAAATGGGCGATCTGATCGGCATTTCCACATCGAAGAAGTCCGCGATCGAATACGATCTCGACGACGATTTACCCTGTATCGACGCCGACCCCGACCAAATGGGCCAGATCATCATGAACCTGATCACCAATGCCTCAGAAGCGATGGGAGACGAACGCGGCGTTATCGTCGTTCGCTCGGGCGCGATCGATTGCGACGCCAACAGATTACGCGAAACGTACTTTAGCCCCGATCTGCCCGCCGGCGAGTACGTCTTTCTCGAGGTGTCCGACACAGGGTCCGGCATGGACGAAGAGACAATCGAGAAAATATTCGACCCGTTTTTCACTACCAAGTTCGTGGGGCGTGGCCTTGGGCTGGCGGCGGTTTTGGGAATTATTCGCGGCCACAACGGGGCGATCGAGGTTGACAGCGAGTTGGCGCGCGGCACAACGATTCGGGTATTGTTGCCGGCCGGCGGAAAACAAAAAGACGAGCCCGCAAAACCGGCACATCAGGAACCGATCGAGGAAATCACCCTGTCGGGCCGGACGATTCTGGTCGTCGACGACGAGGAATATGTGCGAACTCTGGTGCGGAGAATGTTCGAACCGACCGGTGTCAGGGTCCTTACCGCCGATAACGGTCAGCGGGCGATCGAACTGGTACGGGAACGAGGAACCGATATCGACTGCGTTGTCTTGGACGTTACCATGCCCGATATGGACGGGCTAGAGACGTTTCGAAGACTCCGCCGAGCCCAAAGCAACATCCGCGTCATTATTGCCAGTGGTTACTCCCAACAGGACGTCGCGCAGAGGTTCGAAGGCGAGGGTGTGTCGGGTTTCCTATCCAAGCCGTTCCGGCGTGAAGATCTTACCAGCGTCTTGTCGCGGGCGCTCTACCCCGCGTCCCATCCCGCTGGGTCAGACTCCCAGTCCCGATAGCGCGTTTAGCCCCCGCAGTATCGACCATCCGCCGGTTCGCGGCTGGCGACGTCGTCCAGCAAAAAGAACTTTTCCAAAGGCTCTTCGAATCCCTTCGGTGCGAATTCGCCCGAGCAAGCGTCAACTTCGTAGTCGCCTTTGTATTCGCCGCGCGTGATCCGATGGAGCATGTCCACCAGACGGTCCACGTCGTTGGTGTTGCTGTAACACCCTAAACTCATGCGGATCAAACCGGGCATGTCGCTCTTGTCACCCGCGAGGAACTTATCCCGCCACGCCGCCTGCTGTTCTTCGCTTAATCCGAGTAGGTGGACCACGTACGGGTGGGCGCAGAAACACCCGCTGCGAACACCGACTCCGGCTTCGTATCCGAGGATCGATGATACGAGAAAGTGGCTCTTGTTCTCGAGGTTAAACGGAATGACGCCTACTTTCTCGTTGGCGCGCGCAGGATCGGCCTCACCGTATACACGGATGCCAGACACTTCGCGCAAACGCTCGAGAGCGTATACGATTAGTTTTTGTTCGTGGGCGTTGATGTTGTCCATGCCAACTTCCATGAGTGCCTTCGCCGCCGCCGCCATGGCGATTGCGCCCACCACGTTGGGGCTCCCCGCCTCTTCTCTGTCGGGGGTGCCAGCCCAGTGAACCTCGTGCGGAGTAACGACGTTTACGGTACCGCCGCCGCTGTACTCCGGTCCGCTGGCTAGAAAAACGTCCTTGGGCCCGACCAGGGCCCCCGTTCCGAAGGGCGCGTACATCTTGTGCGCGGACAACGCGACGAAGTCGATGTGCTCGGGATCGTCGTCGGCCTTCATGTTAATGGCCGAGTGCGCGGCGATCTGCGCGCAGTCTGCCAATAGTAGCGCGCCAGCCATGTGAGCCTTTCGCGCCAGTCTGTGGATCGGCAACACAAAACCGGTGACGTTGGATGCAGCGGTCACGGCGACGATCTTTACTTTACCGGAATGCGTGTCGAGCTGTTGATCGAAGTCGTCTTCGTCGAGCCTTCCCTCGGGGGTCGCCCTGACGTGAACCACGCGGCAGCCACGGTCCCGCCATGGGAGGTCGTTGGAGTGATGTTCCAGGCCCGTGGTGATCACCACGTCGCCTTCCGATAGCCCGACGCGATAGGAGAGCTTGTTGATCGCCTCGGTTGTGTTTTTGCCGAATATGACTGTGTTGGTCGCGGTGTCAGCCCCGATGAATCGCGCGATGATTTCGTGTGCCTGTTCGTATGCTGTGGTACTCAAGCGCGATTTGAAACCCGCACCACGGTGAACGCTGGAGTAGAAGGGCATAAACTTGTCCAGCGTCTCCATGACATCTTTCAACGGTGGCGTACTGGCGGCATTATCCAAAAACACGTATGGGACGAGACTCCCGTCCAAGAGTGGGACTTGTTGGTCGATGCCGACGATCCGGTCGCGGAAATCCATCGGTGGGGACGGCGCATGCTGGTTGCTCATACGTTCGCTTTCTGTGTTAGTTGATGGTTGCAAGGGGGGGGACCCCCGGGGTGCCGGCGGAAATAGCCGGACAAACATTGTATCTAGCGGACGCCGACGGGTCAAGCCCCCGGGGCGGACATTTCTAAATGTGGTTTACAGCCCCCGGGGCGATTTCTGATTGGAGGGGCGCTCCCTGACGGTGTAAGATCGTTAGTATCAGATAGATCTGTCAATCGCCGCTAAATGACCGCAGAGGAGTCCCCATGACCGCTAGAAAGACCCAGAACAACCGGGAACGACAAAAACTGCAGCGCGCGCTCGAGAACAGCCCGGCCTACCGGGTCGCCTACGAGGACACAGAGTTCCTCAACCAGGACGAACAACGACCGGTCCGCCTGCTGCTGGAACTCCAGAAGCCGGAGATCCGACTGTTGGAGCACAACATTCAATCGACGATCGTGGTGTTCGGCAGCGCGCGTACGCTCCCGCCCGATAGAGCCCAGAATCAACTGGACGACCTCCTCAAAAAACAAAAGGGTCGAGAAAAGGGCGACAGAACGCTGGATGCAAGAATCTCGAGGGCGCGCCGCCAGGTCGAGCGGTCTAAGTACTACGAAGAAGCGAGGCGGTTTGCGCAGATGGTGTCGCAAGATTTCATAGAGATGAACCGCATGGATTTCGTCGTCGCCACCGGTGGCGGCCCGGGTATCATGGAGGCCGCCAACCGCGGCGCCCACGACGAACACCAGATGAGCATGGGACTCAACATCATACTACCGATGGAACAAGAACCGAATCCGTACATCAGCCCGGAGCTGTGTTTCCAATTCAGGTACTTCGCGGTTCGTAAGATGCACTTCATGCTGCGCGCCCGGGCGATGGTCGCCTTCCCCGGCGGCTACGGAACGATGGACGAACTGTTCGAAGCCCTCTGCCTGGTCCAAACGGGCAAGATGCCGAAGATGCCGATCGTGCTGGTGGGAAAAGAGTGGTGGAGCCGCGTGATCGATTGGGACTTCTTGGTCGACGAAGGCGTGATCGACCCAGAGCATCAGAAATTGTTCACCATGGTGGACACGGCACAGGAAGCGGTCGACACGATCTATGCTTTTTACGGCGGCGGCGTCCCCCCCGCCGCGGACACCACCTGACTCACCTCGGGTATCGTGGTTTTCGGGCGACCGACCACGAGTTTTCAGTCGTTTGGGGCCGGCCAGCGAGGTTCCGTGGTTTTGGGGCGGACCGTGAGCTCCTTCTCCTCGCCGGCGCCCGCTACGCTCGGCTAACTCGCTTCGCG
>CBDVBX010000053.1:0-17388 GCA_965372335.1 uncultured bacterium | reverse complement strand
CCCACGTCGCTGGAAACGACGATAGCGACTTTGCCCTGGTCACCGTCGCCCACCAGTTTGGTGACGAAATCGACCAGGTGCCTTACGTCTTCGGTCGGGACATCGCCGGTGGCCTTGCGGAGATCCCATAGCGCCGCTGCTTCGGGGCGGAATTCCGGTCGCGCGTACACGTCTTCCAATGTCCGGCGAACATCGAACACTACCAGGTCGCCCGTGACGGTGTGCGTCCGGGCTCCCGTCCCGGGGTCTATGTGAGTCGAAATAGCCATAACGTTAATATCGTAACGTTCCGTGTCACCGTTTTCCACACCAAACCGCTGGCCCAAACCAGCGAAACGGCATCACCTTACGGCTCCTCTCCCGCCACCCACCGCTTGGCCTGAGTGAGACTCTGGAAGACCTTTATTTCGAACGGCAGCGAGTATGCGTGCATCTGAAACACCGTCGACAGACCGAAATCCATGTTGTGTCTAACCACGATCGCCGACCGGTAACCCTTGCCCCTTTTGTCGGCCAGCCGTTTCAGCAATTCGATCAAGTCGGGAAGTTCTGTGGCGGTGACACCGATGGTGCCTTCCTTGATCTGCCACAACGCGTTCATCCCCGGCCGAAAATCGGGATTCTCGTACAGGCCTTCGAGCGCCTGGCGGATATCGTCCAGCTCCAGGTTTCCGGTGACCGTGTAGGTGATTAGTCCGGCGGCGGGATCTATGAGCGTTTCGACCGTCTTTTGATCTTCGCGAGATTGAGACATGTTCACTCGTTCCTACCTTGCTATCCAACACTCGTTGAGAGTATACGTTATTTTATTTGCGCGTATAGGACAAACCTCATCGGCGTCACGTCCGGCGCCGGTTTTCAGGCATTGTCATGCGTCCGAATTCCGCCTCGAACTCCTCGTTGCTGTCGTAGACATAACCGAAGGAGCGCTCCCAGATCGACCGCGTCTCCATACAAAGATAAGTAAACACACGAGTTTGCCATACCGCGAACGACTGGTACATGGTCGAAAACATCTCGACCTTGATATCGTCATGGTACGTCTGTTTGCCGTGGGGGTCCGAGACGAATTCTGCCTGCAATATCTTGGTCGGATTGCCCGTCTGGCGGATCTCGCGGATGGCCGGTTTGATGAGCGTTACCGACCCGAAGGAAAGGAATCGGACCTCGGCCGGATCGAACCGATCGATCACCATCGACGCCACGTTGGGGTAGTCTTCGTCCCAGCCGGCGTAATATACCATCGGGTGGAAATGAAACGCCACCCCCACTCCCCTGTCCGCCACAGCGCGCGCCGCGTCCAGGCGACGGTCGAGCGGCGCGGTGAAATGCTCCTCGTTTTCGATAATCGTCGGTGTGTTCAGCGACCAGCTACAAACGACGTTTCGCGGAACGTCGTGCTGCAGGAAGTAGCGCACGTTGTCGGACTTTGTCTTGAACTCGAGCAATACGTTGGGGTGATCGGCGGCGAACGAACACAGCGCGTCGAGCAACCCATTCTTGTTGCCCCACGCCAGCGAATCCGACGCTTGCCCGGTGCCAAAATGATAGAAACGGCCGGGTTCGAGGTCGACCGTTTTGAGCTTCGCTGCGAAGTTCGCGTCGAGGATTACGTTGTCGGTGTAGAACGTCTGCACGGTACAATAACTGCACCCGAACACGCAGTTTTCTACGGCGTCGATGGTGCGCAGGTTACAACACACCGTTTTCTCCGACGCCACCGGACACGGACCCCATATGGTCTTTTCCGACTGCTCCACCACGACCGGCTTGGAGCGGCGGATCAGTGCCCGGGCGGTGTCCTTCCGATCGTAACTCGTTGGCCGGCGTTTGAGTGCATCCACGCGTTCATTCAGACTTTGGAGGAGCGACCCCTTCGACCGCTTGCCGGCAGCACCTCCGGCTTCCCACCACGCCTCGATCCGCTCTTCATTCCACATCGACAAATCTCTTGCCGTTTCGGCCAAACGGCGGAATTCCTGGAACGTCAGCCGGAACTCGAACGCCACCCGCCGCAAAAACGCCCTATCATCGTCACAAAGCGATTCGTACAACGTGCGACCGCGAAACGACTCGAATTTGTCGGCGTATTCGTAGCGGGTTGCCATAGGCTCCGTTCGCTGGTCAACTCTCATCGGTGTCGTCTTGCCTGTCAGCCGTGACGCGTGCGAGCAGTTCGCTCAGATCTTTGACGCACACGTCGGCGCGATCGGCAAATTGGAAGTCTCCCGACGGGTCGAGATACACCGTCGCCGTACCGGCTTCGCGCCCGGCAATCAAGTCAAAGAGGTAATCACCCACCATAACAGCGTTTTGCGGCGGTGCGTCCCAGCCCGCCAACAGCTTTCTAATTCCGTCCGCGCTCGGCTTGACCTTGCACGATTCCCGCCCCAGCACACACCCCGCGTCGAAAAACTGATCCAGACCGCAGTTGGCCAGGGTCTCGAGCGCATTGTCGTGGCTGTTGCGCGTGAGAATCCCAAGGCGCCTGCCATCGCTGTGGAGGGCCGTCAACAGCTCCCTCGCCCCGTTTTGCGGCCTGGTGCGTTCGACGAGGCCGCGTTCGATCTCGTCCAGCCGGCGGCGAAGGCCGGCGGCCTTCGACTCGGGCAATTCCGCCAGCTGTTCCAGAATCGGCCTTCCCTGCGGCAGCCCCAACGCATCGCGCATGGCGTCGAAATCATGAATGGCCACCGTCAGCGTTCCGTCCATGTCGAAGATCCAATACCTGCGGCGAGAAAGATCCATCGTCTCTTGTCCACGTCCAATCAACTGTGTTTAACCACGCGATGGAAGCCCAAGACGTAGTATAACGCCAACCCGGAGAGATACACAAACCCGCCGGCCCACAAAACGTCGCTAAAAAAATGCGCTCCCTGTATCATCCGCGCCAAACCGATAAACGACCCGTACAGCAGACCCAGCGCGAGAAATGCCAGCGCCAGTCTCATACGCCGTCCCCGCAAAAAGAAATAGGGCGCGAAAAGATAAAATCCCGTCGCGGCGTGACCGCTGGTGAACGCATTCCCGTTGTCCGCCGGTCGCTTGGCCCATACGGGCACGAACGACCGGTCGCCGGCGAACTCGTACACGTCGTGCGGCCGCGGACGGCCCCAGTCTTTTTTGAATACCTCGTTCACGAGCAATCCGGGACCGACGATCATCACCAACACCAGAAACGCCGCGACTCTTCGTTGCGGCGTGAATCGACGGACCCACCTCGAGGCGACGAGAATCGCCAAGGCCGACAGCGAGACGACCCACGCCGGAACAACTCCGTATTCGTACAGCGCACACCATGGCTGTTCGTCGCCACTTGCCCACCCCACCACCGGATGGTAAAACACCCGCTCGACCGCCATGTCGAGGTCGATGACCCAGAATGGAACCGTTAGCCCGATCAACACGACGATCGGTACCAGCCAGTCGAGTAACATAGCGCGTTTCGTCATTTCCTCTCCGATGTTTACCGCGACACGCCGGGCGCTCCCGCCATCAACGGGATGGTCACAACGACGCTTTGTCGGTCGGCCGAGGCGATGCACACGCGATCACGATGACAAGTGCCGCAACCACACCGGGCAACCGCCATCGTCGAGTGATGCGGGCAGTCATGTTTTGTTATTTCACTCGCTTTTGCATCCAGATCACGTCAAAACTTCGTCCAAATTTCGTCCCCACGTCCTGGAACCGCCCACACTCCACAAAGCCATTACGCGCGTGAAACTTCACGCTGTCCGCATTCTGCGACGAGATGTGCGCCAACAGCGTGACGATCTCCATCTCCGCCGCCTCCGCCTCGAATCGATCCAGTATCGACCGGCCGATACCGTGTCGCGTGTATTCGGGCAGAATGAAGTAAGAAATGCCCGCTGTTTTTTGAAACGTCTCGGCGAGGTTGACGGCGCTCAAAAACGCGAAGCCGACTACCTCTCCGCCGTCGCTTTTGACGACGATGGCCGGATATCCGCGTGTCATCCCTAGAAAGTAGTCGAAAAACTCGTATTCGACCTTCTCTTCGGGGTATGCCGCAAAGGTGTTTTCGATGAAATAATTGTAAACGTCGATCACCGCTTTGCGGTGCTCTTCCTTCATGCTTTCGAAATGGTATTCCATCGCCGTTTCACCCCGCCGCTCCGGCCATCCAATCAGACTTTCAGTTCTCCGTCGACGATGACCGTCTGACGCGACCCATCGGGGAAGAGGAAGTCCAGTTTCTTGCAGACGATCGGGCTTTCCTTCGCGTAAACGATGTCCAGATGCACGACGTTTTCCGGTGAATTGAACTGATCGGGACCGCATTGTCCGCCAAAATGGTCGCTGCGACCGTACGCCCAGTGAAATCCCGCCTTCTCGTCTTCCAGTACGATACCGGTGACCTTGGCCTTGTCGTTCAAGCCTATGGCAAACTCGGCGATATTCTGCCATCCGCGGTCGGCGGCAAATTTTGCCTTGAGGGCTTCGACCTCCGGGCCGCTGCCGCGGACGTCTCTGATCCGGTTGTGCTCGACGACGTAGACGGCAATGTCGTCTCCGACGTACGCGGGTAGTTCGCCTTTGGTCTCACTGTCGTCGTTCTCGTTAGGAACGCAAAACACCTCACCCGCCGGCAGGTTACTCAGTGCCTCGTCTGATCCCGCCCGCTCCGGATGGAGGATGCCGTCATCGATTAGCGCCTTGTTCTCGAGCGGCAGGTCGAAGTAACACTTGTGTCCGGTGGAGAATTCAACCTCCGCGGCGTTCGCCCGGTTGAAAATATCTTCGAGTTTCCTGCACTGTTTGCCAATCTTATGGTAGTCGGCCGACAGGCCAGTCTCCTCCATGAACTTCGCCACGCCGGGCATCGAGGCGATGCGCAGCCGGTCGGCGGTTCTAGCGTACGGGTAAAGCGGTGCCGTAGCGGAAAACTGAGGCATGGCGAGGATGATCGTCGAGCTGTTGATGAGTTCTTCCAGCGGCTTGTCTACGTCCCCCATACGAACCGTCGACGGCAGCTCGGCGTTGTTACTGCCGGTAGCCATATACGTGACCAGAGGGTTGACGGTGATCCCCCAGCGGTCGGCTTTTGCGGCGAGTTCCTCGCGCCAATCGGCTGCCATCTGCCGGCGTTCTTTCCACATGTCGTCGTCCGCGATGCCTCCGTGCGGCAGGTCGTGCATCACAGTGACAACCTCTCCCGATTGAGGTTTGAAAATGTCGTCGAAAAATTTCTCCAGATCGAATGCCATGAATCTCTCCTTTTGTATTGATTGCATTCCTAACGGACGTTCCAGCTCGATGATAGCACCGCTACTCTAACCAGTCTCCGTACAATTCCGGCCGCCGGTCGCGAAGGAACAGGCGCTGGGCGTGCGATTGGTTCACCAGGGCGAGGTCGAGGTCGCAGTACAAGATCTCCTCGGTTTCTTTCCCCGCCCGCGCAATCACTTCGCCGGCCGGGTTGCACACGAACGACTCCCCGGCGAATGTCAACTTCGGCTCAGCGCCCACACGGTTGCACAGCGCCACGAAATATCCATTCTGAAACGCGGCCACGCGCATCTCGGCTTCGTACAATCCCTCCGGCCATTCGTCCACGCCGCCTGCCTGCGGGACAAATACCATGTGGGCCCCGGCGAGTGCGAGGGCACGCATGTACTCGGGGTAGTGGCGGTCGTAACAAATCGCCACGCCGATCTTGCCAAATTGAGTGTCGAACACTGGTACTCCCCGGTCGCCCGGCGTGTAGTAACCCTGTTCGTGGAAACACGCGTACTCGGTGATGTGAATCATGCGGGTGATGCCGAGCAGTTTGCCGTCGGCGTCGATGACCGGCGACGTGTCGAACGTGCGGTCACCGTCCCGCTCGAACACGTTTAGCACGAGCGCAACACCCAGCTCTTTGGCCTTCGCCGCAAACGCCTCTGTGGTCGGACCCGGCACGGGTTCGGCCGCTCGAAGCTCTTCCTCAGTCGCGGGTTCCTGGGGATAGAAGGGATCGAACGCCAGCTCGGCGAAGCAAACAATGTTTGCGCCGTTACCGGCCGCCGTTGTGACGGCCTCGATGCCTCGGCGCCGGTTGGCGTCGAGGTCACTCGTCGCGCGCTGCTGAACCAGTGCAATTCTTGCCATGGTATTGTGTATCAGCTCTTTGGTCTTTTGTGTCCGCACGCCGGCCGATTCAAGCGCGGCGCTTTTGATACAGCGCGTTTACGGTGACGCGCCGGCCGGAATCCTTGGTCTTGGTAACGGTTTCCGAGGGAACAATCGGTTCCAGGCCGTGTCGCGACATCTCCGCGTCCAAATCGTCGGCCTCGAGCAGGAACAATCGCTCAACCCCGAAACCAATGTACACGTGGGGCTCGTCCTCCACGGGTTGCATGCCGCTGCCCTCGGGGTCTGTACGGGGGGTGAAATTTGCCACCAACACGCGGCCGTCACAGGAGAGCACCCGCGCCGTTTCCGCCAGCGACCGGTCCCACTGGTCGCGGTTACGAGCGTTGTGATACACACCAAGCGCGACGACCAGATTGAAAAACCCCGTCTCGAAGCCAGAGAGGTCTTCCATGCGTCCGCACAGTACCCGTTGCGCCGCCGCTTCGTCGCCGATGACGGCAGCCATCCGGTCGCGCGTTTTCGCCACCATGGCCACCGATGAGTCGAGCGCGTAAACGTCGAAGCCGAGTTGTGCCAGCGCCACCGCGTTGCGGCCACCGGCGCAGCCGAGATCGAGCACGCGGTTGCCCGCAGCATCTTCGATCGTCTCGACGATGGCCATCAGCCGGGCGTCGGGTTCGCGATTCGCGAACTGCTCGACCCGTTCTGGCTGTTCCCAAATAGACTGGTCTTCCGTCAAAGCGCCCAACTCCCTGGCATCACGATAGCATCTCGATTTCGTCGGGCAGATTGGGGACGACGCAAATAAACTCGAACGGCTCATTGCCCACCACCCGATACCAGTGTGGCATCCCGGCGGGAATGAACACGACGCTGCCCGCCTCTACATCGAACTGTTGGTCGCCGATGCCGACCCTGGCCTGGCCGCCGACAACGTACTGCTCGTGCTCCACCTTGTTCGTGTGGGCAGGAATGCCGCCGCCCGGTTCCATGATGAACCGGCGCATGGCGAAATTCGGCCCCTCGTCGGGACCGATCAGCACTTGCCGGGACGCCCCCGTCCCGGCCGCGATGGTCTCGCTGGTTATGGTTTTAACGTGTCTGACCGTCATCGATACAGCTCCTCAATCGTTTCCGATCCGCAGCACTTTGGCACCTCGGATCTTGCTCCGCTTGAGTTCGACCAGCGCGTGGTTCGCGTCTTCCAGGTCAAACTCCTCGACCTCCGGTTTGATCGACATCTCCGCGGCCAGTTGGAGAAACTCGGCGACGTCGCCGCGGGTCACGTTGGCCACGCTCTTGATTTCTTTTTCCATCCATAGGTGATCGGTATAACTGAGTCGTGCGAGGTAGTCCTTGTCGATTTCCTCTTTGCGGATGGCGTTGATCACCAGTCGGCCGGCGGGCTCCAGGTTGGCCATCGCCTCGACGACCGGCTTCCATACAGGTGTGGTGTCGATGATCGCGGCTAATCGCTCGGGCGCGCGGTCGGTGGTGTCACCGGCCCACACCGCGCCCAGCTCGCGGGCAAACTCTCTCTCCCGTTCCGACCGTGCGAAGACGAACACCTTCGCGGCGGGGTGCCGGTACTCGACCATCTTCAACACCAGGTGGGCGGAGGCGCCAAAACCGGTCAAGCCGAGGTTTTCGCCCTCGCCCAGGCGGGCCAGCGCCAGCGATCGGTAGCCGATCGCGCCCGCGCACAACAGCGGCGCCGCTTCGGCGTCGGTAAACATATCCGGAATCCGGTGGGCGAACGCGGCGGGGACAATCATGTACTCGGCGTACCCTCCGTCGGCGTCGCGACCCGTCGCACGAAAATCCGGGCAGAGATTCTCATTGCCTGCGACGCAGTGCTTGCATCGTCCGCAGGCGGAGTAGATCCACGGCACCCCCACTCTGTCACCGGCTTCAAAACCACTGCTCCCCGGCCCAACTGTCGCGACCCGTCCCACCGCTTGATGCCCGAGTACGACGGGAAGCTTCGATGGCGGCGTTCTGCCTTCGATTTCATCCAGCTCGGTGTGGCACACTCCGCACACGGATACCTTGACCAGAATCTCGTCTTTTCCCGGGATGGGTTCGGGAAGTTCCGTTGGTACCAGCGGCCGTTCGTTTTCATCCAGCTTGCACAGCTTTTCAAGCACCATCGCCTTCATCGTCGCAGCTCCTCCGAATCGCTCAAGGCACCGATGCACGGTACAGTGTCGCCGTTCCCGCGATGTCGTAGGCCGCCGCTGCAGCGGGCACAACAAACGACACACCCTTGGATACTTCCAACTCGTCGCCGGCGCACGTCAGCTTCGCCTCACCCGCGGTACAAATCCAAATCTCCACGCTTCGATCGTCCGCGCTCACAAATGATGCGCCGCCGTCTACCTCGATCACCGACAGGCGAAACTCGGCGACATCGGAGGGGTAAGTACCATCAGGCCCCGGCGTGACGACGTCGATCGTCTTTTCTGCAAAGTTCAACACGTCGAGTAGTTCGGGGACGTCGACGTATTTTGGCGTCAGCCCACCCCGCAGCACGTTGTCGGAGTTTGCCATCAACTCGATACCCAACCCCTCGAGATAAGCGTGCAGCTGGCCTGCGTGTAACAACATCGCCTCGCCGGGTTGTAGGAGTACGACGTTAAGAATCACCGGACTGAGGACGCCGATGTCGCCGGGGTATTGCGCGTCGAGCTTGACGACCCAATCCCACGCGGGGTCCTCACCGCTGTGCTCGCGCGCGAACTCAACGGTCTGCGCCACCGTCTTGGTTTGTCGCTCTCCGTCCATCGTCATTATGTCGCCAAAGAAGCGCTCCAATCCCGTCGCGTCGGGTTGGGCTTCAAGACGATCGATCTCTTTTGATAACTCGGCCGGCGAAATCCGACGGAACTTGGCCACCAATTCTTCGACCCGGCGAAAACCGTTGACCGTCCAAAACGGCGTGAGCGCGCAAATGATCTCTGGCTTGTGATTGTCATCCCTGTAGTTTCGGTTGGGCGCGTCCAGCGCAATGCCCTGTTTGTTTTCGCGTGCAAAACCGCGTTTGGCCTGCTCCAGTGTGGGATGCGCCTGAATCGAAAGGGGCTGCCCCGCGGCGAGCACTTTGAACAAAGACGGAAGTTTGCCGTCGAACCGCTCGGCTGTGCGCGCACCCAGGACGTCTTCGGGCGATTCGGCGATCACGTCCGCCAACGAACGCCATTCGCCGCCGGTGAAAACCAATGATGGCGCTTTGGGGTGAGCGCCCATCCACAGTTCCGCCTGCGGCTCGCGTGATGGGGACGGGTGGCCGAGCAACTCCGCGATGGCGGTGTGTGATCCCCATGCGTAATCCTGTATCGTGTTCTTGAGCTTCAAGATCTGTTTCATGCAACGCCGCCTTGGCTGCCCTTGAGCTCGTCGATGATGCCGAGCGCGATCTTGTTGTTTCCGACAGCCGCTTTTTCCGTCGAAGATTCCGTGTACACGCGAAATTCAGGCGCGTTGCCAGACGGCCGGGCGTGAACGATGTCGCCCGACGCGAATGTCATGCGGGCGCCATCGGTGAAATCCATCGACTCGACGCCGCCGAACGACGCGGAGAATACCTCGTTGGCAAATTCTGTCCCCGACGACTGGAAGCGCGCGACCAGCGCCTTGCCCTCTTCGTTGGGAAACCCGCGCAACAAGCCGCTCGCCGTAAACCGCGGCGGGAGCTCGGCGACCAGCTCTGAGAGCGTCTTGCCCCGTCGCTGCGATAACAACAGCACGGCGATGATCGGCAGCGCCGCGTCGCGCGTGGGCAGTGCGGGAAGCACCGCACCCGTTTCGGGATCCACGATGTCGGTGGCCGTCAGAAACCCGCCGTTGGCCTCGTAGCCCACCACCGTTTTTTGTCCCGCGCCGACCGCCTGGTTCATTGCTTCGATCACGTAGGGTGAGCCGATGCGCGTGCGGCTTACGTGCGCGAACCGGCCGCTCTTCTCCAGAGCCGTGTTGCAGCTGATTGGTGTCGCGACGGAATCGGCGCCAAGAAAATCGGATACCAGGATTCCCAGAACGTCTCCCCTTACAACGTTGCCTTTTTCATCCACAACCAACGGGCGGTCGGCGTCGCCGTCGGTCGACGCCAACGCGTCGCCCCCGTGTTCTTTGACCCACGCGGCTAGTTTCTCGGGCTCTGCGACCGCTTCCGTGTCGACGGGCACGAACGTGTCCGAAAATCCCACCCTCACTACTTCGGCGCCAAAGGTCTCCAGTATTTCTGGAAGAACCTCGCGCGACACCGCCGAGTGTTGGTAGAAGACCACCTTCATGCCCGACAAGCAGTCCTTTGGAAAAAACTCGGTGAATCGCCGGACGTAATCTTGTTTTGCCGCATCGTTTGTCGCTTCGTCTTCACCGGCAGCACCGCTCTTAAACGAACCGTCCGCCTCGAACGCATCACTGCCCACGCCTGTCTGCACGAATTCGCCGTATCGTCGCGAGATTTCTGTCTCGTCTGCTTTGAGAACTTCGCCCCATGGCATGTTGAATTTAATGCCGTTGCGATCGTCCGGAATGTGGCTGCCGGTCACCATCACACTGGCGGCATTGCTTCGCACCCCGTAGTTCATCACCGCCGGCGTAGCGACGAATCCACACAGATCCGCGTGCAGTCCTTCGTCACGCACCCCGAAGGTCACCGCTTTTACGATACGAGGGGTGCTGCTCCTGAAATCGCCCGCCACCGCGACGGATTTCAGCGACGCTTTGCTTTTGACGTACTGGACGAACGCTTTTGTATAGAGAAAACATTCCCGGTCGGTCATATCTGTGACCAGGCCCCGCACTCCGCTCGTCCCGAACTTCAATGGCATTTTGTTCCTCCTGGGGATAACGTGTGAATGATAGTCTACGCCAACAGCCGTGTAATTTCCACCGTCTCCACGGCCACTGAGATCGCCCGACGCCTCACCGGTAGCCGACCTGGATGCCGACCAACCACGAAACGAAGAGAGGATCCGTGTCACCTCTGACGAACACGTAGTACAGATCGTCTGCCTCTGTGGTCGTATAAATGCGGTTCAATTCGATCCGTGTGTGCAGTCCCCAGGAATCGCCGATCCAAAACCCGTACATGACACCCGCGTTGTACCCCCATTGCCCGTTTGAGATTTTGAACCGTTGGGCGTTGAGGGAAGCGATATCTAATTTGACCGAGTAGTGACTCAGCGCGACGGTGGCGGACATGCTGTGCCGCTCGCCGAACTGAAAGAAAAACGACGGGCCGATCGCAATGTACTCGAAGGACATGGAAAAATTCCGAAAGCTGGACCCGAAGAACTCGAGGCCGGTGAGATAGGTCTCCAGTTTTGCCGACTCCTCCGGTGCCCCCAGGGAGATGCCGCCGACGATCAAGCGCGCGCCGAATCCTTTGTAGATGTGCTGATGGACCAGGATGGAAGCATCCGTACCCTGTCCGAACACGTCCGCCACCTGGCTGGCGGTATGCGTGATACCCAATCCGAACCCTAAGTGGCTTTTTCGCCTTCGGACGGGTTGTTCGGACTCGGCAACGGCCGACGCGGCCGTCAATATCAAAACACCAAAGAAAACTGCGCGAGTGTAGTGCGGACGCATATTAATGATACCTGCCGCCCTACCGGCCCGTTACCGCGTGGCTGACCCGTCACCGCTCCCCACTCACTGCCGATTTCGCGGCCTCTGCGGCCGGTCCTTCGGGGAACTCTCGGAGGATTTCGTACAGCGTCGTGCGCTGCGCCGGCACGAATCCGGCGTCGCGAATCAGTTCGATGATCTCTCCAACGGTTGTACGATTGTAATGTCCCGCCAGTTGCATGACCGTTTCGTCGAAGATGGTGCCGCCGAAATCGTCGCCGCCAAAATTCAGCGCCACCACACCGGTCTTTTTGCCTTCGGAGAACCACGACGCCTGGATGTGGGAAAAATTGTCCAGGTAAAGCCTCGCCACCGCGACGATACGCAGATATCGGTTGGGGCCTGCTTCAACCGCGATCTTTTTTCCCAGGGCGGTCTGCTCGCGTTTGTAACTCCACGGGATAAACGCGGTGAAGGCGCCGGTTTCGTCCTGGAGATTGCGGATCGCGTCAAAGTGTTCGATGATGTCGTCATCGGTTTCTACGTGGCCGTACATCATCGTCGCGGTTGATTTGAGACCCGCCCGATGTGCTTCTCTGTGAACGTCGATCCAGTCGGCCGTCTTCCCTTTGGGGAACAACCGGCTGATCTTGTGTTTGACGCGGTCGGTGAGTATTTCTGCCCCACCCCCCGGAATCGTCTTGAGCCCCGCCTGGCGGAGCCTTGCGAATACTTCCGAAAGCTCCCAGCCGGTAATCTCCTTCATCTTCATGATCTCGGGTGCGGAGTAGAAGTGGGGATGGATGTGGGGAAACTGTTTGATCGTCTCTCGTACGAGTTCGGTGTAGTACTCCATCGGCAGCTCGTCGTTGAGACCGCCTTGGAGTAAAATCGTCGTTACGCCTTGTCTTTCCGCCCGGCCGAACTGTTCCATCATTTGATCGATGGTGTATGTGTACTCTCCCTCCTGGCCCTTGCGGCGGTAGAACGCGCAAAAAGTGCAGTAAACGTCGCAAACGTTCGTGTAATTGAGATTGGTGTCGATGACAAACGTGACACGGCGCTCGGGGTTTTGTCGGTAACGAACCTCCATCGCCAACGGCGCCAGATCGAGCAACGGCGCGTCTCGCATGAGGTAGACGCCTTCCTCACGTTCGATCCGCTCGCCGTTGCGGATCTTCGCGCGAATCGTGTCGATCATTCGGCCGCCTCCACCGGACGCGACGCGGCGGCGGCCTCCAGATTGCGCGTCATCGCGTCGAGTTCCGCGAACTTGGTGATTGCGTCGTGTTCCGCCGCCCCCAGGCGAAAGCGAAAACCATCGAGGTATTCCCGGGTCTCGACCCGCGTCATGTGGAGCAATTTCATTTTGTCTTTAACCGCTGCGTCGAAATGTTTCCAACCCTCGGTCAGCGACGCCGATACGACGGACTCCAGATACGATTTTTGTTCGCGAGGAAGCGACTTGCGCACCATCCAAACGGCGAAAACAAACGGGAGTCCCGTGCGGTCGTGCCACACCTCTCCGAGATCCGCGATGTAGGGATACCCCTCGCACCCGTGCCGATTGCGAAGCGCGGCGTCGCCGATGAGCAGGAACCCGTGATTGGGCTCACGAATGGATACGTAGCTCTTCGGGGTGACGCGATACAGCTGCGCGAACAGCACCTTGAGCAGGCGCTCCGACGTCGATGTCTCGTGGGTGATACCGATGGTGGCGTGGTCGAGCATCTCGATCGGCTTTTTGGAAAAGAACAGGATCGAACCCGCCTTCTCCGCTGTGGCGATGCACATGTCGCCTAGCGGCTCGTAGGAATCGGCCACGTCAAAGGTCGTGACCAGAGGCAGCGGGGCGGCGTCGATCTGTTCGCCACCGGCCGCCTCGGTCAGTTGGCTCGGCACCATCGGTACGAAATCGATGTTGGTCAGCGTTTCCGGGTTGGATTCCAGCCCGTAGTAGAACAACGTGCTGTTCAGGTAGGGTATCTTTCCGACTCTCAGCTTCATGCAATTCACTCCCTATGCCGCCTCTTCCCGACGGTATACTCTTAGTTCATTGTAAAGCGCGTCGCGTTCGACGGGGACTTTACCCGCGTCGCGAATGAGATTGACCAGGCGTTCGCGCGTGACCCCCGCAGGGCTTCTTGCCCCGGCGGCGTGCGCGACTCGTTCTATGTCGATCGTGCCGTCGATGTCGTTAGCGCCGAAGTTGAGCGCGATTCCCGCCGTTTCTTCCTGGATCATGATCCAGTACGCCTTTACGTGCGGAAAATTGTCCAGCATGAGCCTCGAAACGGCGATCGTCTTCAGATCTTCGACCGCCGACGCGTGGCGCGGCACGAGCCGCGTATCTCCAACCTGATATTCGAGGGGTATGAATGTCAAAAATCCTTCCGTCTCGTCCTGCTGCTCGCGCAGCAGCCGCAAATGCTCGACGCGCTCCTCGTAAGTTTCAATGTGACCGTAGAGCATCGTGGCGTTCGACCGAATCCCCTTGCGGTGCGCCGCCGCGTGGATTTCCAGCCATTGTTTCGGGCTTGCCTTGCCCGTGTATCTGAGTTCTTTCGCTACCCGCTTTGAAAAAACCTCGGCGCCGCCGCCGGGTATCGAATCGAGCCCTGCGGCGATGAGGCGGTTGAGGACTTCCTCCACCGAAAGTTTCCACCGCTTGGTGAAGTAGTGGATCTCCGCGGCGGTGAACGCTTTTATTTGAATGTAAGGAAATTGCTTTCGAATTGCGCGGACGATATCCTCGTAACGTTCGAACGGCCAGTCGGGATGGTGGCCGCCAACGATGTGCACCTCGGTCATTTCGTCGGTGATCTGACCCAGGATTTCATCCACACCCATTTCCCACGCGCCCTCTTCTTCGGCGTTGTTCTTGTAGTCACAGAAAGCGCAGTTCAACACACATATGTTCGTGGGGTTGATGTGGGTGTTGATGACAAAATAGACCTTGTCGCCGTGCAGTTGCCGCTGGACATGGCCCGCCATTCGTCCCAGCGAAACAAAGTCCGGGGAGCGGAACATTTCCACTCCGTCGTCGGGATCGAGACGGTGTCCCGCGAGGACTTTCTCCCATATCGGAATGAGGGATCTGTCCTGAAACGTGATGCCTTCTACTTCCAGTAGTCGTTCCATCGCTGATCTACTTTCCTGACGATGTCTTCGCTCATTTCCAGAGGTTGAGGATAGCCGGGCTTCCACGTCGCATCGATCCCCATGACCCCTTCGTACACCGGAACGACGCCGACCATCGATACGCGCGTAAACATCAGGTCGCGAGCGGGGTCGAACCGTGTGAACATACCCCACAACACCTCGATGTCATCTTCGATATTCACATCCGGACTCACCGCGGCGATGATCTTCAATCCGGACAGTTCTTGTGCGGCGACCAGCCGTCGTAGGGTTTCGCGCACTTCAACTTGGGCGATAAGATCGATCTGGACGACCAGGAGCGTGTCCTCCCACAACCGCCACCGTAACACGTGCGGAGCGAGGTCTTTTGGGTCGCGCCGGATCGGGATTTCCGCAGTCCACACGTCGGCCCCACCAATATCCGCAGTCACCGCGGCGGGCACATTTGCCGAGCCGCCCGCGTACTCCGCTCGGCTCCCCGTGGCGTCCAGAATCATCCGGCTACCCAGGTGCATCTCGAAACTGGTGAAGTCGAGCGTGTCCAAAGGCGCTTTGGACAGCAGAAAGAAATTTTCGCGCGGGTTGAAGTGTCGTCGTATCGCGCGAAGCACTTCGGGGAAGCTCTTGACGTCGACGCTCGAGTCGACCAATACGAGGCACTTGGTGAGTCCCAGTTGACCCTCGCCTAGCAATCCCATCGCCGAACGGATTGCCTCTTTAGTATACCGTGGCTCGACGGCGGCTACAAGAAGGTTGTGAAACCCGGTTTCATAATACGCCCAAAGCGCCGAGACTTCGGGGCGAATCAACTTGATCAGCGGCCCCATCACCATCTGCGTCGCATCGCCCATAAAGCGGTCTTCCTGCGGCGGTTTGCCCACCACCGCCGCGGGATAAATGGCGTCGTCGCGATGGGTTATCGTCGCCACGCGAAACACGGGAAAGTCGGCCGCGCCGGAGTAATGACCCAAGTGATCGCCGAACGGCCCTTCCATCTGCCGCTCGTAAGGTAGCACCTCGCCTTCGAGTATGATCTCGGCGCTGGCGGGAACCATCGCGTCGCAAGTGAGTGCTTTCACAAGGCGCGTGCGCCGGCCGCGTAGTATGCCGGCAAATGCGATCTCTTCCAAACTCTCCGGAAGCGGGAACATCCCGGCCAGCATCAACGCCGGATCTGCTCCAAGTACGGTGACCAACGGTAGCGGACGGCCGATTTTTTCCGCTTCGTGGTAGTGAAAGCCGCCGCCCTTATGAATCTGCCAGTGCATGCCGGTGGTGTTTTTGTCGAACACATGCATCCGGTAAATACCCACGTTGGATTTCGCCGTGACCGGATCGCGCGTGAACACCAGGGGAAAGGTCATAAACCGCCCGCCGTCGTCGGGCCAACACTTGATCGCCGGCAGCTCGGCAAGGTCCGGGTCGGGATTGACCACCGCCTGGCAGGGTGCGCTGCGAACAACGCGGGGCCGATACGACAACAGACGCCGCGACATGTCTCTCGCTTGCCACAACTTCGACGGGCGGGGCGGCATCAAGTCCTGGGCAAATCGGACCAGCTTGCTACCCAACTCTTCGGGGTGCATACCCAGAATCTGTTCGATCCTCTCGAAACTTCCCAGAAAGTTGATCGCCAGCGGAAAGCGCGCGCCTTTCACTCGCTCGAACAACAGCGCCGGTCCGCCTTCGCGGACGATCCGTTGGGTGATCTCGGTGATCTCCAGCTCGGGATCGACCTCCACGCCCACTCGTTTGAGGTCGCCTTGTTTCTCCAGGTGCTCGAGGAAATCCCTCAGACTGTCGAACGGCATTTAGTCCACCCAGTGTAAGACGTCGCGGATTACCTTACCGTGACGTCGAGGCCTTCGAAATCCTTCGCCGACTTGGCGAGCGTTTCATTGTCGATTCTTCTCTGTTTCTCCCGTTCTCAGTATCAGTCATCGTCACTTGCCGGGCTCTTGCCCCAGCGGTGGAATAACGAGTTTTCGATTCCGAGACGGTCGAGTACCCGGGCAACGATCATGTCGACCATGTCGGCAATCGTCTTCGGCCGGTGATAGAACGCCGGCATGGCGGCCACGATGTCGGCCCCGGCACGGCGGAGGCGGAGCATGTTTTCGAGGTGGATGTCACTGAGCGGTGTTTCGCGCGGTACCAGGACTAGGGGACGCCGTTCTTTGAGCGCGACGTCGGCGGCGCGTTCGATCAAGTTGGATGACACGCCCGCAGCGATCCGGCCGAGGCTTCCCATCGAGCACGGAACCACCACCATTCCGGCGCACGGGAACGACCCGCTCGAAACGGGCGCTGCCAGGTTTTGGTGGTCGAACACGCGGACGGAGCCCTCCTTGTCATCGGCTTCCACGACGCGGCAAAAAGCCGCTTCTTTTTCGCGAAGCGAACTACCGAGATTCACGCCGGTTTCCAGCCGAAAAACTTTCTCCGCCGAGGGCGATATTACGACGTGCAGTTCGTGCCCCTCGGCGACCATTGCTTCCATGAGCCGCAGCGCGTATGGCGCGCCGCTTCCCCCGGTGATTCCAATTGCATAAACCGACATGGTGGTTCTTTCCC
>CBDVBX010000052.1:0-17640 GCA_965372335.1 uncultured bacterium | reverse complement strand
AGGGCCAATGACATCGCGGTCGACGGCAACGTCGTCTATATACTCGACGCGGGAGCGACAGAGGAACTAAAGGTAGTCGACACCTCGAATCCGCCAACGCTGACACAAATCGGTGACTTCGCGACGCCGGGCGAGGCCAAGGCCCTTGCACTGGATGTGGTGAACGATCGCCTTTACATTGCCGTCGACGGCAGCGGCCTGCTGGTTTTAGACGTGAGCATCCCCTCTACCCCGGTAAAGATCGGCGATCTGACGACGATTGCAGGGGCAAGCGACGCGACGTTTGCCGGTGACTTTGCTTACGTGGCGGATGCCACCTCGGTTCATATCGTGGATATTTCCGACCCGACGGCGCCTCAGGAGACAGGCCTATTCGACAAGACGAGCGGCGGAGAACTGCGGGTCATGACGCGCGGCGACGACGTGCTCGTACTCGAACAATTCGCCGGGCTGTATTCCCTCCTCAACGATGCCGCCCCCACCGGGGCCGACGATCCAGCGAGCGCGCCGCACTCGGCACTAGCTCAGAATACCCCAAATCCGTTCAACCCGCAGACGGTGATTCGGTACACGATCGCCGACACCGGGCCTGTGCAGCTTGAAGTGTACGACGTGAGCGGCAGCCTCATACGGGTTCTGGTGGATGGTGTGCGTGAGTCACGAGCGACGCCATACAACGTGACGTGGGGTGGGCGGGACGAGTCGGGCGATACAGTCGCGAGCGGTGTTTACTTCTACCGGCTGCTCGCACCGGGAATCGTTCAGACGAAGAAAATGGTCCTTTTAAAATAGTCCGAACCCTATATTGCTCGGGACTTCAATCCGCACCGTTCGAGTTTTGGCCGCCGCCGTTTGGTATGTCGGTGGCGTTGTGTTGCTACTCACCTGAGCCTCGCTACTGCTCTGCTTACCAGCGGCTTCATTTTTTGGAAGCGGAGAATTTTCAACTGACGCGTTTACGCTGTTTCCAGCGCGCGCTGGTCGAGGGCATACCACCTACGTGGCGGGTCTACCCTAGGAACTCGCTGGGAACCTCTAGGATGCGCGCGACCTCGAGCGCTCTGGTTTTGACATCGAACCCAAGCGAGCATTCGACCGAACAGTCGTTGCAGGTCTTGCATGCGACGTCTGCGGGTGTCCACGATCGCAGCGTGGCTCTAGCTTTTCTGGGTGACCGATGGCCGAAAGCGTACATGTAGCTTCGCATGAGTGTCGGGATATCCAAACCGGCCGGGCACTGCGCCAAGCAGTTTGCACACTGCTGGCAGTAGTGGCCGGAAAAACCCAGTTCATCTCCCAACTCGAGGTCTCGCGCTTCCTCTGGTGTCAGTGCGGGGTCCTCCATGACCGCGAGGTCTTCCTGCATCTCCTCATAATTGGAGAACGCCGGGATGGTGGTATGCACGTTTTCATTTCGGAGCGCCCACTTCAAAGCCGCTTTCATGTTGATCTTCGTGGTGCGGGCCGTGTCCCAGTAAACACCCGCTTGCGTCTTCATGGCCACCACCCCGAGTCCGGCTTCCGCCGCCTGGCGGATGGCAGCTCCGACCTCCTCGCGGTGGGACTGTCGAAAGTTGTAAGCGGTGACCACCACATCCCAAAATTTGCTTTCGGCAACGGCCCGGATGACCTCCGGTTCGTTTTCGTGCGTGATTACACCGACAAAGCGCGCCTTGCCCTCCTTTTTGAGCTTTTCGAATGCTGCGATGTAGGGCTCGTGTAACACGGTTTCTCGGCTGCTGACAGAGGCCAGATAGTAGATGTCGACATATTCGAGCCCGAGGCGCTTGAGACTGCCTTCGATGGACTCCAAGATCTTTGTGGGGTCGACGTTTATTCCGAGGCCAAGCGACCGGCCGCGCCCTCGTTTGTAGTCGTAGGGCAGGTCGGGGCTGGTGGCGACGACGAAAGACTCGCGGGGGCGGTCGCGGAACACCTCGCCCAACAAGCGCTCGTGGTTCTTTTCGGAGTACCCGCTGGAGGTGTGTATGTAGACGATCCCTTCGTCGAGCGCCGTTCGGACCAGGTTGATGGCGTAACAGGATCCCATGCTGACCACTGGAAGCCGCAGGCCTGTCCGACCGAGTATGCGGTGGACGAAAATTCTGTCCTGTTTCGCCTGCTTCTTCGATTGAGGAGAGCAGGCATCGGAAGAGAGCAACGCCGTTCCGGCGAGCGCAGTGGCACCCGTTTGCAGGAATGCCCTCCGCGATGTGAGTCGATCGTGTTTCATGGCACGAACCTCCTACCTCTGCATACCATCCGTATGGAATCGTTCGTTCCGTTCAGTTCCACTCTGGCACAAGCCATATCATCCCATATCTCGACACGAATGTAGAGATTGTTGTCAGTTGGCTAATGATGTGCCTCGACGGTAGGCGCTTGGCGAGCTACCACAAACTCCAGCGTGAGATCGCCGCGGCCGAACGGCGACGCGACCCAACTTTCGCCGGTCGGTCGAAGCGACGATGGAAGTCGATCAGCAAGACGATGAGAGCCCGTGGCAAGGACGATCCCAAAGGCAAGCGATAACAACTCGAGATTCGGTTTGGGTGGGCCGCTCCCCTATAGAAATACCTCCGTCCAACGGATTTCAGCAGTGCAGAAACCCTGTGAAAAAGTTCACAACTCGTTGGAATCAATAAAGTTGCGTTAGTGGTTTCAACGTGTTATTCTTTAATATCACCGGGATCTTACGACTTACCAAGCACAACATCAACGACTCGAAATATGGACGATAAGCTCAAGAAACTCGAAGCGAGGCTTCGGGATATGGATCTCACTGACGCCGTTTCCAAGGACAGGGTCGACCTGCTCCTGGAGTTGGCAGAGGAGCACTTCTCCGGCGACGACCCAAAACGCTTGATCGAGCTGACCAACGAAGCTCTGGAACTCGCGCGTCGCCTGGACTATTCAAAGGGTCAGGCCTACGGCCTGTGGTACGAAAGCCTGAGCTGCTGTTTCATCGCAGACCACGAACGGGGTTTGCGGCGTGTGGACGAATCTCAGGCGAGGCTGGAGGAGATGGGGGACGCCTTCGGGGTGGCCAAGGCGATCATGTTGAAGGCGAACATCCTCAGGAGCATCGGGAGTTTTGACCAGGCACTGCCCGGTCTATACGAATCGTTGGATTTCTTCCAGAAAGCCGGTGATCGTTACTGGGTGGCCAACTGTCACTACTCCCTGGGACTCCTCTACCATGAAATCAACGATTTCAAGCAGGCTTTCGAACAAAACGAGAAATGCATCGAGCATATGGACGGCCTGCCCCAACGATGGCTCGAGGCGAGAGCCCTCAATGGGGTCGGACAGGCTCTCAACAAGATGGAGAAAAACCAGGACGCGCTCGACTATCACCACCGGAGCCTGGCGTTGTTCCGGGAAATCGACCATCCCATGGGCGAGGCGCGGGCGCTGGACGACATTGGATCTATCTATTTGCAACTCGGCGACTACGAATTGGCTTTGCCGTTTCACACCAAAAGCCTCGCCATCAGGAAGACCATCGGACAGCGACGCGCACAATGCACCAGCATGTTGAACATTGCCAGGGTGCACGTTCGACAGAAAGAACAAACAAAAGCGCTGGATGTACTCGGCGATGCCCTCGCCATAGCCGAAGAGACCGATTCGAAACGCCACGTTTATGACGCGCACCAGCTTTATTCCCAAGCATATGAGCTCCAGGGAGACCACGAAAAAGCCTTGTACCATTACAAAGAATTTCAGCGCGCCAAAGAAGAAGTGTTCAACGAAAACACCAGCGACCGTATCCACAAGCTTCAAATAGGGTTCGAGGTGCAAAAAGCGGAGAAAGAAGCTGAGATTGCCCAACTCAAGAATGTCGAATTACACGAGAAGAACGAGCAGCTCGAGGCGCTGTTGAGGGAGCTGCGTGCCACACAGAGCCAACTCGTTCAGTCTGAGAAGATGGCCGCGATCGGCAAGCTGGTGGCGGGGTTGATGCACGAGATGAACACACCGCTCGGGGCCAGCAACAGCGCGATCGATGTATCGGAACGGTGCGTCAAGAAAATCGCCGAGTTAAAAGAAACCTGCGAGTCGATCGGGGAGTTGGGCGCCAGCGGTCAACTGGAGGCCTTGCTGGAGGGCGTGCAGACGAACCAGCGAATTACTCGTGAGGCCAACGACCGCCTGTCGCGGACCCTGGAGAATTTGAAAAGCTTTATCCGTCTTGACGGCAGCGAACAGACGGAAGTGGACATTCACAAGGGTTTGGAAAACACTCTGGCGCTTCTAGAGAGCGAATTCGGAGATCGCATAACCGTCGTCAGGGAGTATGGCGAACTACCGGTGGTGGATTGCTGCCCAGGGGAGATCAACCAGGTGTTCATGAGCCTTTTGACCAATGCGGTGGAAGCGATCGAGGGAGAGGGATCGATTAATATCCGGACGTTCACAAAAAACGGAGACATCGGCGTTGCGATCTCCGATACCGGAACAGGTATTGCGCCCGAAGTGCGGCAACACCTGTTCGATACGGCTTTCAGCACAAAGGGCCCACGTGTGAAGGCGGGGATGGGACTACTGGTCTGTCTCAATATCGTGCAGAGACACGGCGGCAGAATCGACGTCGAAAGCGAAGTCGGTAAGGGCTCGACATTCACGCTGGTTCTACCGCTCCCACGTCGATAATCCCACAAGACCTGCGATTGTAATCTCAAGGCCGGCGAGCGATGCTACGGTTCCTGTTAAGGGCACCAACTTAAGGCACCGGACCCACTGGACGATACCACCCTCTTACACTCGTATCCTGCCGCTTATCCTATTGATCCTGCCGCCCGTCGCAAATATGTGGGGCGAGTCCGTCCTTGCCCCTAAGTTATTAACATGAAAAGCGAATCCTGTAGACGAAGGAGTCTGGAGTGATGCGATTGGCAATGTTCAGGGGAATATCGCTATGGCTTACCGTGGTCGGATGTGTCTGTTCGGTGGCCGCTGCGGATGTGGAGACCGCCGAACAAACGGTCGAAATTGCGATGCCAGATGGCGTCGTACTCGAGGCCGCTTTGATTCTCCCCGCCGAGACAGGAGCCTACCCCACGATACTGGTCCGAACACCATACGGCAGACAACAACACCTGACCGAGGCGCGTTTTTGGGCCAAGAACGGTTACGCCGTGTTGGTCCAGGATACGAGAGGTAAGTGGGGTTCGGGCGGCGAATACATACCCTTTCTCAATGAACACGCCGACGGAGTCGCGACGATCGAGTGGATTGTCGAACAGGGATGGAGTGACGGAAACGTCGGCATGTACGGATCGTCGTACCTGGCCTTCTGCCAGCTGGTGCTAGCCAGTAAGGGTCATCCGGCCCTCAAGTCGATCATCCCCATATCGGGGTGGATACAGGACGAAGGCCAGATTACGCACGGCGGGGCTCACCACATCATGCTGAGCATTCCGTGGATTCTGCACGAGGAATCACAGACCAAAAGGCCAATCGGCGATGTCGAATTGGACGAGATGTTCGAGTACCTACCGCTGATCGACGTGTTCGGTTCGATCGGACTGGAGAGCAAAATCTGGAACGAAGAGTTTGACTTCTCGCATCTCCAGGCGTATTCGGCGGCCGATATACGGATCCCCGCGCTGCACATCACCGGGTGGAACGATTTTGTCCACGAAGCGGCGCTGGGAATCTACCGGCAAGCCGCCAATGGACCCGCCGGACGGTTGCAAAAACTCATGGTTGGGCCGTGGTTCCACGACCAGTTCTACACCACCTACACCGAGGCGGGCGACGAAGATTTCGGCCCGCAAAGCGCGATGGGGCTGGACAGGTTGATGAAGCTATCGTTGGAGTGGTTTGACGCAACCATCAAAAACGAAGCGAGAGAAATTTCCGCGTGGCCCGACGTGAGGGTGTTCGTCATGGGCGCCAACGAGTGGAAAGACTACGACACCTGGCCGCCTGTTAATACTAGTTACCGCAGACTATTCATCGGCAGCAACAAGGGCGCTAACAGTTCTGCTGGCGACGGCTCGCTCACGGCTAGCCCACCGGGGACGCAGGGTTACGACTCCTACGTATTCGACCCCATGAATCCCGTCCCAACGTACGGCGGGGCGAATTTCCACTTCATGCTTCATCTCATCGGCGTCAAGGACCAAAGGGAAATCGAGGAACGTGACGATGTGCTCGTGTACACCACGGCACCGTTGGAAGAGGACATGGAAATCGCCGGGCCGGTCCGGGCGGTGGTATACGCGTCTACCGAGGGAAAGGACACCGATTTCACCGCCAAATTGGTCGAGGTGCGACCGAACGGGTATGCGCGGATTATCGAGGAGGGGATCATACGCGCCAGTCACCGGGACAGGACCGGCGAGCGGGAGTTACTGGAGCCGGGGCGGGTCTACCGTTTGACCATCGAACTGGGTACGACGGCGATCATGATCCCGCGAGGACACCGGGTGCGTCTGGAGATCTCCAGTAGCAACTTCCCCAAATACGACAGGAACCCCAATACGGGAGAGGCCGCGGTGAGGGCCCGCGTACTGAAGTCGGTAACGCAGAAAGTGTATCACGGTGGAGAGTACCGGTCGCACGTCGTGCTGCCGGTGGTTGAAAGGTGATGGCTTAGTCAAACCAAGGAGGTCGAGTCATGCTTAGAGAATCCCTCATTATAGTGGTCGGTACGTGTTTGCTTTTCACCGGACCGGCCGTGTCGTTCGGAGAGGACAGCGGCGCGGTCGAGAACGCGGTGAAACTGTACGAATCGGGAGACCTGACCGGTTCGCGCGCGAGTCTAGAGCGCATCCTCGAAACGGACGGCGAGAACCACAGGGCTTGGTACTATCTGGGTCGGATTGCCCTGGCAGACGACGACCTGGACGGCGCCATCGACCATTTGAACAAAGCGGTGGAGCTCGACGAGGACGACTCGGTATACCGGACCTGGTTGGGGCGCGCATACATCTACAAATTACAGACGGTGACATTTTTCGAGAAAGGCATTTTGTCCGGAAGGGCGCTCGAGCATCTGAAAAAGGCGGTCAAGCTCGACCCAACCAACGTCGAAGCGAGAGTTTTCCTTGCCCGTTACTACTTGAACGCGCCGTCGATCGCCGGCGGCAGCAAGAAGAAGGCTCGCGAACAGGCCGAAGAAATATTAAAATACGACCCCGTTCAGGGCAACTCGATACTAGCCGGTATCCACATCGAGGATGAGGAGTACGACCTGGCCATCGACAAACTCGAACGATGCGTCGAAGCGCAACCGGAAAACATCGAAAACCAATATCGGCTTGCCATGCTCCACCAAAAACTCGAACATTACGACAAGACGTTCGAGATCTTCGAGAAGGTGCTGGAAATCGATCCCAATGCCACCGGCGCCATGTATCAAATGGGCAGAACGGCGGTGTTCGCGGGTACCAACGTCGATCGTGGTATCGAGTGCCTCCAAACCTACCTCACCGTCGAAGTCAAACCGGGGTATCCCGGCTACGATGCCGCCCACTGGCGGATGGGCATGCTGTTCGAGCACAAGGATGACCCGGTGAGGGCAAAGTCAGAGTACGAGACAGCTATACAGCTCAATCCCGACGACGAGAAGTACCAAACATCTTTGAAAGCGCTTGATGAGGGCTGAGTCAGGGTGCTACTAATCCCGGTAGGAGGAAGTGGCCAGAAACGGCGAGATCATGGAAATGCAAGGCGCGAAGGAAAGAGTCAAGGACATTTGGCGGTGGCGATCGTCTCGGGGTTTGCTAGTCATGGCCGCGGGAATAACGGTCGTCATATCATTATTTGAAATCAAACTCGACCCGATCGCGATGCTTCGCGAGGTTGCGAGCAACTTCATCACGTGCGTTTCGATCACTTTTTTCATAGCGACACTCACCAGCGCGGCGGGAGTGGTCCGGCTGGACAGGGGCTGGAAGCGAGTGTTCTTGCTGCTGGTCCTACTCGCGATCGGCGGCATGCTGGGCGGCCTATTGAGCTGGGGAATCAACGACCTGCTGTTCCCTTACAGGATTACTCATCCCGGCATTTACCTGATGATAGTCGCGGCACTGGCGATCATCTTTGGGCTGGCTTTTCTCGCGTACGAGAACATCTCCGAAAGGCTCAAGGAGGCGGTATTCCGGCTCGCAGAGAAGGAGGTCAAGGAACAGAAACTCCTTCGCCTGAAAACAGAGGCCGAGCTCGAAGCTCTTCGCGCCAAGGTCAATCCGCATTTCCTTTTCAATACGCTCAACTCGATCGCGAGCCTGATACCGGTAGATCCCAGTAAGGCCGAGGACATGGTACAACGGGTATCGAATCTTTTTCGCTACGTTCTCTCCGCCGGCGATCGCGGGGTGGTAACCCTCGGCGAGGAACTCGATATTGTCACCGAATACCTCGAAATCGAAAAAGTGCGGTTGGGCGACCGGCTCGACTACCTCGTGGACCGGGGAAACTCGCTCGAGGCGGTGTTAGTCCCCGTAATGCTCATTCAACCTCTCGTCGAGAACAGCGTGAAATACGGAATCGTACCGGAGAAGAACGGTGGGAGGATTGAAGTCCGATGCCAGGGCGGCGGTGACCGTTGTTCGATAACGATCGTTGACACGGGATCAGGATTCGACGCAGAATCCGCCGGGGAAGGGTTCGGGATCGGAGGGGTACGGCAGAGACTCGAACTGAACTACCCTGGATCGCACGAGTTCGAAATCTCGACCAAAGAAGGCGTCACGATCCGAATAACGATACCGGCCACAAATGAAATTCAAAACAGTTCTGGTTGACGACGAGCCTTTGGCATTGACGCGGCTCGAAAGGATGCTCGAGCAGTACCGCGATAGTGTTGAAATCGTCGGGAAAGCGGAAAGCGGTGCCGCCGCCGTGGAGATTATCAACCGGCTTAGACCCGACGTTGTCTTTCTCGACGTGCAAATGCCCGAACTGACTGGTTTCGACGTACTGGAACGCCTCGACTATATACCCTTGGTGATATTCTCGACTGCCTACGACCAATACGCCCTGAAAGCGTTCGAAGTCTATTCCGTCGACTATCTCCTGAAGCCGGTCGATCCGGCCAGGCTGAAACTGGCCGTGGACAAGCTTCAGCGGCTTTCGGCAGGCGGAGCGGGGGACCTGCGAGAACGAGTCCAACAGGCGCTCGACACACTCAAGGATCCCCGCAAGATTCGTATCCAGGTGAGAATTGGCGACAGGATCCGGTTGATCTCAGTAACTGACGTGGTGTTCTTTGTCGCCAGCGACAAATACGTGGAAGTCCACACGCGCAACGAGACACACCTCATTACGAAGTCTCTCTCAAAACTCGAGTCTGAACTCCCCGCGGACGATTTTGTTCGCGTCCACCGATCGGTCATCGTCAATATCAATTTCGTCGACGAAATCTCCAAGAGTTTCGGTGGCGCCTACGAAGTCCGGATGAAAGACGCAGAGAAAACCCGATTGCCAGTCAGCCGCAGATACAAGTCTCGCCTGGATCTCGGGTAAACCCGCAACGCGTCTATCAAAATTTCCGACCAAAGAACGAAACCGGCTATTCGCTATAGATCGACTTGATTTCACCCCACGTGCTCTGTCTAACCGGCACAGCACAAACGTCGACGGCGAGCGTAATGTGTGTGATATCTCCCCAGCCACCAAGGGCCGGCACCAGGGGCACCATGGTCGGACAGCCCGCCGGGTCTAAGAATTCAGGAAAATCCGGTGGTTTCGGACCATCGTCCGTGGTGCCGAAGAACGAAGTGTTGTTGATCTCATAAACAATGCACGTCTCGTCCCACCTCGGGTCGAGCTGATCGAAGAGGCCGTTCATGGTGATGTTGGAGCGAATGCCGATCAGATTTCCACCGAATGCGTACTGGAACGTGGTCGTGGCGATAAAACTCAACGTCTGTCCGGTGAAATCAACCAGGTTGTCCGAACTCCACGGACCGTTCTGTGAGAGCCAGTAGCGCCCGCCTTCGTAGTGGGTTCTCCAGGTCACGTTACCGTCGCCGTTTCCATCTCTATCATCGGAGACCAATACTGGCAGCTGGCTGATCGAAGCGCACCACAGCTTCCACTCAGTGCCCAATGTCACTCCGTCCCAAGAAGCAGAATTAATCGTATTGCTAATCTGACCGTGACCGGGTGTCGCCGTTGGCCACGACTCGCTAAAATATCCCCTCAGCATTGTGCCGCCCGGCAAATCGGTGGATTTATAAACACCGTGTACCGGTGGATCGTAGGGCTGAGCGCTTACAATCGTCGCCAACGCAACTACCAGTGTTGCGATAACCATCACAGATTTTTTCATCTGAAAACCTCCCTCTGTATGTGCGGGCAATTTCCGGCGGCCCTGTGCATGAGCCGGTTGTGGAACTTGGGTCGGGTTATGCAGTTGGCTCACGACGGTGGCTTGGTAAGGCGAGAAATTATAACATCTTCCAACGACCGGGTCAAAGTAAATAAACGGATCCTGTTGTGGTTTATAGCGAAGTTGTTACGCGTAGATACCGCGTAGCTTTAGCACCTCCACCACGCGTTGGATGGCCACCATGAACGCAGCGATCCTCGGACTGACTTTGTTCTCGATAGAGACGTCGAGGACATCATGGAAAGCCTTGGTCATAAAGCGTTCCAGGCGCTCGTAGACGTCGCTCTCGGGCCAGAAGTAGCCGATCCTGTCCTGCACCCATTCGAAGTACGAAACCGTCACTCCGCCGGCATTGCAAAGGATGTCAGGTATCACCACGGACCCGTTATCGGCGAGAATCGGATCCGCCTCGGGAACCACCGGCCCGTTGGCGCCCTCAGCGATGATGCGGGCTTTTACCTTGTGAGCGTTGTCCTCCAGTATCTGATTCTCAAGCGCCGCCGGCACGAGAATGTCAACGGCGGCGTACAGAATGTCGTCCTTATCGAAAGGCTCCGCTTCGGGGAAGTCGACCACCATTCCGCTTTTTTCCACGTGTTCGAGCAGGGAATCGATATTGATTCCCTTCGGGTTGTACAAACCGCCGAATACGTCGCACACGTGCGTCACCTTAACACCCAACTGGTGGAGGTGGTGAGCGGTCACCGAGCCCACGTTGCCGAAGCCCTGCACGGCGGCCGTGGAGCGTTCGGGAGAAATTCCCAGATGTTTCATCGCTTCCCGAACCGTAATCACCACGCCGCGGCCCGTAGCCTCGCGCCGGCCGTGCGATCCGCCCAATACAACGGGCTTGCCCGTGACCACGGCCGTTTCGGTGTGCTGAACGTTCATCGAATATGTATCCATCATCCATGCCATCGTTTTCTCGTTGGTGTTGACATCCGGCGCGGGGATATCTTTCTCCGGTCCGAAGAGATCCATCAGGGAGGCCGTGTACCGCCGGGTGAGGCGCTCGAGTTCGCCCTCGGACATTTTGGACGGATTGCATTCTATCCCGCCTTTGCCCCCGCCGAAGGGGATATCTACCACCGCGGATTTCCAGGTCATCCAGGAGGCCAGCGCTTGCACCTCGTCCAGCGTGACGTCGGGATGGAAACGGACGCCGCCCTTCGCCGGTCCGCGCACCACGGAATGTTGTACTCGGTATCCGGTGAACATCTGGAACCGGCCGTCGTCCATCTTGACGGGAAGCTTCACGATCGTGGACCGCCGCGGGTACTTGAGGTATTCCAAAAGCCCCTGGTCGAGGTGGAGCTGGCGCGCCGCCTGGTCGAATTGCTTCATGACGTTTTCAAAAGTCGAAACGGGAATCGTATCCGATTTCAGCTGTTTCTTGTCAAGCATCGTCTTGTCCTCCGTATTTTCGAACTAGTGACCTGGTCCTCCCAATAGCAGAAACATCAGAAAAACGATGATCGTGGGGGCCAAAGCCCCGGCAAGGATCCCCCCCGGTGACACCTCGAAGTTGAAGTACTTCTTAAGAAGCGAAACACCGGCCGGGTTGGGTGCGTTGGCGATGATAGTCAAACCGCCGCCGCAGACCGCCCCCGCGACCACGGCGTATTTGAGGCTGTCGGTAAAGCCCGGCACCAGCGTGGCCAGAAAAGTGATGGCGGCGTTGTCGTTGAAGGCGGTCAATATCGTGGCACCCACCATCAAGGGGATTTCAGACAGGCTTCCCAGAATCGGCGCGATCCACCAGCCCTGCACTCCGCCGTGGATCACCAACCCCGCCAAGAAGAAGCCCACCAGCATCGCCGGCTTGAGGTCGATGCGATTCTGATAGGGTTTGCTGACCTGGGCAAATCCGAGGAAGAACAGCATGCCGATGACAAATAGCGGGGGATAATGAGAATTGACGATCGTCCACGTCATGAAAAAGATGTGCACGATGGTGACCCAGATCGGCACCGGATCGTCGCGCTTGTCCCAGTCGGGATCGACGAATACCCCGCGCTGATCCGGCGGCAGGAGTCCCGGAAACAGCCGGCGCATCTCGCGCAGCTTGATCTCTTCGAAACGCTTGGTGAATGCTTCTCTGAGGAGATCTTCGTCGACACCTTTCTTGATCAGATCCGGGACGTAACCTTCCTCCAGGTGCTGCCGGATTTCATCCGCCATCTCCTGAATCTTGGCGCTGAACGCCTTGACGACGCCGTGTTTGACATCAACCGTCGTTGCGAGTTGGTCGAATTCGGCGTCCATTTTACGGCGCTGCAAATACCTTTGTTGAATTTCGTCTTTGAGACTCACCAGGGAGAACTTCGACTCCAGCTGCGCCATTTCACGGCGAAACACGAGGAAGTAGAGTCCGTTCGATACCAGAATTCCGAGAACTGCCTTCAACCCGAAATGAGACAGCATGTAGCCCGTGGTCCAATTCCAAGTATCCGCGACCATCAGCACAGGCGGGGCGGCGAAGTGGGTCAGCGTACCGCCGACCGAAATGTTCACGAACAACAACCCCAGCGTGGCGTACTTGAACTTCTGGCTGGGCTCGAGTTCATAGAAGTTTCTTGCGAGCACCAGCGCCGTAATGGTCATGGCGGCCGGCTCGGTGATGAACGATCCCAGTAACGGCCCTATCGTGAGGGTGGTGAGCCAGCGGGCGGTCAAAGTGCCGCCGAACAGTTTGGCGATTCTAATGATGATGTCCTCGGAAAGTCGTAGAATCGGGCGTGTGGCCGCCAACGTCATGACTACCACCACGAACGCCGGCTCGGTGAAATTGACTTTGTAGCCTATGTAATTGACGACCGTGTGCCAGTCGTAAAACCCGACGATGGCAAAAATGAGCGCGACCGCCCAGATACCGAAAACGGCCTCCACCTCCCCCAAGAAGTGAAACAGTTCGGCACCGTGGTGGACCGAGTCGCGATCGGCCTCCCCGCGTTCGATTTTCGCCTGGTGCTCGTGATCCCACTTGTGGGAAAGGGCCATAAACTTGGAAGTCAAAAATGTGTGGATGATGGCGAGAACGAAAATCAGGGTGGCGACCAGATTGAAGGGCTCTTTCTGGATGCGGTTTTTCAGAATCGTGGTGATGCTACTATCGTCCGCATCGTCGTAGCTTTCCAGGCTGCGGGGAAACGCTTCTGCGTCCGCCGGCGGATCCGCCGCCAGACTATGCCCGGCCCACAGTGGTACCAGCGTCAGCCCGCACAGCACAACGACAGCTATCGTCATCCATCTTCTCTCCACGTATTACCTCCAAACTCCAGGTTCAATCACCGTTTCAAAAACGGGCTACGGAAGTATACCACAAGGCGTCGGAAACCCACTTGAATAACATGCCCACGACAACTCAGCCCACGTCAACTCGCTTTACAGCCCGAGTGGGCCTTGTTACAATGATTGTTCACGCCAAAAACCCCGTGTTACGGAGGACGGATGCTCAAGAAAAAGAATAAGCGGTCAGAAAACAGCCCTGCAGATTCTGCATCCGGCAGAGCTCGGACCGGGTAGTATTACGTCCGCGCCATACGGCGGCACCAGGTTTTTTCCGATCGCGGGCGCGACGGTCAGGTGGTAGCAACGTATCCGACCGGCTGGTGACTCAAATCATGTTAGGATGGCCCATTGACGACCGTGGTGTATGCGCCGCTCTAATGGCGCTGGGAGGGCTGTTGTTCGCCCTGAGGTTGCGTGGACGTCTCGCCCGCGTCGCGTGGCTTGCGTTGCTCATCGTCGGTCTGACCAACGCGTTGGTAGTGAGCCTGGTCCCCACCAATCTTATCAACATCAATCTCGTTCACCACTTCCTCGGCGCAAAGTACTCATTTTCGTACAACAGCTTCTATCAACTGATCAATGCCGCTAGCGAACAACCGCAGGTCAAAATGCGGGACCTCGAACGGCCACCGGCCATGCTGCGGAGCGACCCGCGCGAACAGCGTGCGTACTACATCGACCTGATGCGCGATAGCGGTGTGGAGTTCGATCCGCTCGCACCACTGGCCGATTTGCACAGGCGCGCCGAAGAAACCGACGTCATCCGCAACGAAGCAATCAATATAATGAAAGAGCACCTGCCGGTATCACAGATCGGCGGTTTTCGGCGTGACGCGCTACGCGCTCTCAACGCGCTCTCAGGCCGCGATATCACGACGGATTACGGGTATAACGGCTCACCGTTTTACTCGCTGGTGCGGCGCGCGGACCCGACGCTTCACCAGCCGTTCGGTGGGGGGACCGCATGGTTCAATTTGATCCTGCAGATTGCCGCGGCGTTATTGCTGGTGTGGCTAACGGGGGCGGCGCTGGGTGTGGAGTTAAATGGAAAGTTGGCGATGGCTGCTCTGCTATTCGCATCTTGGGATTTTGTGGGTTGGGCTTTGCCGGGATTGATCTTTGCCGGACTGTGGTTGCCTGTTGCGGTCGCGCTGTTTGCAATCAGCCGCCGCGCGGCCGTTCCGGCAGGTGTCGCAATCGCGTGGGCGGGGCTCATTAAAGTCTTCCCGTTCATATTGCTCCTCCCCTTCGGCTTGCGCACAATCCGGTCCGGTCTGCGACGGAGGGGGGGTACCCCCCCCAAAGAGTCGACGCGATGGTTACTCGTCGTCATGGTTTCGTGTGTTACTTCCACGCTTGTGTTGGGGTTCGCGTCAACCTTGAGCGGGCGTTCCTGGTTCGAATTTCTTCAAAAAGTCTTCGTGCAGTTCCAATCAAAAGCATTCCTCCTAAACAGCGTCAGCTTGAGCCAAGGACTGTTCACCATTGGCATTCACGGTTCTCCGCTGCCGTCGATTTTGTCGCTGGTAGCGTTGGGGATGCTGTCGGTGATGTTCTTGCGAAGCGGGGAGGGGGATTTCGTCGCGGCGCTTCCACGCCGCTCACTGGTGTTGCTCGCGGCGACCGGCTGGTTATTACACACGTGGTTCAACTATTACACGATTGCGCCGCTACTACTCCTCCCTCTTGTAGCGCGCCAACAACGGGCCGGAGCTGCGATCGCGGCAGCGGCGTTGGCGATGGCGTTCGTTCTTCCCGAGTTCGACGACCCGTATCTGCTCGGACACGCTCCGTTGTTCGCGTTGAAGGTGGCGCCCTACGTGCTCATTCCGGTATGGCTTGTGGCGCTCGAGTTGGGCAATCTGGAGTTCAGTAGAACGGCAAAGCGCACAAAGCGCCCGAAGGGCGCACGGCGCCTGGCTTTTGTGGTCGGGGCGATTTGTTGCGCGTTGATGGCGGGTGAGACCGTGCGAATGCAGATGATAGAACGACTCGATCGGGTTGGGGGGGGACAGCTCGATCGCGGGGACGCCAGCAATGCGCTCGGTAAATATCAACGACTGGTCAAACTGGCTCCTCGTAACGCGATGGCGCATATGAACAAGGGCATCGCACTGGCGATGCTAGAGAGGAACCCGGAGGCCGGCGCAGAGTTTGCGCGGGCGGTCGAACTGAACCCGCGCAGCGAACACGCACGACAAAACTATGGCCGCTGGCTGCTGAACGAGGGGAGACTCGAGGAAGCTGTGCCAGAACTGGAAACCGCACAACGACTAGTACCCTTCGATGAAATGGTCCTGTTCGATCTTGCTTTGGCACGGCTGCGGCTGGGGCACCGGGACGAGGCGAGCGCTCTACTGGTTCGGGCGCTCGAACTGCACCCCGAAAACCGGACGGTCAAAAATCTACTGAGGGACATCCAAGGCGACTAGCAAGCGGTGATAACCGTTGCGCGGCGGCCCAATCCCCTTTATTCTCATTAAAACACCGTTTAATACATAGGAGGCTTCGACATGGCCCGACCCATAATGAGTGAACATTTCCAGAGCCGCAAACCATCATCCATTCGCATCGCTCAAATCAAATTCTTGGAGCGGAGCGATGGCACCGAAGACGTGAACGTCGCCATCGGCAACGTATCTCTGCCCATGCACCCGGCGATGATCGACCGTATGCGCAGGGTGGGCGATCCGGAGAGCCCATTCAAAGACGGTGTCGTGCAGTATTCGATTACTGCCGGAATGCCGGAGACTCGCGACGCGTTCTTGAACATACTCGCCAGCAGCGGTTATCCCACCGACGGTCTTCACGTGCAGATCACCGACGGCGGCAGTCTCGGTATGGAACTGGCCGTCGTGGGATGTTGCGGTGCGGCTGGAAGCAACGAACGGCCGCTGCTGTTGATCGATGCCGCGTACACCAACTACAAAGCTTTCGCCGACCGGCTTGGTCGCGCGACGGTCTCGGTGTGCAGAGCTCTGGGTGAAGACGGCAAGTTTACCCTCCCCAGCGTCGAAGAGATCGAGGCCGTCATCGAAAAAAGCAAGCCCGCGGCCCTGGTGGTGATTCCGTTCGATAATCCCACCGGCCAGTTCTACGAGCAGGAATCGGTGGTGAGTCTCGCCCGCCTGTGCGTGAAGCACAACCTGTGGTTGATCAGCGACGAGGCGTATCGAGAGCTACACTACACCGGGGCGCCGACGTCGAGCGTGTGGGCCATTACCGAAGACGACGTGCCGGGCATTACCGGCCGCCGCATTGGCATTGAGTCCGCGAGTAAAGTTTGGAACGCATGCGGCCTGCGAATAGGTGCCGTCGTTACCGACAACGCCGATTTCCATCAACGCTCCGTAGCTGAGTACACTGCCAATCTGTGCGCGTCGGCGATCGGCCAGTGGATATTCGGCGCACTAGCACACGAGAAACACGAAGATCTACGCGCCTGGTACGGGCGTCAACGAGAGTACTACCGGGACATGCTCGTCTCTTTCACGAACGATCTCAAGGAGCAGCTTCCGGGAGTGATCGTGTCCAGCCCCGACGCTGCCATCTATTCGGTGGTCGACGTACGTAACGTTGCCAAGCCAGGGTTCGATGCACTCGACTTCGTTCTGTTCTGCGCCAGCAAGGGTGTGGTGGAGGTGGACGGCAGGCGGTTGACGCTGCTTACCGCACCCATGGCGGGTTTTTATAGCACACCGGATGGGGAGATCAATCCCGGTTTGACGCAGATGCGGATCGCGTACGTCGAACCTCCCGAGCGCATGGCGTTGGTCCCGCGTCTATTCGCGGAGCTGTTCCGGCAGTACGAAGCTAAGGAGAGGGTGTAGACGGGTATATGAGCGTGAATGACATCGTTCGCCGTATAAGGGGAACGAAGGAGATATATATTCATGCAATTATTATTGTCGTCAGCATTCTCTGTCGACTGCCATTCCTAAGAACCTTCGATCTGGTCACTTACGACGGCACGTATTATCTCAACCAAGCGAGATCGTTGC
>CBDVBX010000051.1:0-17828 GCA_965372335.1 uncultured bacterium | reverse complement strand
GGCTAGCGAGCACTGCCCGAGCGGGAGTGCCCCCCCAGCTATGCGCCCCAGAACTTCAAAAGCAGCGGTCGGTCGGCCCATAAACCTCGGAAGACCCGCAGCGGCCTTAAAGGCCGTGGCGACAAATGTGCCTGCGCCCCAGAACCTCAAAGGCAGCGGTCGGTCGGCCCCAAAACCACGAAGGCCGCACGTTACGGGCCGTCGGTTTTGTCGGCGGCGGTGACGGGGCGCATCATTAGAAGCGCGTCCTCTTTGTCGCTCTCATAATACTGGTGCCCGACGCCGAACCGCACGAAACCAAAGGCCTGGTACAGCTCGATCGCCGGCCAGTTACTTCCGCGCACCTCCAGCGTGACCACCTCTTTGCTTCCCCGGGCGGCGAGATCCAGCAGAAACCGGAGCATGCGACCGCCGATGCCGCGGCGCTGATGCGAGGCGGTCACGGCGATATTCAAAAGATGCACCTCTTGGCGAAAGAACCACGCGATCAGATACCCCAACAGTTGCCCGTCATCCATCGCGACGTACGAACGAGACAGGTGGTCGTCCTCGATCTCCTGCCTGAACATCTCCCGCGTCCACGGCGTGGTAAACGCCTCACGCTCGATCTCGAGGATCTTTGTTATGTGCTTTTTACGCATCGGCAAGATGGTGACGTCATTCATGAGAATCGATCGGTTTCAACCTCTTGAACTCGGCGTCGCTCGGACGAAGGTACATGGGCTCCAGCGTACGCAAGGCGTCGCGCGAGAGCGGCTCTAAGTCGCGTGCGATACCGGCCAGATACTGCGTCGAAGGCAGCGAAGCCGTCTCCGACGCGATGCGGCGCGACCCCGCGATCTGGCCGATCAACCGCCGGTAGCGAATCGCGCCCGAACCCACGAACAGCGGGTCAAACTTATGCGCCGACTCGAGTAATAGGTTTGGTGCCACGACGCACGGTTTTACCAACACTTTGTCATTCCCGTACACGGCCGCGTAGACCTCGTTCTTATGTGCGTCCACCATGGGGCAGATTATCGTGGTTTCGGCGGGGTCCAGCAGCGGCAACGCGAGGAGTTCCAATGTGCCGGTCGTGACCACGTCCACGTCGAGGGCAGCGGCCAGGCCTTTGACGAACGCCATCCCCACGCGCAGCCCGGTGAAGCTCCCCGGTCCCTCGACTAAGGCGATCCGAGACACGTCGCCAACTCGTAATCCGCTGTCGCGCAGCAATCGATCGACGCACTCACCCAACTCCGCCAGGTGAGACGAAGCAGCCCCGAACCGAGCCGACCCTGCCGGCTGGCCGTCTACGTTCAGTGCAACGCCGCCTTCGGGGTGGGAAGTATCCACCGCCAATATCACCATTGTTTCGTATTCCGCTTGTGGAGATGGACTAAAATATCGCGCCGGGAAATACGACGGCCGTCTCCGGCGTACAGGCGACTTCGATCCGTCTGAGGTCCCCGGACAGGTAGCTCAGCGAGACCACCGCGTCCGATTCGTCAAACAAGGCGTCGGACCGATCGCCCCACTCGGCCAATATCACCTTGCCGCTGCCGATCAAGTCGAATATACCCAGTTCCGCAATTTCTGATTCGTGCTCGAGCCGGTAGAGGTCTACGTGGACGACCGGCAATCGGCCCAAAAACTCCTCGTACAACATAAACGTCGGGCTGAGGACTTGCTCTTTTATGCCCAAGCCCCGACAGACGCCGCCGGCCAGCACCGTCTTTCCCGCACCCAGCGGTCCGACCAAAGACACGCACAAACCCGTTTGGATTCTTCCTCCGAGCATCTCGCCGTACCGAGCTGTCTCCTCGGCGGAAGCAGATTGGAGGGAAAACTTCGTCGTCCGATTCATTTTCTTGTCGCCGACTCGGCGGCGGTTATCGCTTCGGAGTCAGCGTGAGGCAAGGAAGGAACATCTCTTCCAACGAAACGCCCCCGTGTTGAAAACTCCCCTCAAAATGCTTCTCGTATTCCCTGAAATTCGTCGGGTACACAAAATAATAGTACTCTTTGGCGAACAGGTAGTTTTTGGTCTTCGACTCTGAGGGTAGGCGGTAGTCCGCTGGCGTCCTCGCCAGGATCGCCTGTTTCTGATTGCACTTGAGGTTTTCGCCGAATTTGTAACGCAGGTTGGTCGACGTGTCTTTGCGGCCGTGAACCAGACTCGCTTTGCGGCCTAAAATCGACCCGTGGTCGGTGGTCATGACCACCTTGACACCGTTCTTCGCCAATTCGATGAGCATTTCCAACAGCATCGAATGGGAGAACCAAGAACGCATCAGCGAACGAAACGCCGCTTCGTGGGGCAGTAACTGCTGGAGGATCTCGGACTGATTCCGGCCGTGCGTGAGAATGTCGACAAAATTGAAAACCAGCGCGACAAACGGAAGGGCGACCAGATTGCTCGTCCTTTTCTTCAGCTCAGTCGCTTCCGCTGATGTATAGATCTTGATGTACTTGAACTTGTCAGCCGCCAGTTTGAGCCGATTCATCTGTTCGGCCAGCAAATAGTCTTCGTATTTGTTTTTGCTGACATCCTCAGTGCTTTTCTCCAACCATCTGTCCGGATATTTGTTGGCTATGTCGGCCGGAAACATACCGCTGAAGATGGCGTTTCGAGCGTACGGCGTAGCAGTGGGGAGGATAGACAGATAAAAATCCCATTGCACGTCGAAGTAATCGGCGAGAAACGGTTCCATAGTCATCCACTGATCGAGACGGACGCAGTCGATAACAATGAAGAACACCTTTTCCTTTTTGAACAGGTGCGGCGCTACAAAGGTCCTGAACACGTCAGGGCTCATCGTTGGCCGTTTTTCCGAGTGAATCCAGTCGCGGTAATTGTTTTCGACGAACCGCCCAAACTGGGCGCTGCATACGAGCCGTTGCTCTTCGTGTGTACTCTCCAACCCGATGTTCCGGAACCGGTCGAACTCGTGGTCCCACGCGCACATCTTCCTGTGGATTTTCAACCAGCTTTCCAACGAGTCATCGTGGACCAGCTCGTTGATGTCGTTGAACTCGCGTATATAGTCGGGGGTCAGCCTGTCCTCCTGAATCTTGCGGGCGTCCAGGACGCGCTTGCACGCCGAGTAGATCTGAAGAGGGTTTACCGGTTTCAGGAGATAGTCGTCGATCTTCATTCCGATCGCGTCCTCCATCAGCCGTTCCTCTTCGTTCTTCGTGATCATAATAACGGGCAGAACGGGGTCGATCTCTTTGATGCCGTTGAGCGTCTCCAGGCCTCCCATCCCCGGCATCGATTCGTCGAGGAGCATGATGTCATACCGGGTTTTGCCGACCAGCCCCAGCGCGTCCTCGCCGTTGGCGGCGGTCTCCAACTTGTATCCCTTTTCTTCAAGGAACATGATGTGGGACTTCAAGAGCTCGATCTCGTCGTCCACCCAAAGAATTTTCCGGATAACTTGTGCCATTTACACTCCCGTTGTTCCGCCGAACGGTCGGCGTAGTAACATTATAATAAGAAATCTGCTCCGCGGATACAGCGTTTTGAGTACGGATCACGCCAATCGCGGCGCTCACGCCACGGGCAGGCGAACCACGAAGGTAGTTCCCCTTCCCGGCCGCGAGTCGAGCAATTTGAGCGACCCGTCGTGGTAGTCTTCGACGATGCGCCTCGTCAGCGCAAGCCCCAATCCCCAGCCCCGCTTTTTGGTGGTAAATCCCGGACGAAAGATCTGCTCGCGATGTGCGGCCGAGATACCCTTACCCGTGTCCTTGAAGTATATTTCCACTTGCTGGCGCGATTTGCGGCCGGCGGCCCGTATTTCGATCTTGCCGCCTCCGTCGCCCAGCGCGTCCAGACCGTTCTTGATGAGGTTCTCGAATACCCACTCGAGCAGTTCTTCGTTCCCTCTGATCGAAGGGCAATCCGCCACAGTCAACGTGATCGTCGAGTCGGCTTTCAAACGGGGCAGTCGGCGGTGGAAGTAGGATACTGTTCGTTCGAGGGTGGTTCCCACGTCGACTTCTATCAGCTCCGGCTGCGAGCCGATCTTGCTGAATCGCTCGGTGACCTTGTTGAGCCGGGCGAGGTCTACTTCCATCTCTTTGATCGATTGGCCGACTTCTTCGTAGCGTCCTGAGGAAACTTTGCTCTTCAGTAGTTCGATCCAACCCAACAGCGCCGAGAGGGGCGTGCCGAGTTGGTGTGCAGTCTCTTTGGCCATCCCCACCCATATCGAACGCTGCTCGCCGACTTTGAGATAACGGAAACCCTGAATCGCCACCCCCATGAACACCAGAAACAGACCCAGTTGAATGAACGGCATGTAACGAAGCTCGGTCACCAACGGCGACTTGCCGTAGTGGACCCAGCCTTGCGCTTGTCCCACGCCGGCGATATCTATCGGGATCGGCCGGTTGAGATCATCGAACTCTTCGATCAGTTCCATGACCCTGCTGATTTTTCCCTCGGGCGGGTTTTTCGTATCCATTTTCTCGACGGCCGCTAAATCCTCGTCCGTCGGGTCGGCCACCGGCAACCGCCGCCACAACACCGGCCGGTTGCCCAAGACGGTGACGATGATGGGCAAGTTGGTCTCGTTTATGGCGTCCTGTAAGAGCGCCAGCCGGCCTTCTTCGTTGATTTCAAAGGTGACGTTGTCGACAAAACGCGCAAACAGGCGGGTGGTGGCTTCGGTCTGGGCCTGCATTCGGCCGATGAGATGATTGGAGTAGATGAGGACGCCGAGGATCAAAACGGCCACACCGATGAACAGGTAGCCCTTGAGCCAGAATCGGATGTCTCTTCTAAACGCGGGAATCAGTTTCATCGCTTGCCACCAGCACCGCCGGATGGCTGGGAAGGTACGAGAAAACGGCGGGTACTCAACCGAGGTACTCCTTCCCTTTCATGTAAGACCTAAGTGCTTCCGGTATTTTTACCCGGCCGGTGGGCGTTTGGTTCCGTTCGAGTATCGCGGCCACGATGCGCGGCAGCGCGAGACCCGAACCGTTGATTGTGTGTACGAATCGGTGTTTTTCGCCCTTCGTCTTTTTTATTTTGATTTCGGCTCTTCGCGCCTGAAATGACTCGAAGTTACTGCACGACGACACCTCCAGCCACTTTTCGACGCCCGGCGCGTACACTTCCAGATCATAACATTTCGCAGCCGCAAAACTGAGATCACCGCTGCAAAGTTCCACAATCCGATAAGGAAGCTCCAACGCCTCAAGCACGGCACACGCGTCTTCGACAAGGGTTTCCAGCTCGTCGTAAGAAGTGTCGGGGTGCGTGAATTTGACCATTTCTACCTTGTCGAATTGGTGGACGCGCAACAGACCTCTGGTGTCGGCACCGTGGCTCCCCGCTTCGCGCCGAAAGCAGGGGCTGTAGGCGGTGTACCTGATCGGAAGCCGCTCCGGGAGGATAAATGTTCCGCGCATGAGGTTCGTCACCGGCACCTCCGCAGTGGGAATGAGGAACATGTCGTCAACATCGGTGCGGTACATGTCCTCCTCCATCTTGGGAAGCTGTCCGGTTCCGACCATCGAGTCACGGTGAACGAGGTACGGGACGCTCACCTCCTCGTAACCTTGCTCGACGTGGATATCGATCATCATATTGATGAGCGCGCGGCACAAAAGGGCGCCGTCGCCCTTGAAGACGATAAAGCCGCGTCCCGACACGTTCCGCCCCATCTCCAGGTCCAGGATTCCGATTTCCTCACCGATATCCCAATGGGGTTTGATTTCAAAATACGGATCTTCGATCTCTCCCCAAGTCCGTCGAACGACATTGTCCTCCGGATCCTTCCCCGCCGGGACGCTTTCGTGGGGCAGGTTGGGTACCGTAAGCAGTAATGCGTCGAGCTCTTCCTCAATTTCTTTATTCCGGCCCTCGACTTCTTTTATACGGACGGCAATTTCTTTCATTCGCGCGTGGAGTTCTTCGGTGTTTTCGCCCGAGCGCTTTTTTTGTCCAATTTCGCGAGACCGCTGGTTACGTTCGTGTTTGAGGTCATCGCCTTCTTTTATGTTGGCGAGGAATTGACGGTCGAGATCGAGGATGTAGTCGACGTCGACGGCCGCGCCTTTGGCTTCGAGACCGCGTTTTACCTTGTCCGGATCCTCACGGATCAACCGTTTGTCCAACATAGTGACCAATAGCTCCTGTGTGTGCGCAAGCCGAAGGTAACTAAAAGAGGTGGAGTTCCTGAAGAATTTCACGTCCGCCCGCCCCGAGTATTTCATCGGCAAGCGTACGTCCGAGGTCCTTTTCTTGGCCGGTCGATCCCTTGACCACGAAGTGGATCCTCTCCCTTCCGTCGGGTGACGCGAGCACGCCTTCCATTCCGAATACTTTTTCTTCCGTGCTCGCCAGCACGCCCACGGGGTGCGAGCCACTGACGCCGAGGTAGTCCATGAACGCCCACTCCGCGTCGACCTCTCTCTGAGTGGCCGGGTCGTTGATCTTTTGAATACGCTGCTTGTACCGATCGTCGTCGCTTCGCACCAGCACAACCAACGCACCCTGGCCGGCCGCCGGGACGCAGACGGAATTGGTGAGTAGTTCCACCACGCACTCCTGTTTGCCGAGGCGTTCCATGTCCGCAGCCGCCACCACCGCCGCGTCGATCTTGGCGCTTTTGACCTTTTGAATCAACGAGTCCAGGCTTCCCTTCGCGTGTACGATTCTCAAGTCTGGCCGATAGTAGAGCATCTGCGCTTCACGTCGCGAGCCATTGGCAGCCAGCACGGCGTTTTCGACTAGCTCGTCCAGGATGATCTCGTCCCTGCAAATCAACGCGTCACACGGCGTGACTCTTCGGGTGACGGCGCCAATCGTCAATCCCGACGGAAGTCGCGACGGAGTCACCGCAGCGTCCAAAACGAGCGCATCGTAGGCGTCCTCCAACAGTCCGTTCATCAGCTGTGCGACGCGCGTTGGTGAGTTCGGCTGTGCTTTGGAGTTTTTCAGGTGTGGGTATTCACCGGAGGTGATGAAATCGACCGCTCCCTTGCAATCGTGCGTTTCGAGGAGTCGAAGCACCTCTTCCAGTTGGACCCGTGAAAGAAGGTCGACGTCACTACCGATACGGCAAGTTGTTTTCGTCGGCACGAGTTTTTCCCCCAGCACGTAGCAGTTACTGCGGTTTGCAAAGGTGAAAAATACGATAGCACAGTGGCAGCGCTGCCGTCAACGGCATTAACTATCCGCCAAACCAGCGGTGCTTTGGGCCCGGGGATACGGCTTCTCGACTAGCGCCCGATGGACGCTTTCTGACGGGGAATATTACTCTTGAGCGAAGGAATAGAACCAGCGGTGGAGAGCTTTGTCGACGTCGACGTCGGACGGTTGGCGCCGGATACCACCATTACTCGCAGGTAGGAAACGAACACGATCGCGATGAACGCCACGCCGATGACGATCGGGAATACGAATCCTTCCATCACCAGCAGACCGAGAGTCGCCAGAAACGCCTGCATCGCACACATAACAAGCAAGATTTGCCGTGGCGAAAAGGACAGTTCGCGCAGCAGGTGGTGCATGTGAAGCAAGTCTGCTTTGAACACCGATGATCGGAGCAAGAGCCGCCTGGCGATGGCAAGAAACGCATCCAACATGGGAATTCCCAGGATAAAGCAGATCGCAATAAACGTCCGCGGAGTGGGGTTGATCATGGTCAGGGAACACGCAACCAGGGCCAGCATGATTCCCAGGAACATGCTCCCGGTGTCTCCCATGAATATTTTGCCCGGTGGGAAATTAAACACCAGAAAACCAAGACACGCCCCGCAAAGTGAGAGCGAAATAACCAGTACCATGTCGGCTTGGAAGCTGACGGCCATAAACGCGAACGACGCTGCGGCGATCAGGCATATCCCCGTGGCTAAGCCATCGTGACCGTCGATGAGGTTGACCGAACTCGAAACGCCGACCAGGAACAATACGCTAACGATCAGGACCACCGAGTTGACGGCGTCGACAGCGGGAATCCCGGTGAGCAGAACGAATCCAGACAACGCCAGCACCAGCGCAACGATCACCTGGATGGTCAGCTTCTGAAGCGCACGCAGGCTCTTCATGTCGTCTACCATCCCCAAGACGACGATCAACGCCACCGCCGGCAACATTTTACGGAACAACAAGTTCCAGTCGCCGCCGCCGCTCCGCGCGGCCACGAAACTTACCACAACCAGACCCGAAATCGTGCCTAGCACGATGGCGATGCCCCCAAGATGGGGGATCAAGTGCGTGTGGATTTTGCGGCCATTCGGCTTGTCGCCGAGTTTCCACCGTAACGCAATCTTCCTCACCACTGGTGTCGCCGCAACCGCGATCAATAATGCTGTCAGAAATGCAATCGAGTTAACGATCAAAACCGAGTTGTTCGCCAAAGCCGGGAGCCTCCATGGACAGGTGTTTACCGTCACATTCGCGGCGTTCAATCGTTCGAAGTCGACATTATTTTACGCGCCGCGAAATTGTCAAGCTTTTAAAGACTATTGAGTCACTTTAGGTTACGCCTGCGGTTTCGCAGGCTGGAGAAAACTGTCCGGACGTCATCGGTCCGAAACACTTTCAACATCCAAAGCAGTGCGGCATATACACCTACCAGTAAGAAGACCCACAAAATAACGCGGGCGTCGGGTTGGGCTTTTCCGTCGGCATACACCTGCCTTAAAAGCAGCCAAACCAGGGAGCTCGCCGCGACGCCTGCAAGAACTGTGCGAAACGCGCCTCCCACAGCGTCCATTCGGATCTTGACGCCAAAAATCCGAAACGTCTGACCCAGTCCGACGACCAGAAGGAAACCGTAAGAAACGATCGTCGCCACGATCGCCCCTGTCGCTTGGTAGCGCGGAATCAGAACCAGATTGAGGCCGAAGTTTATAACTGCCGAAAATACAGTCAGATACGCATAAAGTCTCGTCCGTTCCGCCGCGACCAGGGCCGGCAGGACCATGGCACCGAGCGAGCGCATGACGAGCACCCACACAAAGGCCGTCATGAGAGTTCCCGCGTATCGGAATTCCGTCGAGTATACCCATTCCAAAAGCGGTGGCGCAAGGACGACGTACACCGCCGCGAAAAGCACACCGAATGCCAGCGACGCGCGTAACGATTTCCTGATCAGCTCCGCGCATTCGTCGAGTGCCCCCGACGCGTAACGGGATGCCAGCGCCGGCCGGAGCGTCATCACAAACGCGAACGCCGGAAACAACGAGACCTCCGTGACCGCCCGCGCCACAGCGTACTGCCCCACCTCCTCCACACCGTTAAAATACCCCAACATCAGCTTGTCGATTTGCGAGTACACCGTCACCGAAGCGCTGCTTACGGCCAGCGGTATACTGAGCGCCAGCAATCGGCGTACGAGAAGCCCGCGTTCTCCCGGATCCGATCGGTCGCGCGCCGGCAGGCGGCCCAAGAGCATCGCGGCAAACACTGCAATCGCCACCGCCCACGCAACGCAGTAACCGCCCAGTACGCGTAACGCGATCGCGCCCAGACCGGCCAGAACAATCGCCACCGACAGAACGACTCGCAGAATCAACATGAGACTGCGAACCTTTGAGACCACCGCGTGCCGATTGAGCCCGATGACGAAGTGCTCGAAGAACTCGTAAACGCTGGCACAGACGATGATTCCGGCGGCGACCCGGACCGGGCCGGACAAAGACGGATCGTTGAACCAGCCGGCGATCTGTCGCGCGAACACCAAGGCGAACGCAGCTACCGGCAGCGTAAACACGATTCGCAGTCCGAAACCGACGCGAAACAACGATCGCAACCTGCCGGGGCGGTTGACTCCGTATTCGCTGGCCAGCCGCGACGCGCCCAGTTCGAGTCCGAACTTGCCGACGATCAATAGCGCGGTGGCAAACGCCATCGTCCACGCGACCGTTCCCCACACGGCCGGCCCCGCCCAACGGGCGATGAACCAAGAAATCGCGAACGCGGAAACAACCGGGAGCAGCGAGAGGGCGAGACTCCAGAAGAAGCTCTCCTCGATCGACGTATCCAGAAACGACCAGCTTCTGCGGTTAACGTTCATCCTGTTGGTTTCAGACGCTACAACATTCCTGCGGCTGAGAAGAACCTCTCGAAGACGCCCACGATCCGTTCGGCGGCCCGTCCGTCCCACAGCTCCGGAACACGACTATCCTTAACACCGTCGCGCAGCATACGCAACGCTTCTTCCACGATGCGATCGCGGTCGGCGCCGGCCAAAACGTTGGTTCCAATCTGTAAAGTAATGGGACGTTCCGTATTCTCACGGATCGTTACGCAGGGGATCTCGAGAGCAGTCGTTTCTTCCTGGATACCTCCTGAATCGGTGAGGATGATGGAACTATACTTCATGAGCTTTAAAAAGTCCAGATAGCCGATCGGGTCGAGCAGGCGCAGCCGGTCGGCGGGAATGTCTAACTTATTTATTTCTATAACCTTTCGAGTGCGGGGATGGACAGGGAACACCAACGGGCACTCGGCTCCGATGGTGGTGAGCGCGTCCAGAATCGAGGCCAGTTGGGCGGGGTCGTCCACATTCGATGGCCGGTGGAGGGTCACCAGCCCGTAGGCGCCGGGCTCGAGTGAGAGGTCCTCGTGCACGGTCGACTTCTCCGCCTCCGGCATATTAAAGTAGAGGCTGTCGATCATCACGTTGCCCACGAAGTGGACCTTGGCGCAGTCGACGCCCTCCCTGACCAGGTTCTGCTCGGCTTCCGGCGAATGCGTGAGAAGAATGGCGGCGAGAATGTCGGTCACCATCCGGTTGATCTCCTCTGGCATGGCGCGGTCGAAACTCCGAAGTCCCGCTTCCACGTGCGCCACCGGCACGCCCATCTTGACGGCCACCAGCGTGCAGGCCATCGTCGAGTTCACGTCACCCACCACCACCACCAGGTCCGGCCGCTCGTCGGCAACGACCTGCTCGAACTCGATCATGACTTTGCCGGTCTGCTCGCCGTGTGAACCCGAACCTACCCCCAGGTAAACGTCCGGTCGCGGCAAGCGCAGATCGTCGAAAAACACCTTCGACATGTTGTCGTCGTAGTGTTGTCCGGTGTGGACCAGCCGTATTTCGAACCGACCGTTTTGCTCCAGCTCGCGCCAGATCGGCGCGATCTTCATAAAATTCGGCCGCGCGCCGACAACGGCCAGGATTTTGGGCTTTCTTGTTTTGGTCATGTGCTCGCTTTGCTCGCTTTGCTCGTTTTGCTCGCTTTCGTCGAGCCCCAAGGCCGGCTCCGACCCCTTACGACTTATCGGGACGGCCCTTGGGCCTCCCCTTCTCCAGTCTTTCGCCGTAGTGCTTTTGGTAGTACTCACGAAACGCGCCCGACTTGACGCGTTCCCACCACGCGCGGTTTTTCTGGTACCACTCGATCGTCTTTTTCATCCCGTCCTCGAACGAGACCCGCGGCTCCCAGCCAAGCGCGCGCGCGCGGGCTGCGTCCAGTTTGTACATGCGGTCGTGCCCCTTGCGGTCTTCGATAAAAACGATTTTCGACGAGGTCTCGCCGATGTGTTCGACAATGAGCTCGGCCACGCGCAGGTTGGGCTGACTGTGACCGGCGGCGATGTTGTACACCGCACCGACTTCGCCCGTGACCGCTACCGTCTCGATCCCGCGGCAGTTGTCCTCGACGTGCAGCCAGTCGCGTTGGTGCATGCCGTCACCGTATAGCGGCAGGTCCCGGCCTTCCATCGCGTTGGTGACGAACAGCGGGATGAACTTCTCGACATGTTGATAAGGACCGTAATTGTTCGAGCTACGCGTGACCACCACGGGAACCTGGTAGGTGTTGGCAAACGCCTGGCACATCAGGTCGCCACCGCACTTGCTGGCCGAGTAGGGATTGCCGGGCTTGAGCGGCGAGGTCTCCGTAAACCCCTCGCCCTCGGTCGAACCGTACACCTCGTCGGTAGAGATCTGGACGAAGCGCCGAACTCCCCTCTCGCGCGCCAGCGTTAAGAGTGTGTACGTGCCGTAGACATCCGTTTGAATGAATGAGCCCGCCTCCTCGATCGAGCGGTCGACGTGCGTTTCCGCGGCGAAGTTGAACACCGCTTCGGCCCCCACCATGGCATCCCTCGCTGTTGCCGCGTCGCAGATGTTCCCTTTGATGAAACGGATGCGGCCGTTGTCGACCAAATCGGCAATGTTCTCCATGTTGCCGGCGTAGGTAAGCGCGTCCAGCACCGTGATCCGGCAGTCCGGGTGCGTACCGGCGATGTGGCGCACGAAGTTCGAGCCGATAAAGCCGGCACCACCGGTGACAAGAATCGATTCGAAAAACGCCATTTCGTTCTCCGGGGTTTCGCCGCCGCTAGCCGTCTTTGCGCGACCAGTCATACGGAATGTCGTTGTCGTGCGGGTCCACGCGGTACTCGTCCGGGTCGTCGTAGTTGTACGGTTCAGTGGGCACGTTGATCAGGTATCCCGGTTCCGTCCCCATGCCCTTCATGCCGTGCAGGACGCCGTTGGGGATCACCAACAGTATGGGGTTGTGCTCACCTAGAAAGAACTCGTTGACTTCACCGTGCGTGGGGGCGCCGTCGCGGCCGTCGTACAGGACAACCTTCATCATCCCCTTTACGCACACGAAGTGGTCGGTCTGGATCTTATGGTAGTGCCAGCCCTTTACCACTCCCGGGAACGCCACTGTGAGGTACACCTGGCCGAACTTCTGGTAGAACTCGTCGTCGCAACGAAGCATCTCCATCAGCATTCCGCGTTCGTCCGGGATAACTTTCAGCTTCTTGACTTTGACACCATCGATCATGATTGTTACTCCTCGGTCTGCCCGCCGCGTCCGAACGAGTCGTATACAAAACCGTACGATTCGATCCGTTCGCGTTTGTAGACGTTTCGGCAGTCTATGAATACGTGGTTTCGCATGAGACGTTTGAGGCGGTCGAAATCAAACTCACGAAATTCGTTCCACTCCGTAACCAACACGATCGCGTCGCAGTCTTCGGCGCAATCGTATGCGTTCTTACAGCAGTCGACGTCGAAGTTCGTCAGATTCTTGAAGTTGTCCATCGCGATTGGGTCGAACACCTTTACAGATGCACCTCCGCTGATGAGCTGCTCGATGATACTCAAAGACGGCGCCTCGCGAAGGTCGTCCGTGTTGGGCTTGAACGAAAGCCCCAGCACACCGACCGACTTGCCTTCCAAGCCGTCCAACGCGCGCGTGAGTTTTTCTACCGCCCGATCGACCAGTCGTGCGTTGACCGAATGGACGGCGTCGATGATTCGCGGCTCGTACCCCACCTCGCGGGCCAGATGAATGAACGATGTAACGTCCTTGGGCAGGCAGGAACCGCCGTAACCGACACCGGCGTGGAAGAACTTCGAGCCGATGCGACCGTCCAGCCCCACCCCCTTGGCCACGTCGTCCACCTCGGCGCCGGTCCGCTCGCATATCGCCGCCACCTCGTTGATGAACGAAATCTTGGTGGCCAAAAAGGCATTGCTGGCGTACTTGATCATCTCCGCCGACTCCAGCGTGGTGGAGATGATGGGAGTCTCCAGGAGGTATAGGGGCCGGTACACGTCCTTCATGACGTCGCGGGCGCGATCGGACTCGGCGCCGATCACGACCCGGTTGGGACGCATGAAGTCCTCCAAAGCGGAGCCTTCACGCAAAAACTCCGGATTGGAGACCATGTCGAATTCGGCGCCCTGGGGAGCGTTTGTGCGTATGATCTCGCCGACGCGTCTCGTCGATCCAACCGGAACGGTGCTCTTTTGCACGATGACTTTGTATCCATTGAGATGGCGCGCCAGCCCTTCGGCGGCGGCGATTACGTACGACATATCGGTGCGGCCGTCTTCCAGCGGCGGCGTGCCCACCGCAATGAACACCACGGCGGATGCTTTCACCGCGTGTTCCAAGTCGGTGGTGAAGTTGAGCCGGCCGGCGGCGACGTTGCGAGAGACGACGTCTCTCAGGCCCGGCTCGTAAATCGGGATAGCACCTTTCTCTAGCGTCTCGATACGCGATTCATCGATGTCGACGCACTCGACGTTGTGGCCGAAGTCGGCCAGACCGGCGCCGTTCACCAGTCCGACGTATCCGGTGCCGATGATGCAAATTTTTGCCATCCAATTCCTCCAGTATGACCTCGCCGGTTAACCGAATCTTTAAACCCCGCGGGCCAGGTCAAGTTGCTTTCGTATTCGGCGACAGCTCTTGTGCCCAGTAGTCGAGGAGCGACTGCAGCGTCTCCTCGATCGGCGTCACCGGCGTCCAACCGGTATCGGCGTGGATCTTTCCGTTGTCGCCGCGAAGCTCCGGCGTGTCCACCGGGCGGACGCGGTCCGGGTCGATCTTGATCTCCACGTCGACGCCGGCCAGCTGGCACAGCTGGTCGAGCAGGTCGCGAACCCGGTAAGAGTTACCAGAGCAGACGTTGTATGTCTCTCCCTTTTGTCCTTTTTGCAGCAGGGCGATGTACGCGTCGCACACGTCGTGGACGTTCAAGAAGTCGCGTTTGACCTCCAGGTTGCCGACACGAATCACCGGGTCGCGCTGCCCCAGTTTGATCTGTGTGATTTGCTTGGCAAAGCTGGGGAGCACGAAGGTGTCGCTCTGCCCCGCACCCGTGTGGTTGAAGCTTCGCGTGACCACCACGTCCATACCGTATAATGTGGCGTACCCCCGGCAGTATTGATTCTGTATCGATTTGGCCAGCGCGTAGGGATTGGTGGGGTTGACCGCGCTGTCCTCGCGCAGCGGCAGCCGCTCGGCCGACGACACCGATCCGTATTCGTCGGCCGAACCGACGGCCAGCAACCGGCAGCCCCCCGGCCTCTGTTTCAAGCGGTCCAATATATATAGGATCGGGAGCGTATTATTGAGAATCGTCTCGATGGGCGCGTCGAGAGACCGCCGCACGCTGGCCTGGGCGGCGAGGTGGACGATCGCTTCCGGGGCCACGTCGTCCAGCATCGTCTCGACCGCTTTTTTCTCGGTCAGCTCAACGGCCAACTGGCGTTTCCCCTCGAACTCCCCTTCCGTTGCCACCCGGTCGGCACCCCACACCTCGTACCCGTATGCCGCCATCTTGGTGACCAGGACCCTGCCGACGAATCCACCGCTGCCTGTGATCAATACCCGCGTCACCCGTTACTCCTGGCGGTTTCTCCAGTAGTCCAAGATATCCTCTAGGGTTTGCTCGAACGGGATCTCGGGCGTCCAACCGGTGTCCTTGCGGAACTTCGAACAGTCGCCTTTGAGGATCGGAACGTCGGAAGGGCGGAGCCGTGTTTTGTCCAGCTTGACCTCGATCTTCGCCTGAGTCATGCCGAGGAGCAGGTCCAGGATGTCCTGTATCTTCCAAGATTTTTCCCGGCAGATGTTGTACACCTCGCCGGCTTTGCCCTTTTCCAGCGCGAGCCAGTAGCCCTTGACAGTGTCTCTCACGTCGGTGAAGTCCCGCATCGCTTCCAGGTTGCCTACATACATCACTGGTTCGCGATCGCCCCTCTCGATGTCGACGATTTGCTTGGCAAAATCGGAGCACACAAATACCGGTCCGCGGCGGGGCCCGGTGTGGTTGAACCCGCGCGTGCGGACGATGTCCATCTGATAGCTCATGAAGTATTGATACCCCAGCAGGTCCTGGCTCACCTTGCTCACGCCGTAAGGGCTCAACGGCCGCAGCGGATTCTCCTCGGTGATAGGGACCTCGTCCTCGTAAACCATCCCATATTCTTCGCTCGAGCCGGCGATTTGGATGCGGCACGGTATGCCCAGCTTGCGCACCGCTTCGAAGACGTGGAGTTGGCCCAGCACGTTGGTGGTGAGACTCTCCGAGGGCGCGTGCCAGCTGGTGGGAACGAAGCTTTGCGCCGCCAGGTGGAATATGTACTCGGGTCGGACGCTTTCGACCACGTCGCGTGTGGATCCGGCGTCGCGCAGGTCGCATTCGTGCAGTGCGACCCGGTCGCGAAGGTGCAGGATGTTCTCCGTCCGGCTCCGCCAGCGGATGAGACCATGGACTTCCACGTCGCCCCGCTCCAGGCAGTGGTCGGCCAGGTGGCTGCCTGCGAATCCGGTGATGCCGGTGATCAAAACGCGCATCAAATGTCCTTCCTGATGAAATGCCGTATGCGAAATAACCGTATCAGGTTACGTCATGGATCGAATAAAGTCAAATTATTTGGGCACTTAAGCCGCTGGACGAGATTTCGGGGTGGGGCGGCGGGCGGCGGGGCCCTTGGGTGAATCGGACGCCCGGGTCGGGCAAAAAGAAAGGGGCTGCAAGCCCCCACGTTCGGGTAACGCGAGGCAATTGCAGCCCACTCTCAGCGCTGCTCCATCCGGGGTGTAGGCAATCCAGACGAAGCAACCGCCCCCCCACGCATGACAGTGGGGTTACTTTAATATTAACATTTTTTTGGTCTGCGTAAAGCCCGGCGCCGTAATTTTGTAAAAATACACGCCGCTGGAGACCGCATGGCCGGCCTGGTTGCGGCCGTCCCAGGTAACGGTCCGCGTGGACGCCGGCGACTGTTCTTCGTCGACCAGCGTCTTAACCAGTTGCCCCGCCACATTGTAGACCCGAAGTGTGACACGCCCGCTCTCTGCAATCGAGTAGCGGATCGTGGTCTCGGGATTGAAGGGGTTGGGGTAGTTCTGGTCTAGAAGGTTGACATATACGTTTGTACCGCCGCCCGCCGAGACGGCCGTAAAATCGCCGAGCCACATCAAGATTCTGTGCAGGTGAGTCACCGTCGCCGGCATCGGCTCGGGACCTGCATCGCGAATGTAGCTGTAGCCAAACCCGCTCAAAACGAATCTGACCACCACACCGTGTGCGTTGGTGGTGGCATCAGTGACCACGGCGCCTTTGGTCACCCCCCCTCCGTGGTAAGAGGCCGCCAGCGTCGCCTTGCCTCTGGGAGAGATGATGTCGAAGTCGTTGATTGTCGGACAGCCGCCATACGCGACCAAAGTGTCCAGCCCGGATACAGTTTCGAATATCGATCCGGCCTCACCAATCATCAACGGCGAGACTCCCACTGCACTCTTGTGATCCGAAGCGTTGAATTCAAAGTCAATATATTCCGACCGCAACAATGCCGCAGTGGGATCTACAAATTTAGCGACCCATGTATGGGCCACGTCGTCGCCACACAGGTATACGCCCCCGGGGTCCGGTAGACCGTCCAGAAATGCTAGTAGCAACTGGGTGTCATTCGACTTGCCAGACGAAAAGTAGGAGTCGCCGTCGCTGAATGCCGTTTCGAGATTGCCGCAGTCCCACAGGATCTTTCTGTAGACGCTGGCTATCTGTTGTCCGACATTCACCACGCGGCTGGCCGGATGGTTTCCCTCTTTCGACGAAGGACCGCGTATGTCGTATCGATCCACGCGCTCGGCGATCCCCAGTATCTCGAATGCCGTATCGAAATACGGTTGCGCACCGCGGCCGTCCATGCCGTCGACATACAGTATGTCGCCACCGCGGCGCCACCCGCCGGCCGGCAGTACGGTAAACTCCATCGGTTGGCCGAGTACGTCGGAGAGCGTGGTGGTCACGCCGGTAAACTCGCTCCAATAGGACGTGACGTTCGAGGGCGCCGCGCTCTGCGCGCCAAACGCGAAGTAGACCGTATCGCCGGGCGTAAACAGGTCGTCATTCAGGTCGACACAGTATCGGTCCGGTACCGGATCCCCGTTAGTGGCGTACACTGTATCCATACGAATATGCGTCCACGTCACGCCGTTATGGACAAACGTGCGCACCACCGGCCAGCGCCCCGTGTCGTCGGTGAGAGGCGCACCGGATTTATTCGGTTGTTGCGGCGGCCGGACAGCCACATACGCGTACACCGCCGGTCCGG
>CBDVBX010000050.1:0-17853 GCA_965372335.1 uncultured bacterium | reverse complement strand
ATCACGACCACCGGAGTGCAACTGTGGATCGACACCTCGCTGCTGTCGGCATCGTGGGCGTGGGCGCAGAACTGAAGATCGCCGGCCGAAGCCGCCGCATAGCGCCACACCATCGTCGTGTCTTCGCCCGCGGCGAGGTCGACCGTCGCCGGTGTCGGGCCGTCGAGGTAAGTGGCGGCGCCAGTGCCAGCCAGCGTCGGCGCGGGGGCGGTGATCGCCAGGAGCGAATCTGTATCCTCGTTGCGGACGCGCATCGACAAGACTATTTCCTGCGTGGTGCTGTACGAAGCTCGGTCGGTCGAGACGGTGGTAATCAACGGATCGGTCGATATCGTTTGTGCGTTGGGATTCGCCATCGCGATGTCGATGGGACCGTCGTTACCGGATAGCACTTCGACGCCGCCCAACGGGAGGACGGCCTGGAATGTCCGGTCGTCGTTTGCCGTCACCGCGGCGGAAAAAGTGACGTCGACCGTTAGCCCCTGAACCGGTATCGGTTCCGAGAGTGCGGTCGGGTTCCGCCATCCGCTGCCCGTCCAGTTCAACGTCGATATCAGACGATCGCCTTCCCAAAGGTCCAGCTCGTCGATGTCCTGGCCGGCGACGGCCGAACCGGCATTCAGGATGGTCAAGTAGGTCAATTCATCCGGCATCGGTCCATTTGCCGGAATCGTCAGCCCCATCGACAGGACGTGTTGGTCGCCGGGCGCGGCGACGGCCGCCGGAGTATCGTGGAGCGCAATTTGGGCGGCGATCATTCCGTCGGTAAAGTCCATGCCAGGTGAGTTCACCGGAAGTCCGATGATTTTATTGTCCGGTACCGTTGGCTCCAACGTGAGTTCTTTTGGTGATGTTAGCTTCAGGTCGACGAGAATCGAGTCGCCGGAATTGGGAATCATATCGTATGCGACAAACAAATACGTAATCGCTTCCGGCTGCAGATCCAATTTGAATCCCGACAAAATAACGCTGCCGAATTCTGTAGGCGCCGTCCGCGCGATTGGCAGATCCACAAAGGGATCGAACAGTTCGTTGTTGTCGGCGTCGGCGAATGCAGTCGCCGAATCGATGACGGCGTGATCGGCGCTGCCCTCGGGCTGCAGTTCGATGGCCGTCAACGTGATAGGCGTCGAAAAACCGTTGTACAAAACTGTGCCGAAGTTGAGTTCGTTTTGAGTTCCTGCGTAAACTCGTTTGTCTCCAACGGGGTACGAAAAAACCAACAGCTCATCTGGCGCCGGCAGCAGGCGCGACCGCGGGTCGAGTACCGGCACGTCGATTGGGCCGTCGTTACCCGATGCCACGCCAATTCCCCCAACGGGTACACCGAACCGGAAGTTGGCACCTATGTCGTAGTCGGTCGTGAGGTCGCAAGACACAAAGATCCGTGTACCACCCGGACACGTCGCTATGAGCGGTAGGGAGAGGCCGGAACGCTGGTACTCCCCGGCGCCCAACGACACCAACGAGTTTAGCCATAAGTCGTCGAGGGCGCCGCCGTCAAAAGTGCCGTCCCCGCCGTCGGCCCACAAGTTGATCGTCTGTATGTGTTCTTCGTCGGCGCTTCCGAAATTATTGACCTGTAGAGAGATGAGCGTGTCGACTGCGTATCCGTTGGCCGGTATCGTGAGTTCGAGTACTGGAATGTCAGTTGTCCCCAGGATCAACAGGCTGTCGGAGCTGGGGTGAACGCCAATCTGGAACGACATCATGCCATCGACTGCCCGGTCGACCGCCGTCTCCATCGGAAAAGTGCCCGCGACCTGGAACGCCGCGTCGAAATAAAAGTCCCCCGCGGTGGCGATCCGCACACCCAGTGAATCGGAGTCACGCGCACAGAACGAATCGACGTCGCAAGTTATCAATAGCTGGACCGACTTACCGGGATCGAGGGACTGGGCCAATCCGCCGGCGACAAGCGCCCCGGTGGAAAACGTGAGGCCCTGAGCCAGTCGCACATCCCAGGCGTCTACAACCCCGTTACCGTCGTCGGTGAGCACCGACAAGCCGGCGATATCCCCGTCGAGTTCGGCCTGATTGCCGGGGCCAACGGTTGCGTTTTCGAGCCGCAATGAATCGAGTACGACGGTTTGCAGCGTGTTGTTTTTTATTTCGAGGTGCAGGAGAGACACATCTGCGTTGCCAGGATGCGGTGTCGTCACCGCCAGCGGCAACGCGGTCACGTCGATCTTTTCCACTTTGACAATTGTAAGCGTCTTAGATGACGCCACCGCGACGTCGATCGGCCCGTCATTGTTGGAGTTTACGTTGACACCGTCTTCGGGTACACCCGGCCGGAAAGTATTGCCGTTGGTCGGATCGAACGAAATATCTGCGGTGACGAAGTAGGTCTCATTCGGACCTACCGGCACTGACAAACCGGTGATTTCGTAGCGGTCGCCGGAAAAGACCATCTCACCCAAGTTCGCATCGCCCGCCGGGTCGAACGCACCGTCTCCGTCGTCGCGGTAAACGTTTACGCGATCGAAGTCGGCTGGGTCGAACGAGCCGGAGTAGTCCTTGATGTTGAGTGAGACCAGCGTGTCGGGTTCGTAGCCGTTCTGAGGCAGGACGATCTCCAACACCAGCGCATCGACATCACCGGAGTACAGGGTGTCGATCGGAGGTGACTGGACGGCGATCTGGTGCGCGACCATGCCGTCGATGTTTGCCACGCCGTACGAATCCAGCGGATAGAGCGGCGATATCACGTCCGCGAAAACAGTCGGCTCAACAAACACTATGTCGCGTGCCAGCGGGACCTTGGCGTCGAGGGCGTCGCCGTCGCGGGCGGCCATCGAATCGACGTCCGCGGTCACCACCAAAGAGCGCACGGTCAAGGCGGGAATCGTCCACCCCGCGTTTATGGCGAAAACGGCCCCACCGCCCGAAAAGACCGAGCTGGAGAGCAGCGAGTCGGGGACCGTTAGCGAAAGGCTGCCGTCGACATCGTCGTATATTCTCGCCGGGCCGGTCAGCCCGTCGAGTTGCGCCCGCGATCCCGGCCCGAATGGGAAGTTGGTAACCAAGAGCGAGTCCAGTGTACGGACGCTCGAGTAGTGGTTGTCAAACTCCAGGACCAGCAACGCCGCGTCGAGCTGTCCAGGGTTGACGGTGACGTCGCCGATAATCGGCGCTTCGACCGACATCTTCGGCTGGTCGACGTAGATCGCGTTCGTTCCCGTCGTGGACGAGACTTGACTGAACGGCAGAGACTCGCCGGTTACGCCGGTCAACGCCAGCGTAACGTCATACGTCGAATCTGCGACGAAGGCCGCTGGCAAAGCGCTGCGGACGAACGACAGCGTGAAGTCGTTTGCAGATGGCGGCACCAGTGTCGGATTGGCCAGCCTGGCCTGGTAATTATGAGTTCCGTCGGTAAAAGAAATGGTCGACATCGTATCCAGCGTGACCCCGACATTCCAGGCGTTGTCGACGCCGATACGGATCGCCAGGTCGGGGTCGCCCACGAACGCGCTTGCCGGAAACAAAGAGCCCGGCGTGTCGTCGAGTGCAACCGGCGTCGGTACCAGGACGGTCGCCGAGTCGGCGTCGTTCGACGAGTCGGGATCTGCGACGGCGGAACCCGTGATGTATGCCGCGTTCGTGATGTACGATCCCATCGTGCCGGCATCGATTCGCGCGTAGATGAGAAGCGTGTCGGCGCTGCCGCCGGGGAGGTTGCCGACGTTCCACACGCCCGTCGTGGTGTCGTAAGTGCCGGCACTAGTACTGTCGGCCACATAGGCGACGCCGAGCGGAAGCGAGTCTGTGACGGTGACGGCGGTCGCGTCGTCGGGACCTCGGTTCGCCAATCTGATCAAGTACGTGATGGTGTCGCCCTCGGCCGGGTAGGCGTTGTCCACCGAGGCCGAGATCTCCAGGTCGGCGCTGGTGACCGTTACCGATGCAGTACCGGTGTTGTTGGCGGCAGCCACATCGATCTGGTCCACAGACCAAAGTGACGCCGTGTTGACGATCGTCGAACCTCCGGCATCTGTGTCGACACCCGCCCGCAACAGCAGAGCGGTCGCCACGCCGTTGGACAGCGGTCCCACATCCCACACGCCGGTAACTGGGTCGTACGTGCCGACCGACGGTGCGTCGGAGTCATACGTGAGTCCGGCCGGCAGAACATCCCGGACTTGTACACCGGTGGCGTCGACGGGGCCGTTGTTCATCACGGTGATTGTGAACTCGACCCGGTCGCCCGCGTTGGGCGCTGGGTTGTCGACCCCCTTAGTAACGGCCACGTCGAGCATGCGGCTGTCCTTGAACGCCGTCCAGTAATACGTGTTGCTGTTCTTATTCACATCGTCGTGCCCACCCACTTGAAAGCCATCCGGTAGCAGCGCCTGGATGCGGTCGTTGAAACCCGCTTGCCGATCTACCGGCAGAGATAAATCGCCGGTGACGGGGCTATTTCTGAACAAACCGGCCGACCCGTTTTCGCTGCGTTGAAGGAGCAAAAAATCCGGCTTGAACGAAGTGGCGCCGATATCTCGGTTGTCGGTGTCGTCGCCTACGTACATGCCGCTTTTAACGCGACCGGCGACACCGTTCCACGCGATGAAGTGGTATACGTCGCCGTTTCGATTGGTCGTGCCGTGTTTGCCGACTTGAAATCCATCCGGTTCGAATGCTTGTATACGATCGGGTTTGGGGTCGCTGGCATTGAACGGAAGACTGGCGTCGCCGAATTGAGGGGCAAATCTCTGCATCGCGTCTTCGGCCGCTTCGTTCAATACGATCACGTATGTCGGCTCGAATCGAAGACCTGCGATCGAGCGATCGTCGACACCGTTGCCGGGGTACGATCCAACCACCATTTCCGGCTTCGCGGCGCGGAACGCCGTCCAGTAATACGTGACAGCGGATTTGTTGACCCCGTCACTCGTTCCGACGGTAAAGCCGTCGGGATCGAGCGACTGGATCAGGTCGGAGAGCAGCGCCGATTTTTCCCCGAGTGCCCTGGAAACGTCACCGTTCATCGTCGACGTTCTTATCAGCGCGCTCTCGCTCAAGTCGCCCTTGACGATGACGACGTCGGGCTCGAATCCGATGCCGGCAATCGCCCGATCGTCGGCGCCGTCGCCGGTATAACTGCCTGAGGCGACGCGCATTTCGGACGGCCCGACGGTAATAGATGCAGTAGCGGAGTTGTCGGTCGTGTCGGGATCGGCCTGGTTGGCCGACGCGATGGTGGCGCTATTACCAATTGTCTGGTCGACGGTTCCCAGGTCGACGGCTGCCAACACGTGGAGCGTCGCGCTGTCACTGACGAGTATTGCGCCAACGTCCCACAGGCCAGCCGCGGATGTGTAGGTGCCCTGGCTGGGGGCATCGGACAGGTAGGTCACGCCGGCGGGAAGCAGGTCGATCACCTGTACGCCGCTGGCGCCGTCGGGTCCGTTGTTGACCAGTGTGATCGTGTAGTTGAGTGTGTCGCCCTCGACAGGAACGGAGTCGCTCACCGCCATCGTCAACTCCAGGTCGGCCACCGGCAGCGACGGGTCGCGGAATGCGAACCAATCGTACTGACTGCCGAACTGGTTGACCGAGGTGCCGGTGCCGACTTCGAAACCGTCAGGAAGCAACGCTTGAATACCGTTTGAGAACAGCAAACCTTGGCGCATGCTGAGCGTGTTGTCGCCGATGATCGACGAGGGCCGATGGACGGTTCCATTGCTGGAAGCGCGCTGCTTTACCAACACATAGTCGGGTTGAAAACCGAGGCCGTTGATATCCCAGCCATCGATGCCGTTGCCTGTGTGCAAGCCGCCGGTTGTGATGCCGGCGACGCCGTTCCAAGCGACGTAGTGGTAGGTCATTCCCGGCGCGTTAACCAGACTGTCGCTGCCGACCTCGAAACCGTCCGGCAGGAATGCTTGGATCCAGTTCGTGCCTACGTCGCTGGCACCGAACCGGATGCTGGCGTCGCCGGTATGCCCGGGAAAACGTTGCGTTGCCTGGTTGTCCCACTCGGGCAAGACCATCGTGTAACCGGGTGTGAATCCCAGCCCGGTGACCGCGCGGTTGTCCGAGCCATCGCCGTCGTACGATCCGACGACGAGATTGCCTGGCGCCGTCTTGAAGGCGATCCAATAGTATTGGTTGCCGGCAAAGTTCATCCACGCGTCGGGACTCACGGTAAACCCGTCGGCGTCCAGGCTGGTGATCACATTGATGAACATCGGTTCGCTACGCGCCAGCTCTTTCGACAACGTCCCCGGCATACTGGCGCTCTTCACCGACGGGGCCTCGCCGTCTTCACCCTGAACGATCACCATATCGGGCCGAAAACCGACGCCCGTGATCGATCGCGTTCCCGAGCCGGTGCCCGTGTACGAGCCGGTGGCCGTGCGAAACGCACTTGACTGCACGGTAACTTTGGCAAACGCCGAGTTGTCCACGATGTTAGGATCGGCCTGGTCGACGGCGGTTACTGCCGCCAAATTGCTGATCGTCCAACCGGCCGATCCGATGTCGACCGTGGCGTCGATCGTGAGTGTGGCGATGCCGGTGACGGCGACGGTGCCGATGTCCCAAACACCCGTGACATCGTCGTAGTTTCCCTGCGAAACGGTGTGTCCGCCATAGGTCAAGCCGGCCGGTACGAAGTCGGTCACTTCGACACCGGTTGCATCGTCCGGTCCGGCGTTGGAGATCTCGACGGTAAACGTAATCGCGTCGGATTCGATTGGCGTTGGGTCATTGACCGTCTTGGTCAGCGCGAGGTCGACGCCCTGGATGTACACACTGGCGGTGGCCGAGTTGTCCGACGGGTTGGGGTCCACCTGGTCCACGGCCGTGACGGCGGCGATGTTCGTCAACATGCTCCCCGCCGTCCCCGGATCGACAACGGCGGTGATGGCCAGGCCGGCCATGTCTGTGTTGAGTAGCGTGCCGACATTCCATATACCGGTAATGAAGTCGTAAGTGCCCTGCGTGGCCACATGCGTGACGTATGTCAGCCCGGCCGGCAAGAGATCGGTGACCTGGATGCCGGTGGCATCGTCCGGTCCCACATTCTCCAGCGTCAGGTAGACACTGACGGTGTCAGCCACATTCTTGAGGGTGTCGTCGAGCGCCATTTTGAGCGACAGGTCGGCGCCCGGGATGGGATCGTTGAAAGCGATGTAGAAATGCGGCGTGCCATCGCCGTTTACGCCAAAGTGATCGCCGAGCTGGAAACCGTCGGCGAGGAAGGCCTGGATGCCGTTGGTGAACAGGGTCCCCCCGTTCACACGGGACGACGCGTCTCCAACCGTGGACGCCATGCGGTGAACGGGCTCGTAACCGCTTCCCGTGAGTGACGTGATCACATACTCAGGCTGGAAACCCAGCCCGTTGATGTTGCGGTTGTCGGTTTGGTTGCCGGTGTACGAATCTCCGTAGGCGATGCCCGTCTTTATGGGCCAGGCCAAGTAGTGGTAGCTCGTCAGGTCCATGTTGACGGTGGCGCTGGAACCCACGCGGAATCCGTCGGCGAAAAACGACTCGATCTGGCCGAAGGTCTCACCGGTGGCATCGAACTGGCGGCTGTTGACACCCGTCTGCGTGGGGAAGCGTTGGACGGCCTGTTCGGGCGCCTCGCTCATGACGATCACATAGCCCGGCTGAAAGTTCAGCCCCGTGATATCCTGGCTGGACTGACCGTTGCCCACGTACGAACCCACGGCCATGTCGTCGGGAGCCGACCGGAAGGCAACCCAGTAGAAGTCGGTGCCCGAACCGTTGACCTGGGCGCGTGACGACACGGTGAAGCCGTCGGCGTCGAGCGAGAGGATGCCGTCGGTGTCGGGCGCCAAAGCGGTGCCGAGCTGCTTCGATATATTGCCTATCATCGTCGAGGTCTTGACGATCGAAGGCTCGTCGGCATCACCCTTTACAATCACGACGTCGGGGCGGAAGCCGACACCCGTGATGGGCGTGTTGTCCGTGCCATTGCCGGTGTAAGTACCGGTGGCCAACCGCATCGAGGTGTCGCCGGTCACGATGTACAACGTGGGTGTTTGTCCCGGCGTCGGCCACTCGCGGCTGGCGAACTTGGACTCGATGTCGTCGGAGGTAGCGATCAACATCATCCCGTGGTTGGCAAAAATACCGTCCACCCACAGACGGACGAGCGAGGTGGCATCGACGGCGTACAAGCCGACGGCGGGCAGAGAGAACGATCCGTGTATCGTACCTCCGTCGTAATCGTTGCCAGAGTTGTTCCAGTTGACGTCGGCTTCCGTCCAATTGTTGGTTACGCGGTAAACGGTTACGGGGAGGCCGCTTTCGTCGGCGTTCGTGACGTACAGGCGCACATAAGCAAACACCACGGCTTCTCCGGCGGGGATGCCGGACAGGTCGAAGTGGATCAGGGATCGGTTGTCTCCGGTCGCGGGATGGTCCCGCTGCCGGAGTTCGGGATCGGCACCGAAGTTGTTCATCGGGTTACCTTCATCCAGCCAGGCGTCCCGTGATGCCGGCAAGACGTAAGTTCCCGCGTGCGCCAACACCGGAGCCAGCGCCAATAGTAGAAGCAATATGAGGAAAAATTTTCTCATCGTCGCACGAGTATTCGCTTATCCACCGTACCGGCTTCGAACTTGCCCGATTGCGGAGCAAATTGTACGCATTGCGAATTGCGCCTCGGCTGCCCGTCGCTCTATGTACGCGTTGCGCTCGTATGTAACTGGATGGGAACAAATAAGATGCACGACACGCGCTGGTTCGGGCAGACGAGTCAACGGCGTGACTGCAATCGATATGCCACCGGGGGTATCGGTGCGGCGGGATCTGTCGTGGAAACAAAAAAAACGAGCCCGCCTTACGCGGGTTTACACGGGACTCGCTAGTAGGGACGCGTACGAACGCGCTTGCGCGTATCGGATTCCTATTTGTCTTCGCGGATATCTTTGACGAGGCCATCGAGGATCGCCGTCGACTGATCCTGGATGTCTTTGTGGAGACTGTTGCCGTGGCTGTCCATGGTCACGACCGCGTCGAAGCCGTCCACGCGGATGACCCAGAACGCTTCTGGCAGGCCGAACTCTTCTGCTTTCATGACGTCGAGCACTTCCACTACGTGCGTGGCGAGCAAGCTGGCGGCGCCGCCGACGGCGTGGAGATAGACGGCTTTGTGCTCTTTGCACGCGGCGAGTGTTTTCTCCCCCATGCCGCCCTTGCCCATTACGCCTCTAACGCCGAAGTGGCCGATGATCGGTCCTTGGTACGGTTCCTCTCGGATCGACGTGGTGGGTCCGGCGGCCACGAAACGCCATTTACCCTGGTCGTCTTGCTCCACGATCGGGCCGCAGTGGTAGATGATACCGCCTTTGAGGATGGGGATCAGTTTGTCGGCGTATTCTTTTTCTTCCGGCGGCGGCTGGCGGTCGACGTAGTTCTCGATCAGGTATTTGTGCGCGGCGTCGCGCGCGGTGACCATCACCCCGTCGATCGAGACGAGGTCACCCACCTTGAGTTCGGCAATTTTGTCTGCGCTCACGGGAAGTTCGATCTTAATCAATGGTCATCTCTCCGTTTCGAATCCACATGTCACGGCGGCGGCACTCCCAGCACATATACGACACCGACACGAAAAACGATGCCGGCAGCCGATTGAGCTTGGAGACCTTCACCCCCAGCGTGGTGGTCTTGCCGCCGAAGCCCATGGGGCCGATCGACAGCTGGTTCGATTTTGTGTACAGGCGCTCTTCCAGGGCGGCGAGTTCGTTGTCGGGATTGGTGTCGTCAAGCTTGCGGAAGTGTTGTTCTTTGGCAAGCTGGTAGGAAGCGGCACGATCGCCTCCGATGCACGCGCCGATCACGCCGGGGCCGCATCCCTTACCCTGCGCCGCGTTGATGGCGTCGAGTATCACCATCTCCACGCCTTTGAGGTCGCGCCCGGCGCCGAGCGGCGCATAGGGCAGGGCGTACTGCGCGCTCATGTTCTCGCACCCTCCGCCTTTGAGCATGACGCGCACCCACACGTCGTCCTTGTCCCACTCTTCGTAGTGCAAGCTCGGGTGCCCCGGACCGAGGTTATTGCCGGAGTTCTTACCCGTCACGGAATCGACAGAATTCGGACGAAGGTAACAGCGTTCGACAGCAATTTCGGTTGCCTCGATGATGTCAGCCGTCATCTCCCGCGTCGACATCCCGGTCGGATGATGAACGTAAAATATATTGGTGCCCGTATCCTGGCACAGCGGGGTCGATTTCTCACGGGCGATTTCGACGTTTTTGAGCAGGGCGCCAAATACGTTGTACGCGGCGGAATTGGGTTCTTCGTCGCCGCGAGCGTGCTCCATGGCGGCCACGACGTCTTGCGGCAGATCGGACGAGGCCCGCCGCAGCAACTCGACGATCCACTCTTTGAACTTGGGATACTGTTTCATACGGTGTATCGTAGCACCGTAGACTCTACATGTCAAAAAAGAACGATCGGCCGGCGAGGCAATCGATGACAGAGGCTCGAAGACACATACAGATAGCGTGGCTGTTAACGGCGCTGTCGGTCCTTGCAGCGACGGCGTTGGCCGGCAAGGCCTTTTCCTCGGGCACGCTGGATATTCGCCATCACGAATTGGACGTTCGCCTGGATCCCGATTCCCACCGACTGGAAGGCTTCGACCGGATCTCGTTCGTTGCGGACGAGCGGGTCGCGTACTCATTCTATCTGGGTTTGCCACTGACGATCACGCGGGCGACATTGGACGGTCGTAGGGCCGAACTCGAGCGGATTGAAATTGAATACGATACCGAAGCCGAAGCGCAGGGCGAGGGTAAGGAAAATGACCCAGAGATCCAAGATCATCCTGAAAACCGCGTAATGTACCGACTGCCAATCGTCAAACCCGGCGACCACGTGCTGGAGGTCGAATACGAAGGTGTCGTCTACGACACGCTGACAATCCCCGAGGGTTCTCGCTCCCTTATCCCTTCGGAAACAACGGGCCTGATAGACGGTGAAGGGTCTTACCTCAGCGGTGGAGAAACGGGCTGGTACCCCGATGGCGGCGATGTGTACGCACAGTTCTCCATTCGGGTAACGACGCCGACGGGCATCGAATCGGTGACCGAAGGCAAGCGCGTGGCAGTTCAAAGAAAGAAAAAAGAAACGATCACCGACTGGGAGGTGAACTATCCGACTCAGCACGTCACGTTGATGGCGGGGCCGTACGTCGTCCGCGACCGAGATTTCGACGGGATCACATTGATGGCGTACTTTTTTCCGTCGGAAGAGGAGTTGATCGACACTTACCTCGACGCTTGTGAGGGCTACATCGAGCTGTACAATAAATTGATCGGTCCTTACCCGTTCTCCAAGTTCGCAGTCGTCGAAAACTTTTTCCCGACCGGGTTCGGTATGCCGTCGTACACCCTCCTGGGGCGGCGAATTATTCGCATGCCGTTCATAGTGCGCACCTCACTGGGGCACGAGGTAGTCCACAACTGGTGGGGCAATTGTGTCTACCCGGACTACGAGGTGGGAAATTGGTGCGAGGGTCTCGCGACGTACTATGCAGATTATCGTTACGAAGTGGAGAAGGGGGATTCCGCGGCAGTTCACTACCGGCGCGACATCAGCATCGACTACGCGACCCACGTCACCGACACCACCGACGTAGCGCTGGTAGAGTTTCGGTCGCGCGAAGACGCCGTTACCGGTGTGGTGGGTTACGGGAAGTGTCTCATGGTGTTTCATATGCTTTCGCGCCAGATGGGCGAGGATCGGTTTTACCGGGCAATGCGAAACTTTTACCGGCAGTACCGATTCCAAGAGGCGAACTGGAAGGACATCGAGTCGGTGTTGGAAGAAGCGTTCGGTGAACCGTTGGACGCGTTTTTCGACCAGTGGGTACGGGGTACCGGTGCACCGCGTCTGACGCTGGATGATGTGCGGCTGGAGGCAGCGGAGGGGGAAACGGGTAAATATGATTTGCGGATCACGATCGGAAACCAGGGGGGCTTCGTTCTTCCGCGCGTGCCAGTGGAGATCGGGTGCCGAACCGTCACACGCACCGTCAACGTGTCACTCGCAGGGGAAGCAGTCCAGTTCGATTGGCGGTTGGACGAGGCGCCCTTGAAAGTGACCATTGATCCAAACTACGACATTTTTCGGAAGCTGGATCCGGCGGAGATACCGGTGACGATCAACCGCGTGTTGGCCGACGACGCGGCAGTCATTGTGATTCCGTCCAGTGTGACCGAAGAAAAGGCCTCGGCGTATCGCGAACTGGCCGATCGTCTAAACAGCGATGACGAGATGATAGTAGAGGTCGATACCGCGTTCGCCGCCGAGGATCTTACGTCGAGAGCGGTTTTTATTTTGGGGGGCGTTGGCGAAAACGGTGTGTACGACCTGCTCGCTCCGCCGGATTACGTGGTGCTCGACGGCGGTGGATTCGATGTCGAGGGCGCTGCATATACGGAGCCCGGTCACGCCGCTTTTGTGGCGTTCACAAACCCGTTGGAGCCGTCGCAGACAGTGTGTTCGATTGTGGGCAACAGCGCGGACGCCGTCAAGAAAGCCGGTTACAAAGTGATTTACTACGGAAAATATAGTTACGTGACGTTTTTCAATGGTGACAAACAGGATGCGGGCATATTCCCGGTTACCGCCAACCCATTGGTGTATAGGTTCAACGACGCGGATATCAACGAGGCGGAGTAAAAATGCGGGGAAGCGGGAGATCTTTGCCATCGTCGAGCTTTTGATAGTACCGACGCCTCCCCTCCAACATCCAATCCACTAGATACTCTTTGCGGTAGAACCGTAAAGCTTGATCGAGCGATTTGGCGGCGGCCTCGAAGTCACCGCGCGCGCCGTGGATCTCGGCCACGCGGCTGGCTGCAATCATCTTGAATTCCTCGTTCCAGGGATCGGCGTCCATTTCGAGCACGTCTTTATATGACGCCAGCGCACCGTCAGTATCCCCCGCCATTAGCAATGCATCTCCCAGGTAGAATTTGGTTTGCGTACTCGGTGGCGACACCGAGCGGAGTTCCCGCGTTGTAAATTCCCGTTCCTCCGGATCGCCGAAATAGATTCCGGTGATCCATGCCGGTTTGAGTACGATCGTTTCTCGAGCACCGTCGTCGAGGGCCCTCGCCATCATTTCAGCGTCATCGCGTAGAAACTCCGCTGCTTGGTTTTGACGAACCCATGAAAAAACGGTGCGCGCTTCTTCATAACGCCCCTGCGACGCCAAGAGTCGGCCCAATTCGAAAGCTGCATACGCGGCGATCCAATCGGGACCTTCGGAGATATTTTCGGCCACGCGGCGCAGTCCTTCCTCGGCTACATCGGGTGGTGCAACAAAGCGATCGGCGTACGCGTTGAGGAAATAGAGAAGAGCGAGTACGTATTGTTCCGACCCGCCGGGACCGTTTTCAGAAAATCCGTCGGTGGCAACGGAAACGCCGCTCTCTGCCAATTGGTCAAATCCGCCGTTCTCGAAAAGCGTTAACATCTCGTCGATGTCGGCGGCGTTGCGGTGGACGTCAAAGGGGGAAAAAGGCTGGATCAGCGCCAACGGGATCGCCAGCCGCGGGTAGGAACGGTTCTGTTGGAGTAGCGCCGTCGCGCTGTCAAGTCCGTCTTCGTGCCGTCCTTCGAACAACAGGTTGATACTGCATTGGACCAGCTGGAAATCGAGTTGGTAAACGTTCTCCTCGGTGGCGGCCGTTGCAATATATCGAAGTCCTTTTTCACGATCGCCGGAGGGCATTAGTACCAGTTTGGAGAAAAACTTCAACACGGTGGAGATCATATCGGCGAAGTACAGGAATACCCCCGAAGTGCCCATCGCCAGGGGATCATCAGGGTTCGTCTTTAGATAACGCTCCAGGTCCGATTTCCCCTTTTTGGCGTCGCGTCCGGCGCGCCAATAACGATGGGCAAAAGAGCACAGATGCGATTTTGACATCCAAGCCAGCCCGCGGTACAACCGCCATCGCTGATCGGCGCCGCTCACGTCATCATCATTCGCTTCCCGCGCGGCATCCATGCGCTGTGTGCACACTTCGATTACCCGGTCGAGATCCCGATGTATGGGCTCGGAGTCGGCGATCACGCGTTTTTTGTTCTCGTCGTCGATGGCGAGCAACTCGCGGGCAACGCGTGACTTGAGCAGCAGATAAAACGGCTCTTCACCGCAATGGGCCGACAGCGAGTCGAGATAAGCAACGGCCGATCGCGATTTGCCCTCGTAGACGTAGCCCATCGCCTTCTTTGCCTCCACGAGTGTGAGATCTCGAAGTCGGCTGGGCGTTTCGGGGGGGGCGGCCGCCGCCGCGTACATTCCGGCGAGGAACGCGGCCGAAAAGGCAGATGCCGTAACTGTATTTCTTGTAAATAGTTGCATTGTTGGATTCGGCGCGGTGTGTGAGCCCAGCGCCGGCGGTCGGAGGATTATGCACCACCAAATGCGGTTTCACAAACCCAATATTTCGCCCGATCAATGGCATGCGTGTTGCACGGGATCATAGGGAATTTCCCGAACCCCTATTGACAATGGACAAGAAACCGGTAAATAACCCTCCCAGCGCCGGGCCGGCGGTGGAAGACGACGAACTGGCCCGGCTTAGCCGGCTTCCCCAGGTCGAGCAGATCATGAAGTCGTTGACCAAGTTGATCCACGGCCGAAAACTGTACGCCGCGAACAACCCGCGCTTGGCCGAGTTCGCGACGGAGCTCGAGTCTTCGCTCAAAGCGTACTTCCGAGGCGAAGACGCTCTGGTGCTAGGTATCGACCAACAAACGATCTACTGGCGCGAACAACCTGTGTACGAAAACGATAAGCGCGAAGAAAGCATCGCGTTTTTGATGCATCGTGACGGTGTTGGCGAGATCACCATCGACAAACACGCAGTTGGGCCGGAGGTCGATCGACTCGTACAAATCCTCGCCGAGGAATACCGGAACTTGTCCTCCGACGAGGATGTCGTAACCAAGTTCTGGAACGCCGATTTCGAGTACATCAGTTATCGTGTTTTGGACGACTACCTGTCGGTCGAGTACAGAGAGAATCAAGCGAGTGACAGCGATCAATCATCAGGTCTCGGAACCGCCGATCACCTCGAACTACTGCCGAGTCTGAAAGACAAGGGCCGTGTGATCATCCAACGATCGGATCCTCTCGAATCGATCGACGGCTATCTCAAGAAACTCATCCTGAAAACGTGTCCATCCTCCGGCGAGGAGGAACAGGAGGCGTATTTCCAAAGTATGGTGAGCTCGTTTTTCACGGTGAGCGCCGACGAACTGAGCCGCTACCAGACGGAACTGAAAAAAGAGCTATGCGGTGACAATCTCGCCACATTCGTTGACGTGACCCTGGTATTCACACTTCTGCAAGACAACCCTTCGGCCGTCCGCGACGTGTCTGGCGTCATCGATAGAATCATTGATTTCGCGGTCGAGGATCTTGATCCGCGTACGATGGGGAGATTCCTCAGGCTGGTAAGGGATTTTCGTAAAGAACAGGCACTTCCAGAAGACGTCGAAGAATTGTGCGACCGGATCGAATCGAAAGTCACCGAGGACACTGTCATTCAGTCGTTGGGCGAAAGGCTCAAGTTTTGGAACAAGGACTCGGAAGAGCTTCTTGGATATTTTGCAACAGTGGGGCGCGCGGTGATCGATCCACTACTAAAGGTTCTTCACAACGTCGAGGGCGACAAACTTCACAAAGAAATCTGCGACGTTCTCATAACGGTGTCCGGCGATGACATTACAAACGTGATCGATAAGCTCGACGTGGACAAACCGACAGTGGCTCACGACGCCGTATACATCGCCAACGCGATTGGCATGTCGAAGATGTCGCCAAAAATCCGGGAGCTCGTGTTCTACCCCGATCTGGCCGTGAAAGAGGAGATGATCAAGCTGGTCGCCCGCGTGGACGATCCGTCGTCAGTCGACCTTTTGTTGAGCGCGATGACGGATGAGGACAAGCAAATTCGGCTGCACGCGATGGACGCGGCGGCACAGAAAAATGACCCGAGAGTTCTCGAGCGTGTTGGCGAAATCGCATTTAGTAAGGAGCTGTCGGAGCGGGGCGCGGATGAGCAGGAAATGGTATTCAAGATACTCGGTAGCCTTGGTGATTCGGGCACGGTAGATGCGATTCGGAAATTCGTGGACAAGAGGAGAATCATGAATTTTGGCAAGAACCGGGAGAACAAGATCCTGGCGATCAGGGCGCTGGAGAACTTACAAGGCAGTGCATCCCTGACTCTGCTCAAGAAACTCGCCACGGATTCCAACGAACTGGTCAAGACGCGCGCGCAGCGCGGCTACGACGCACTGCTGAAAAAAATGAGAGAGGAACGCGCGAAGCAATAGCTTAGAAATGGCGAGAAATGACGGAAGAAAACTTCTCAACCAACGCGGATACGGCAGTCGCCGACGATGAAGAACGGTCGGCGGAGTCGCGCGAACAACTTAGACGGCTCGGCCTCGAGCTGGTGACCCATCTGTTCTCTGCTGGCAAAACAGTCCGCCTGTACGACATGAACAATCGTGCGGCCCAACGCGCGCTGGAGTCCCTCCACAAAGCCGTTAATCAGTTGCGGGACGCGGAAAACACGGCATCGCTGCGCGTCAGCAACGACCTGCTGTTAGTCAATGACACACGAATCGCCGTCGACGCTCAACACTACGGGCCGTTCGAGTACGTCGTGGAAGAGATGAAGAAACGGCAGGTGGGGTGCGTTGAATTCCACGAGGGTGTGAATTCGAGGGATCTGGGGGTGTTTCTAAAGACTCTCTATTCTATTGATCCGGTTGAGAGCGCGTACGAGGATCTGCAGCGCGCGATGGAGTCGGCGGTGGTAAAAAAGATCACTACGACGCAGTTGACCGAGACAGAACAAGAGTTGAAGGATGTCGATAGGGAGTCGCGCGACGTACGCGAGGAGAGCAATCGGGTCTACTTTCGGACGGTCGCGCTAATGGGCGATGTCCTGCGTACGATCGAAGAAAAACACATCCTCCAGGTAAGAAAAGCGAAGAGGCTTACGCAGCAAATGGTCGACATCATCCAGATGGATGAATCGATGCTGGTGGGGCTGACAACCATAAAAAACTTCGATATGTATACGTTTGTCCATTCTGTCAATGTCTGCATTCTTGCCATACTGGTAGGCGACCGGATGCGCCTCGACAAAGGTGACATCGCGAGATTGGGCGTGGCAGCTCTGTTCCACGACATCGGCAAAACGTACATACCGTCGACGATTCTCAATTCGTCGGGTCCGCTGAACCCGCGCGAGTGGGAGCTGATGAAATACCACACGTTTTTCGGCGTCAAGGAACTGTCGCGGATGAACTCGCTCCGGGATGCGATCGAACCGATGTTCGTCGCGCTCCAGCACCACGTCCACGTCAATAACAACGGTTACCCGCAACGCCCGGGCGGTTGGGACTTGCGTCTGTTCAGCCGCATCGTCACCGTGGCTGACTACTTCGACGCGATGACGGCGTATCGGACGTACCAGGAAGATCCAGTCACGCCCGACAAAGCGTTGCGATTCATACTGGAGAAAAGTGGCGAGATATTCGATCCGTTCGTATCAAAGGTGTTCATTCAAGCGATGGGACTCTACCCGATAGGGACGATTGTCGGTCTGGACACGGGCGAAAAAGCGGTGGTGGTTCGTCAGAACCCGGACCCGCGTTTCCTGCACCGCCCGGTGGTGGAGATTGTCGACCTGGGCGCAGATTCACTGGTGGATCGCGAAATCGCTGACCTCACTGAGAAACCCACCGGCGGGTACCGCTTCAAACGGTCGGTGGTCCGGACGTACCACGACACCGAGATCGATGTCGACAAACGCCCCCACTTCCTCACTTAG
>CBDVBX010000049.1:0-17891 GCA_965372335.1 uncultured bacterium | reverse complement strand
GGCGCCCCAGAACCACCAGAGCCGCGTTGCGGAGAAATTTTTTTGCGAGATTAGATGTGTACCGCTGCGCGCACCGCGTTGCGGCACCTCGCTCAATGCCAGACTGCGGGAGCTCGGGTTATTCGGCGGTGAGGCCCGCTTTGAGGATGTCGTGAAGGTGGAGAAGGCCGCGCGGGCGGCCGCCGTCGTCGACGACGAAGTACATCAGCAGCGGTCCGGGTCTGTTCAGCTCCATCATGGCGAGCGCTTCGGCGGCGAGCATGTCCGCGTTGCAGGTTTTCGGACTCCGTGTCATCACTTCACCCACCGGCGTGTCGAGCGCGTCCGGACGCTTGGCCAGGATACGCTTGAGGTCACCGTCCGTGATAATACCGACGAGGACGCCGTCGCCGTCCGTCACACCCGTGCACCCGATGCTCTTCTCCATGATCTCGAACAACGCTTCGCGAAGCGTCGTGTCCTGGTCGACCAGCGGGATATCGTCACCCTTGCGCATCAATTCCTCTACCGTTATCGTGAGCCGCTTGCCCAGGATCCCGCTGGGGTGGACGCGCGCGAAGTCTTCGGCGGTAAAGCCGTTACGTTCGACGAGCGCGCTGGCGATCGCGTGCCCCATTACCAGGGCCACCGTCGTGCTGGTCGTCGGCGCCAAGCCAAGCGAACCGGCTTCTTTTTCTACGTGGATGTTGAGAACGACGTCGCTGTTTTTGGCGAGGAATGATTTCTCATTTCCCGTCATAGAGACGATTTTTACTTCCAGTTTTCTCAGCGGCGGAATAAAAGGCCGGAGCTCGTCGCTCATGCCGCTTTTCGAAATGATCATTACCACGTCGCCCGGATTGACCAAGCCGAAGTCGCCGTGCGCCGCTTCCACAGGGTGGAGATAAAAACTGGGTGTGCCGGTACTCGTCAACGTCCCTGCCAATTTCTTCGCAATCAAACCCGACTTGCCCACACCCGATACAATCAGCCGGCCTCTGCGTCGTGCGATGAGATCCACCGCACGGTCGAACGACTCCCCCAACCGGTCACGGACGGTCTGGAGCCCAACGATCTCTTCGTCAAACACGTGGCGCGCCAAACTCACGTCGCCTTCAGCCGGTGACTTCGTCATATCTTCTTTCGGTATCGGAAGTTTTTTTGGCGGGTCTTGTTTCATTAAAATCGTAAGGGCCCGTACTTCGGGCCCGAAAATGGTGACACATCCAACAATCTACTAAACCCCGATCTCACGCGCCAGCTCGAAAATGCGTGCCGTCTGCTCGACGAGTGTTGGGAACTGGTCTAACGGCAGCATCGCCGCGCCGTCGCTGAGCGCCTCCTGTGGGCGAGGGTGAGTTTCGATGAACAGCCCGTCGACGGGGACGGCTGCGGCCGCGCGCGCCATAACCGCAGCCAATTCAGGCTCGCCGCCGGAGACATTTCCCAACCCGGCGGGCCGCTGCAGGCTGTGGGTAACGTCGTAGATTACCGGACACCCTGTGGCTCTCATTCTGGGAAACCCGCGAAAGTCTACCACCAAATCGTGGTAGCCAAACGTCGTTCCCCTCTCGGTGAGAATGGGAGTTCCACCCCCGGCGCTTCGAATTTTGTCCACCACGTTGGCCATGTCTTCCGGCGCCATGAACTGCCCCTTCTTGACGTTGATAACGCGCCCCATCTCGCCGGCAGTCTTCGCCGCCGCCTCCAACAGACTGGTCTGGCGGCACAGAAACGCGGGGATTTGAACGACGTCCAATACGTCGCACGCCGGCCCGACTTCTGCAACGCTGTGAACATCGGACAGCACGGGCAAACCCGTTTGTTCTTTGACCTTCTGGAGAACCCGAAGCCCCTCTTCCAAGCCCAGCCCGCGAAAGCTATTGGAGGATGTTCGGTTGTCCTTGGTGTAGCTGGCCTTGAATACCAGTTGGTATCTACTGGCGACGGGAAGCCCGGCGAGAACCTCAGCTATCGACAGTGCCTGTTCCTCCGACTCGATGACACACGGACCGGCGACCAGCATCGGTTTGGCGTTGCCGCCAAACGAGAATCCGCCGATAGAAATTGGCTGGTTCATCGGATGTCCCCCTTTGGGCATATCACGCGCTCATCTGTTCGGACGCCGAGTCGAGTTGCGCGTGTTCTTTGGCCGCCCTTACGAGGTTGAAGAACAGGGGGTGTGGTCGGTTGGGCCGACTCTTCAACTCGGGGTGAAATTGCGACGCGATAAAAAACGGGTGGTTTCTCAACTCGATCATCTCGATGAGGAGATTGTCGGGCGAGGTACCGGAGAACACCATACCGTGGCGTTCGAATGTATCGCGGTAGGCGTTGTTCACTTCCCAGCGGTGTCGATGTCGCTCGCTGATTTCGATCGCGCCATAACACTTCTCGGCAAGCGTACCCGCCTTGACACGGCACGGGTAGGCTCCCAATCGCATCGTCCCACCCTTCTTCGAGATCGAACGCTGGTCCTCCATGAGGTCGATGACCGGATTCTTGGTGTTGGGATTGAATTCAGACCCGTCCGCGTCTTCGATGTCACAAACGTTGCGCGCAAACTCGATGACGGCGCATTGAAGCCCAAGGCAAATCCCGAGAAACGGTATCTTACGCTCGCGCGCGAAACGTACCGCGTCCAACTTGCCCTGAACCCCCCGTTCTCCGAAACCGCCGGGCACCAAAATGCCTGACACATCCCCCAACGCTTCTTCCGCGCCGGCCTTCTCGACGTCTTCCGCGTCGATCCACTTGACGTCGACGTGAACGTCGTTGTGGACGCCGGCGTGTGCGAACGCCTCGCGAATCGACTTGTACGCGTCGACGATCTGGACATACTTGCCTACCACTGCGATTTTTATTTCGTCGTCCGCCTCTCGCAGACGCCGCAGCATGTCTTCCCACTCGGTCAGGTCCGGTTGGGGCGCTTCGATGTTCATGAGTTTGACGATCATTTCGTCCAGACCCTCTTTGTGCAAATGAATCGGCACGTGGTAGATCGACGCGACGTCTCTCGCCTCGATCACCGCTTCTTCCCGGACGTTACAAAATAATGCGATCTTCTCTTTAATGTCGTGCCCCAGTGGAACCTCGGTACGACACAACAGGATGTCCGGCTGGATACCGATCTCGCGTAAACCTTTCACACTATGCTGCGTCGGTTTGGTTTTGAGTTCCTTGGCCACCTTTATGTACGGCACGAGCGTCAAATGGATGAAGAGACAGTTCTCGACACCGTGCTCGAGCCTCATCTGGCGGCAGGCTTCTAGAAACGGCAAACTCTCGATATCGCCGGTGGTGCCCCCGATTTCGGTGATAATCACGTCTACGTTGCCGCTCTTTCCTGCGGCCCTCACGCTTTCCTTGATTTCATTGGTGATGTGCGGGACGACTTGGACGGTCTTCCCCAAGTAGCCTCCGGCACGCTCGCGCTGGATGACCGTCTGGTAGACTTTCCCGGTGGTGACGCTGTGGTCTCGCGACAGGTCTCTGTCTATGAACCTCTCGTAGTGACCGATATCCAGGTCGGTCTCGCCGCCGTCGTCGGTCACGAAAACCTCGCCGTGCTGGAATGGGCTCATCGTACCGGGATCGACATTGATGTAGGGATCAAATTTCTGGAGTATGACCCCGAGGCCACGCTGCTTGAGCAGCAAACCCACCGAAGAGGCAGCAATGCCTTTGCCCAGAGATGAAACAACGCCGCCCGTCACGAATATGTATTTCATGGTGTCCGCCCTTTACAGTTGCGTGAGGTTAGCTACGTCGGAGAATTGTTTCCAAATTCGCAACGTCCCCGTATAGTCAATCACGGTCAGTGTAGATTCTGGCTAGTTCCTTTTCAACTTTTTTTACATCTTCGGGCACGTCCACGCCAAACGTGGGCGTAGTAGCTTGTATTACTCGAATCGTCATTCCGAATTCGAGCGCGCGTAACTGCTCGAGCCGCTCGCTTTTTTCCAGCGTTGTCGGCTCAAGCGCGGTGAATCGAAGCAGTGCTTCTTTCCTGTAAGCGTAAACCCCGACATGTCGATAGGCCGGCGCACCCGAGTGACCCATGACCGCTCCACTGGGAATGGGCGAGCGTGAAAAATACAAAGCGCGACCGGTGCGGTCGAGGACCACTTTTACCACGTTGGGACTGTAATAATCATCTGGCGAATCTATTGGGTGGCAGGCCGTCACGATATCGGTCTGCGGGGACTCATCGAGATTGTCGACCATTGCCTCGACCGTTCGCGGATCGAACACCGGTTCGTCGCCTTGGAGGTTCACGACATAATCGTACGGGAGAGAGCGGGCGACTTCCGCCACGCGGTCGGTCCCGGTGGCGTGGTCTCCGGATGTCATTGCGACCTTTCCCCCAAACCTCCCTACGGCCTCCGCGATTCGACGGTCGTCGGTGGCGACCACCAACTCGCCGACGCCGTTGATCTCTCTCGCCCTTCGGTATGCCCACTCGATCAGCGGTTTACCGGCGATCGTGACCAGCGGCTTTCCGGGGAAACGGGTCGACCCGTACCGCGCCGGCAAAACGACCAGAAAAAGCTCACGGCTCATCAGAGACACCTCCGATGAGCCGTGATAGACCCAAGTAACTTTTGGATTTTGGGGATACTGAGGCAACGCGTTCCGGAGCGCCGGAACCGTATGGTATTACGCGGGTTCGACCACGCTGACGCGTTTCCTATTCCTCCCAAACGTTTCAAATTTGACGATGCCGCTAATTTTGGCGAACAGGGTGTCGTCTTTTCCACGACCAACGTTTTGGCCGGGATGGATCCGGGTACCGCGTTGACGTACGATAATCGATCCGGCGCTGACGTGTTGGCCGCCGAACCGTTTTACACCCAACCGTTGGCCTTGGCTGTCGCGGCCGTTTTTCGAACTACCTACGCCTTTTTTGTGAGCCATTTCAATCCCTCGCGATTCCCTGCCGTCAACCGGCAAATCCTTTCAATCGAATTTCGGTAAACTGTTGCCGATGCCCGTTTTTGCGTCTGTATTTTTTGCGCCGCTTCTTCTTGTACACTATGACTTTTTTGTCTTTGCCGTGTCGGATGACCTCGGCCTGTATTGATTTACCCTCGACGAACGGTGTTCCGACTTCGACGGTTTTTTCGTCGGACCATAGCATGACGCGGTCGAACGTTATCTCGCCGCCGATTTCCGCGTCGAGCTTCGGCACCCGCAGGACGGCCTCCGGGAGGACTTTGAATTGGCGTCCGCCGATATTTACGATCGCATACACTCGAAATCACCTTCCTAGAATCCGTGCCGAACGTCATGCCGCCGACTGTCTCAGGCCCACCGCCAGGCCGGCCGCGGCTCGGGGATTGGGCAAAATAACCTCAAATAAATATACGTTTTCGCCGCTTATGTCAAGTCAGATCTTGGGCTAAGTCGCGAAAGGAAGACAGGGAGATGACCTTGAAGTCCTCCCGGTGCAACCTCGGATCGTCCTGAATTTCGATCTTCATCTTGTAGCGGCGCGAGAGGAAATCCATCATTTCCGAGCGCTCCTCCTCCAGGTAGATGGCCAGCGAGGAATTGGCTCGGATCTGGATCTTCTTTTCCCTTGTTTTGGCCCCGACCCGGCGGATCCACCGCTCGATCTTGATCGCTAAGGACTCGAATGACAACACCTTACCGATCCCGTGACAATACGGGCACTCCTCGCTGAGGAAGTGCAACAGACTGGGCCGTACCCGCTTGCGGCTTATCTCGACCAAACCGAGGTCGCTTATCGCAAACGCTTTTGCCCGCGATCGGTCTTTGCGCAGATGGTGACGAATCTCGGCCAACACTTTTTTCTTGTTGGCCTCGACCTCCATGTCGATAAAGTCGATCACAATGATCCCACCGATATCGCGCAGCCGCAGCTGGCGGGGAACTTCCCGCGCGGCCAAAAGGTTGGTCTCGAGAATGGTCTCTTCCTGGTCTTTCTTGCCCACGAAACGGCCGGTGTTGACATCGACGGCCACCAACGCTTCGGTGTGGTCGAAGATCAGATATCCGCCCTTTTTGAGCCACACCTTGCGTTCCAACGATTTCTCGATCTCGGCCTCGACGTTGTACTTGTCGAACATTGCGGTCTTGTCTTTGTACAGCTTCACCCGCGAGGTGAATTGGGGGCTGAATGCACGCAAGTAACGCATCAGTTCGCGGTGTTCCTTCTCGCTGTCGATCTGGATCCGTTCGACGTCGTCGGCGATGATGTCTCGGACCATCCCCACCAGTAGCCCAACCTCTTCGTGAATCGGGCTGGGAGCGGTAGCTTTTTCCGATCGCTTCTTGGTGTCTTGCCACAGACGGTGCAGGTAGGAAATGTCGGACTCGATCTGCTTTTCCTCGATTCCCTCGCACGCCGTCCGGGCGATGATGGCACAGTTCGCCGGCTTCTTTTTGCTGATGATGCTCTTGAGACGGCTTCTTTCCTGCCTCGACTCGATCCTGCGTGAGACGCCGAGGTAGTCCATGTTGGGCATGTACACCACATAACGGCCCGGCAGCGATATCTGCGTCGACAGCCGCGGGCCTTTGGTGCCGATTGCCTCCTTTGTCACCTGGACGAGAATCTCCTGTCCCTTGTGGAGCATTTTTTCGATCGACAAGCCGCCGTTTTTGGGGCCGCGACCGGAATCTCGTCGTCGGCCCCGGCCCGGACCTCGGCCCGATCCTCTATTCAAGCTGCGTTCTGAGTCGCGCCGCCGGCGCGAAGGCCGCGGCGGTCCCGAATCGTCGAGGTCGATGCCGCCTTCCATTTGTGCGAGCGCATCCATAGATGCGTGGAGATCGCTGGCGTGTAGAAAACCCGCCTTTTCATATCCGATGTCGACGAACGACGCTTGGATACCGGGCAAAATCGCGTTGACTCTGCCGAGGTAAACGTCGCCGACCAAGCGGCGGGTTTGTTCGCGCTGGATCATGAACTCGACCAGGTCGCCGTCCTCGACGATGGCGATCCGTATCTCGAGCGACGTCGAATTTATGAGGACTTCTTTCATATCGTTCCTTGTATGACTCGTTCGTCCAGGGGCGCGAGGTACCTTCGGTTTCGAGCAACGAATTGGGTCCTTCTCGAGACCCGGATCGGTACTCGAAACGTCTCTGGGTCGCCAAGTGACACCAGGACAACGTCTTGCGGTTTGACAACCCGCCCGGAGAGCATCGTACTGGTGTATTCTATACACAGGTTTTCGCCGGCGTCCCGGATCGAGACGCCGATGAGCCTCGGCGAGGCCCCTTCGGTATCGTCTACCCCGTTGAATTGCATTTTGATTATTTCTTCGGCGTTCGAGAGTGATTCGTGTATGCGACTCACGTCGTCTTTGTGTACGCACACCTCGTAGCCCGCGGCGCTGATGTCGTTGGCCAGCTTCGGTGTTCCGTCGCCGATCTCTGCGCATTCTACTACGCGCAGGCCGTCCGGCAACAGCGCGTTGATGCGTTCGGAAAACGCATCGCACGACTCATCCATGAGGAGGTCCATGTACTCGTCGTACCCCTCCCATCCGGTCTTGATCGGCGGCCCGAACGACATTCGCATGTGTGGGTGAAACCCTTGGCTGAACGACACGGGAATCTCGGCGGCGGCGAGGCAACGTTGGAAAATCCGCACAACGTCCTTGTGAGATGTAAAGCGAATCGCTCCGCGTTTTTCAAATCTGACCCTGAGCCTCATCGATCCCCCTGGGAGGATATCTCCCGCCCGGACCACCCTGCGACCGGGCAGGACTGTACAAAAACAGTTGTGCCACGGCGCAGCGTCGAGCGCCTGCCGCCCCTTACACGACTTGTTCTGAGAATCCCAGCAATTCCGGACCAATATAGGACCGGTTTTAGGACTTGACCTTGATGGCTGGTCTCCTCTCGAACACCGATTTATTGAGGTCAGGAGAAAGCGGAACCGGATATTCGCCGCTGAAGCAAGCGTAGCAAAAGTTGTCGGGGTCATCGACGCACGAACGCAAGTCCTCGAGTGTAAGATATTCGAGGCTTTCGACGCCCAGATACTCCTTAATTTCCTCGATTGTATTCGAGGAAGCAATCAGCTCGTCCAGCGAAGGCATATCGATCCCGTAAAAACAGGGGAACCGTATGGGGGGAGACGCAATACGGAGGTGAACCTCCTTCGCGCCCGCTTTTCTAAGCATCTTTACGAGTTTTCGCATCGTGGAGCCGCGTACGATCGAGTCGTCCACCATCACAACCCTCTGCCCTTTCAATACACCATCGACGGTATTGAACTTCAGCCTCACCGTTCCATCGCGTAGCGACTGGCTCGGCTGTATAAACGATCGACCCACGTAGTGGTTCCGTATGAGCCCAAGTTCAAAGGGAATCCCAGATTCTTGGGCGAATCCCAGAGTGGATGTGTTGCTCGAATCCGGCACTGATATCACGATATCAGCATCGACCGGATGGTTGTCGGCGAGGACATGACCCAGCCGGCGGCGGATCTTGTCGACTTTCTCGCCGAATATACGGCTGTCCGGGCGTGAAAAATAGATAAACTCAAAGATACATTTTGCCTGCTTCGTCTTCTCGAATGCTTGTATCGACCTGACCCCCCGTTCGTCGACAATGACGAACTCCCCCGGTTCCAGGTCTCGTACATATTCGGCACCCAGAATATCCAACGCGCAGGACTCACTCGTAATTATGACACTTTCTCCCAACTGGCCCATGCACAACGGCCGCAGAGATTGCGGATCTCTGATGGCGATAAGCTGCCTGTTGGTCATCATGAGCAGCGAGAACGCTCCTCGCAGTTGACGCACCGCGTCTACAATCATGTCTTCCAGCGTGCGTCGCTGGCTCCGGGCGATGAGGTGTAAGATTACCTCGCTGTCCATCGTGGTGTTGAAAATAGAGCCCGTGGCTTCCATCTCGGAGCGTAGTTCGCGTGCGTTGACCAGGTTGCCGTTGTGTGCCATCGCCAGCTTTCCGACTTTACAGTCGACCAGCAACGGCTGGACGTTTGCGACACGGGGCTGCCCGGTGGTCGAATACCGGTTGTGACCGACCGCGATGTGTCCCTCGAGCTTTTGCAGGCTTTCCTCGTTGAAAACCTGGGCGACTAACCCCATTCCTTTGTGCTCGCAGATTCGCTCTCCGTCGGTCGAAATGATTCCAGCACTCTCCTGACCACGGTGCTGGAGTGCGTACAACCCCAAAAATGTATTTTCCGCCGCATGATCGTGGTTGTAGATACCGAACAATCCGCATTCTTCGTGAAGTGATTCAATCATTCGATACCCTTGGAATGGCGCTTACGGAAACGAACTCGGCACTTTGATAGTTCGGGTTCATCAATAATCCGCTGTCGCGCCTCGTAGTAACCGTGATCTCCCTGGCGAGTGCGGCCGCCTCATTCTGGGTCTGGACACACAACGCCAACCACCAGAGTGTCGCTCGGCTCAAACAGGACACCGGTGTCCCGCCGAGACCGCTCTGGAGTTTTGCGGCGACGGAATCTCTCGCCGAAGGATCTTCTTCTTCTACCACCACTTCGACGAGGTATCCCTTAAGTTCATTAAAAATAACCTGTTTGGGCAAGTCTTTTCCATCGAAATCTACAACTTGTTGATTTTCAACAACGTTAGACAACTCGCCCGCCCATCGTGATTTGACCTCGGCTCTTGGCGGCCCCTCGAGATGGCTGTCGCCGTCCCACGCGCAATCGAGCGAATACGCATGTTTGTTCCGATTGTAGAACGTGCTTTGGCGATCAAGCACCCCTTTGAGCGCGGTGACGGTCGCGTCGGGATCGGTTGCTTGGGAGTCGATGTGGAAGCGAAAGTAATCGAACCGCTTGATACCAGCTAACTTGCCGGCAAAGTCCATCTTCCCCACCAGCGTGAGGTAGGCCGTATTGGCAGACAGATCGGTGCCCTTGAGCCACACCAGCAGCTGTGCTTCGATATTCATCTCGCGCTCCTACTCCGAGTTGTCACAACGCCTTTTTGAGCGACGTAAAGTAACCCGCGCCCGGTCCAGGCGAAAACAACTGGTCCGCGATGAGGCTGTCTCGTTTTCGACCCCACACACCCCCGACGTGCCGAGGAACCTGGTGGAACCAGGCGGCCCGTTCGGGGTGCGGCATCAAGGCCAGAACGTTACCAGTCGCGTTGGTCAATCCGGCGATTGCAAGCATCGAGCCGTTCGGGTTTTCCGGGAATGCCTCCGCCGTCTTTCCGTCGGGAGCGGAGTACACGACCGCCACTCCGTCGCCCGCCTCCAACCGCTTTTTTGCCTGGGGTGAGGCGGTCACAAATCGTCCCTCCGCGTGCGCGAGCGGAAGTGGTAACCCATCACCGCCGTCCATGAAATCGGTAAAAACACAGTTCGCGGGCCCTTTCTTGACGTGAACCCACGTACAGTAATAGCCATGACGCCCAGTCATCCGGTTGGGCGCCAAAGCGACTTCGACGGAACCTTCGCTGAATGCGGGAACGACGCCGGTCTCGACCAGAATCTGAGCACCGTTGCAGATCCCCAACACGGGGACACCTCTGTCGACTGCACTCATCACGGCGTCGATCACGGGGTCTTTGGAAGCGACCACGCCTGCGCGGATCCGATCCTGGTAGGAAAACCCGCCCGGGATCACGATCGCCGCGGCGTCACCGAGATACTCTTTCGCCGCATTCCAGCGTCGAATCTCTCCGGTGAGCCCCGCTGCCTCGATCGCCCTCAGGGTCTCGTACTCGCAGTTGACTCCCGGAAACTGAATAACGATGACCTTGGCCATGTTAGATCCGTTTTTCCTGTCTGGGGCGTTCAGCCCAGTAGTCCGGCCACTTTGCCTTCGTGCAACGTCTTTAGCTCTTCCAGCGTCAGATTGAAGGCACCACCGGCAGTCCCGACACTTAGCGGTCCGCCATCGTTCGTGGTGCCGATCGATTGATACGGCACACCACGTTTTTTCAGGTCGCTTTCAAACGGCGACCACTCTTCTGAATCAACCTCCACCAGTATCCCGCCGAATTCCCCAAAAAGTTGGGCGGCCAGCGGTTTGGCGGTATCGAGGACTGCCGAGAAATCCAAGTCGCACCCGACGGTGAACGGTCGGCTCGCCAGTATCATCTCGACGGCCGCGACCAGAACGCCCCCGTGGGAGACGTCGTGAGCCGCGAGCACGGCGCCCGAGGCAATTCCGTCGCGGATGACGCGGAGCATTTCGACCTCGTTGTCGAAGTCCGGCGCCGGTGCGTCGAACGGGTCGGGGCTGCCGTAAAACCGCTCGTACTCCGACCCGGCGAGCCGATCGTGAAACGCGCCGAGAAATGCCACCACCGAACCAAACCCCTTAAAGGCCATGTTACACGCTTTGGCGGCGTCGTCGACTCTCCCCACGCACGCCACGATCGGGGTGGGTGCAATCGCGTCTCCGGTCTCGCTTTGGTTGTAAAAGGACACGTTTCCCGACACGACCGGCACGCCGTGTTCGGCCTTTGGATCGAACCGTAGCGCGCGGCACGCGTCGCCGACGCCGCGGACTCCCTCGGAGAATTCGTGAAACACGGCCGGGTCTTCCGGGTCGCCGTAGTTGAGGCAGTCGGTGATCGCTAGTGGCATCGCGCCAACGCAAACGACGTTGCGGACAGCCTCTACCACTGCCCACGCACCACCGAGGTACGGATTGGCCGCCGCCAATCTCGACGCGCCGCCGATCCCCGATGCCAATCCGAAGGTCGGCGAATCCGCCGACTTTGTAAGCGCGCTCCCCGGCTTGATCACCACCACGGACGCGTCCGCCTCGCCCGGCCGAATGACGGCTCGGCCTTGTACCTCCGAATCGTAGTGCTGAAAAATCGACGCCTTGCTCGAGATGTTGTACGACGCCAATAACTCGAGCAGGATTTCGCGTATACCCGCAGCACCTTCGGCGTGCCTGCGGCCGAGCGACGGCAACGACCGTTTTCTATCCTTCGCTTCGCGCTCGTACACAATCCCGGTGGTAATCGCGTCCACATCGGCGTCGGTTACGAAACGGCCGTTCTGGACGAGCCGGAACCGTTTGTCTGACGTCACGTCGCCAATTACGTAGGCACCCGCGCCGGTGTAGAGACTTGGCATTTCAAAGTGATCGTTGAATATCGCCACCACCTCGTCGGTGAATTGGGAGGGCACGGCTAACAGGAACCGTTCCTGAGTCTCCGAACAGGAGATCACTTCGGCGGGCATGTCTGGAAATGCGCAGTTGACGCGGTCCAGATCGATGGTAACGCCCAATCCGGCCGCCGCGGCCATTTCGGATGCCGCGCAGCTGATGCCCCCGGCCCCGAGATCTTTGAAACCGATGGCGACACCTTTTTGGTGAGCCCAATCCAGCATCTCTTTGATCGCCTCGGCCAACACTCGCTTGAGAAATGGGTCGGGTACCTGGACCGCACCCTGCCGTTCGACGGCTTCGTCTTCGCTGAGCCGCTCGGAGGCGAAGGTCGCGCCACCGAATCCGGAGGCGTCTGTGGGTTTGCCGACCAAGAAGACGTTGTACGGCTCGCTTGCCGCCTCGTCCGGCACCCGGCTTCGCACGATCCGAGATTCCTCCACCAGCCCGATGGCGACGACGTTGACCAGACAGTTATCGTCGTAACTGGCGTCGAAGAAGGTATCGCCTCCAAAGTTGGGTACGCCGAGGGCGTTGCCGTACTGAGCGATGCCGTCGATGACCCCCCAAGCGATGTCTTTGACCCTGGCGGCGTTCGGACCGTCGGGGTCGCCGAACCGGAGCGGGTCCATCACACCGATCACGTCGGCACCCATGCAGTAAACGTCGCGGACAATCCCTCCGATACCGGTCGCCGCGCCCTCGACGGGCAGAACCTGCGAGGGGTGATTGTGGCTTTCGTGCGCGATGACCACGCACCAGTTAATACCGTCGATCTCGGCGAATCGGATGATGCCGGCGTCCTCGCCCGGGCCCAGGACAACGTGAGGCGCCTCGGTAGGAAGGTACTTGGCCAACACCGGCCGCGAGCTTTTGTAAGAGCAGTGTTCGCTCCACATGGTATTGAATATGTGGAGCTCGACGGTCGTCGGCGCGCGCCCGAGCAAGCGACACACGCGCTCGAATTCGTCAGTGGTCAGACTCACGTTGTGAGACTGGAGCAGCCGCTCGAGGGCGGGCCGGTCGGATGGGTCACAGGTGACGAGGTCTTCGGTCCGTATCTGTTCCATTGAACATCGTGCAAAAACGGTTGGACATGTCCAGAAAATACGCTTGCCGCAGCGGTTGGGCCACGGCGGACACACGGACTATAAGGGATGATTGGGCGTTATACAAGTCTTTCGAAGATCGTGTCTACGTTTTTGACGAACATGTCCAATGTGAACACGGCGCGTAGGGCGTTCTCGTCGATTCGGCTGGTGATTCCATCGCGGGCCCGGACCGTTTTCTCCAGCGGTGTGCCGGTATTCCATGTCTCCATGGCGGCTTCCTGGACCAATTTGTAGGAATCCTCGCGCGAGAGCCCCGCCTTCGCCAACTCCAGCAGGAGCCGTTGCGAGTATATCAGCCCGTGGGTTCGTTCGACGTTCTCCATCATGCGCTCGGGGTACACAAGGAGGTTATCCATCAATTTGGTCCACTTGACGAGCATATAGTGGAGGGTGATGGTCGCATCGGGCAGAATCACGCGTTCTGCGGACGAATGGCTGATGTCGCGTTCGTGCCATAGAGCGACGTTTTCCATTGCGACTACGGCGTACCCTCGGATTAATCTTGCCATGCCGCACATGCGTTCGCTGAGGATCGGGTTACGTTTATGGGGCATTGAGGAGCTGCCCTTCTGGCCTTTCTTAAAAAACTCCTCGACTTCCAGGACCTCGGTGCGCTGCAGACCACGAACTTCGATGGCCATTTTTTCGATGGTCGCTGCGACCAGCGCCAGGGCGCTGACGAATTCGGCGTGCCGGTCGCGTTGCACGATTTGACTGGAGACTGGCGCGGGTTTGAGTCCGAGCTTGTTCATGACCAGCTCTTCTACGCGGGGGTCGAGATGGGCATAGTTGCCGACGGAACCGGAGACCTTCCCATAGGACACGAGGTCGACGGCGCGCTCGAGCGCCCCTTGTCTGCGGCCGAGTTCGTCGTACCACATCAAAAGTTTGAGTCCAAACGTGGTCGGTTCGGCGTGAATGCCGTGAGTACGACCGATCATGATGGTTCGTTTGTGCTCTATCGCCCGCTTCTTGACGACCTCGCGAAGCGCCTCAAGATGACGAACCAGCAGTTCGCCGGCTTCCTTGAGCTGAAGGGAGAGCGTGGTGTCGAGGAGATCGGAGCTGGTCAGTCCTAGGTGGACGTATCGGGAGTCATCACCGATATAGTCGGCCACGTTTGTTAGGAACGCGATGACGTCGTGGTCGGTAGTCTTCTCGATTTCATTGATGCGTTCGACCTCGAACGCGGCTTTGTCTCGAATGCGCTCTACGGCGTCTTTTGGTATTTCGCCGAGCTCGGCCAGCGCCTCGCACACGACGATCTCGAAATCGAGCCACTTTTGAAACTTGTTCTGCTCGGACCAGATCGCCCCCATCTCGGGCAGCGTATATCGTTCGATCATTCTCTATCTCTCCTTTTCACTTCTCGCCCTCGCAACGTCGGATGTAGCCCTTCCGCAGTTTGGGCCCGCCCAATCGCGGGTTTCGCGGCACGGCTCGCTGACCACGACCTTGCATGTAGCTCCTCCGAACCTGTCGCTCGCCTCCGTGATCGGCTCGCCTGATTGGCCCCTCTATTATGCTCGCCGATCAAGGGCCTGCTCAATCCCGCGATCGGCCGGCCTTGCACCGCTGTCGGTCCAGGGCGGGCCGTGAGTCCTTCGACGAGACGTCGCGCGGAGCTAGCGAGGCCGAAGACCCTGCAGCAGCGGGGACCACTCGCGAAGCGAGTTAGCCGAGCGTAGCGGGCGCCTGGCGAGGAGAAGGAGCTCGCGGCCCGCCCCGAAACGCCGAAAGTCCCGTCTGCGCCCCAAAACTACAGAAGATCCGCGGCGGATTTCACCTTGAGCATATTACATTGAAATAGATGAGGAAAGATCAAACAGATCAGATGTCGTCCGGGCGTTCCTCGAGGACGAGCGTGACCCGCTTTTGCTTACCCTTGCGCTGGATCACGATGTCCAGATCGTCGCCCACGCGGGCCGGGAACACGATCTGATTCGCGTGCTCGATACCGCGCAACGGTATTCCATCGATCGAAACCAGCAGATCACCCGCGCGAACTCCCGCGCGATACGCCGGACCGTCGTCGTAGATCGCGCGGACCAGGACCCCTTCGGTATGGGGCAGATTCATGGCTGCCGCTATATCCGGTGTAATGTCGATGCCGGTCATGCCCATGTACACGACTCGGACGCTCCCGTAGGTGAGGATCTCATCCACGACCCACTTCACGCGGTTGATCGGAATCGCGAAACCGATTCCCTCGCTGCCACCGCCGCGCGAAAAAATCGCCGTGTTGATTCCGATGACCTCGCCGTCCGAGTTGATCAGAGGCCCGCCGCTGTTTCCCGGGTTGATGGCCGCGTCCGTTTGGATCAAATCCTTGAGGATCCGCTGGTTGCTCACCTCCGCCTTTACGTCGCGGTGAAATGCGCTCACCACTCCCACCGTCACCGTCGGGTGCGCGTCGGCCAGAAGGTGGCCGAACGGACTGCCGATCGCGATGGCCCATTCACCCACCATAATGTCGTCAGAATCGCCCATCTCCGCGAAGGGCAGGTCTTCCGCCTCGACTTTCAGCAGCGCCAGGTCGTAGTCGGCCGCTTTACCCACGAGAGAGGCCTTCATCGTTTCGCCCGTCTCGAGCGTGACCCAAGCGTCTTCTGCCCTACTGATCACGTGCTCGTTGGTCACGATGTAGCCGTCACGGCGAATGATCAAGCCAGAGCCATAACTACCAACCTTACGGCGTTTCACCGGCCAGTTGCGCCGGAACAGATCGTCCCAAAACCACGGGATCGAACGATACGTTTCCGTACGCACCACCGTGACGTTGACCACGGCCGGCGCCACCATTTCCGTGGCATTGACAATGGCATTGCGACGGCTGGCGTCTACCGATGAAGTCGTATAACCCGCAACTGCACCGACGGTGTTCGGAGGATTTGGTTTTCGCTGTGCCTCCGCACCGCCCGGTCCCCTGGTGAAAACCAAGGCTGCGACAATCACCAGAGCGACTGACACGCCGGTCAACGCGCCGAAAATGTAGGGAAGAAATCCCAGTCGTTTGATTCCCGATTCCTGTTCGAACATACTATTTGGCCAACGCTTTGACTTTCTCCCAGTCCTTGTTGAAGCTGGCGATACCGACGTCGGTCAGCGGGTGCTTGAACATCTGCATTAACACCTTGTAAGGGATGGTGGCGACGTCCGCCCCCATCAGCGCTGATTCCAAAACGTGCTGTGTGTGGCGAATACTTGCCACCAGCACCTGTGTCACAAACGCGTAGTTCTCGTAAATCTCGATGATGTCTGAGACCACGTCCATACCATCGATTCCGACGTCGTCCATGCGTCCGACGAACGGGCTGATGTACGTCGCTCCAGCTTTGGCCGCGAGGTACGCCTGATTGGCGCTGAAACACAGCGTGACGTTTGTCTTGATGTCTTCGGCGGACAGTATCTTGACCGCCTTGATTCCTTCCGCAATCAGCGGGATCTTGATGACGATATGATCGCTAATCTTCGCCAGGTCTCGAGCTTGCACGAGCATCTCTTCGCACTCTTCGGCGACCACCTCGGCGCTCACCGGGCCTTGGACGATGTCGCAGATCTCTTTGAGCACGTCCTTGTAATCGCCCCGGTTCTCCTTCGACATCAAAGACGGATTAGTGGTCACGCCGTCGAGGACGCCCAGCGAAGCGGCGTCACGAATCTCGTCGATGTTTGCGGTATCAAGAAATATTTTCATTCCAGTCCTTTCGATCAATCGTGCGTGCGGTAGCAACTCCGCCGAAGCGCTATCGGATTTGTCGGTGCTTTCTCGGCGTAACGCCCGGAGTATACCACGTCGACGACGTCCGGGACAGAGCCAAGGGGCACCGTCAAATGGGCCCTAGACGTCCGTTTCCGGGTAGTACGCCTCCATCAGGGAAAGACCGCACGCCGGCGCCGTCGGACCAGCGGCTCTACGGTCCTTTTTACACATTATCTCGTCGATCTGTTCCGGACGAAGTCGTCCTCGACCAACTTCTATTAACGTACCGACGATATTTCGTACCATGTGGTGCAGAAAACGGTCCGCCTTGACATCAAATGAGAATACCTCGCCGTCGCGGCTGACGGACGCCTCCAAAACGTCACAGATGGTCGAAACACCTTCGCTTAGCGCCGCTGGTGCGAAGCTGGCAAAGTCGTTTTTGCCGACCAACCTCGCGGCGCCTCGGGCCATCTGTTCGACGTCGAGCTGGTATTTGGTATACGCGACCAACTGTCTCAAAACAGCCGTCGGTTCAGAAGTGAGCCGGTACAGGTACCGCCGGGCGATACAGTCGTGCCTCGCGTGGAAATCAGAGGGGACTTCCGCGACGCTCTTGACCACAATGTCGGCCGGCAGCCGGGCACTCAGGGCTCCACGTATCTGTCGCGCATCGAGAGTCGTGTCCACGCGGAAGTTTCCGACGAATCCCCACGCATGAACCCCGGCGTCCGTGCGACAGCATCCGTTCACAGAAACGGGTTCACCGAACAGATCCGATGCCACCGCTTCGAGGACACCCTGCACCGTACGGATTTCGGGTTGAATTTGCCAGCCGTGGAAATCGGTTCCGTCGTATTCGAGTATGAGCTTGATGTTCATCATCACGATCATCCGAAAACGGTCTGAGCGTAGCATTTCTCGGCTGCCGCGACTACTCCCGCCTGTGGTACTCCGCCATGTGCCGCCTGCCGTA
>CBDVBX010000048.1:0-17963 GCA_965372335.1 uncultured bacterium | reverse complement strand
GGGCGCATAGCTGGTGGGGGTCGACAGCGAGTGCGCCTGCTTGCGTCCTACACGCCTATAATAAGATCGCGTGTAGGGAGCAGCCGCCCGCATATCAATGTTTGGAGGGCGGCTAGCGAGCACTGCCCGAGCGGGAGTGCCCCCCCAGCTGTGCGCCCCAGAACCTCGAAAAGCGACCCGAACGGCGGCGCCAGAGACCGGAGCATCAGAGATGAGAGAAAAAGGGGATCCGTGTGGACGGATCCCCTTTTGGGTGGAGTCTTGGCCCGTGCGGGCTAGTTCAGTCTTCGGAATTCGATGCGGCGGTTCTGCAGACGGCCTTCCGGCGATGAGTTCGAAGAGACAGGCTCTTCTTCGCCCACGCCGATAGCAACCAGACGCGACGGGTCAACGCCCGCGTTTACCACGTATTGCCGTACCGACTCCGCTCGGCGTTGCGACAGTTCCAGGTTGAAGCTCGCCGGTCCCTGGCTGTCAGTGTGGCCGCGAATCTCGACCCGAATTTCCGGGTACGCTTGCAGCGACCGCACGACCTCATCCAGGATGATGTAGGAGTCCGGCGTGAGTGCTGCGCTTCCGCTCTCGAAATTGACGCCGCGCAGAATGAATTTCTCTTCCAACGGCCTTTCGTCCGGGCAGCCGTCTTCGTCCTGAAATCCGTTGAACGTCTCGGGTGAGCTGGGACAGTTGTCCATCTCGTCCGGGATACCGTCGAGGTCGTTATCCAAGTCGGGGCATCCATCGTCGTCTTGGAAACCGTCGATGTCCTCCGGCTGGAGCGGACACCGGTCTAGGTCGTCGGGAATGCCGTCGTTATCGCTGTCCTTGACCAGATCTGGGCAGCCGTCCGTGTCGGCGTCGCCGTCGAAATCTTCCGGTTCATTCGGACAACGATCGTCCTTGTCCGGAATGCCGTCTTGGTCGTTATCCAAATCAGGACATCCGTCATCGTCTTCGAAACCGTCGACATCCTCCGCCAGATCCGGGCACAAGTCGTCGACATCTTTGATCCCGTCGCCGTCATTGTCCGTATCCGGGCAGCCGTCCGCGTCCTCGAATCCGTCGAAGTCCTCCGGCGTATCCGGACACGCGTCGTCCTTGTCTTTTATGCCGTCATGATCGCTGTCCTTGGGGATCACCGCTGCCTTGTACGAAAACATCAACCACAAGCCCCAGTCCGGCGCGTTGATCATCGACGGATTGTCGCCGCTGTTCAGGTTGATATCAAAGCCCATTTTGAGCGCGGATCCGCTCTCACTCACGAATTCGATGCCGGGCGAGAGCGTGTACGTGTTCTCACTGATACCTTTGGCGTCTCTGGGAACAGAGTAGGTTGTATCACTCGTGTTCACGTTGGTCAGGCTCACCCAATCGAACTCGACAAAAAACGTCACCTGCGGCGCCGGAAATTCGATCGCCGCGTTGAACAGGAACGCGTCGTTGTAGCTGCTCTTTTCGCCTGTCGGCGTTAGTGGATAGCCCGGGGGGTTGAAACCCGACGAATCCGGTATATTCGGATTGAAGACACCGAATCCCTGGGTTTCGTTTCGATCCCAGCGGTAACCGGCGTTGACGTGGGCACGCGTGGGTACGAAGCTCTCGATATCGGTAAAATCGATAGTGGCCAAGCCGAGAGCAACGATGTCCGTCTCGCCAATCGTGAAACGCCGAGCTTCATTACCCGTCGGAAACGTAAACATACCCAACGCGCCTAGTTTGAGGCGATCCGTGGGCAGCGGAATACTGCCTTTGGCCAATACGTCTGTGTCGCCCAATCCGCCTCGCGTCGCCGTATCCAGGTTATTGTTGTTGAAGTCCTCTTTTATCGTTCGGATCCAGTTGCGGACATCCAAACTGGCGCTGACCTCGAAGTAGTCGTTGAGGCCGTATGTGAGGTTCGCGCGGGAGATAAAAAACATGTAGTCGACCAACGCGCTGTCGCCGGCTGCGAGTTCGGGAAACAGCGGGCCGAAGACCATCTCGTCTCTGTTCATCATGAAATGCGTTCCGAGCTGGATCACCAGGTTTCCCTTCCCGATCGTGTCGGCCGCCCTGGTGCGGAGTAGTCCCCTCGTGCCGTTGTACGACACTGTTGCATAAGCACTTCCCGCAACGATAGTTACCAGTATAATCGCGCACAGGAACGCTCCGGTAATACCCGCAATCCTGCGTCTCTTCTGGCTATTATGGGCACATGACTCCATACGGATTGTCTCCTTTCTGACCACCTTGTAACCCGATTTTGCAGTCAACTGCAAAAATAATTCCAACTTGGCCAGGAAATCACCCGAATACTGTCCGGTCGCTACGCCGGCTCACACGCTCCTAGCCAGACCCCGGTTGGTCTGGCGGGTCCTCACCGCTGTTCGTCTCCGTCTTGTCTCCAGTCTCTCCACCGGTTTTCTCTTCTTCGGCGCTGTCGCCGGCGGCATTATTTTCCCCTTTTGTCGCTTCTTTTTCCTCCTTGGCCGCCCTGTCTGCCTCGTCCACATAGTTTATGCGCAGCTCGAAGAGGATCTTTTCAATGAATTCTTTTTCGATCTCGGAGAGGTTTCCTTTGGTTTTTCGCTCGAGCATTTCGAGCACGTCGATCGATGCTTTCGCTTGCTGCAGATCGCGTTCGATCTCGTTGGTCAACGGATTGGGTCGTTTTCCCATCTGCTGCATCGCGCCGATTTGAAACATCGCCAGCAGTTGCAGGAAACGAGATTCATCATCCGAGATCGGTGGTTCGTTGTTTTCCATTGGTTTTTATCCAAGAGTGATTGGTCAATAGCTTTCGATGGACGATTTCAGGAGATGATAGGCAGGTCTTAAAAACGTGTCAAAGAAAAAATCAGGCCGGTTCGCGCGGGCCTCGCGTCAGTCCGAATCACGGACGGTGCTCAGCCAGAGCATCGACGATTCTTCGCTCCTCGACCCGTTCGTGTAGGCATGCGGCGCATTCGCGTGGTAGTGGATTGCATCACCCTCGTTGAGAACGATCGACTCTTCTTCGACCTCGAAACGGATCGTTCCGGACAAAATCAACGCCGCTTCGTTACCGAAGTGGGAGTGCTTCTCGGCGCGGGGAGATTTCCCCGGGGCGAGCGTAATGACGGACGCTTGAAGACGACCACCGGGTATGCAGGTGGTAAGTCGCTCGAGGGTACCCGCGTCACCGGGCAATGATTCCTTCAATCGGTTTTCGATTGTCACCACCGATACGTCACCCAGTTCCTCTTCTTCCAAAAAGAACGCGGGGTCTTTTCCGAGCGCGCCCGCAATCCTCAGGAGCGCGCCGAGAGTCGGCGAGGTTTTACCCCGTTCGATTTCTGAAATGTGCGTCGCCGATATTGCCGCAGACGCTTCGATAGATTTCAATGTCAGGTGCTTCGCCTCGCGGGCTCTCTTGATTCTACTGCCGAGTTCGGCCTTATCTAGCATGTGTGAGCTCCTGTGTACTCCCCTTTTGACAGGCTTTAATCAACGAATTACAAACAAAACGGCGGCAACGCCGCTAACAACATTTTCGCCTTACCGTCACCGATGTTGCGGATCGGGTGCGGTTCGTTGGACCGGAAATGCAGGCTGTCGCCTTCCTTGAGAATGTGTCGATCGAGTCCGACGTACATCTCGAATACACCTTTTAGTACACATACAAATTCCTCATCGCTGTGCGTCACCGGATCGACTTTTTCGCCGAGTCCGGGATCGAGTTCGATCAACAAGAACGACATTTCTGACCCGCGAATGCCGGTGCACAGCCTGTGTAATTGCGCTCCCCACGAGTTGTCTGTCAAGACGCGTTGGTCGGCCTGCCGAACCACCGACACCGCAGGCGCTGAATCTTTTTGCAGAAAATAGGAGGGTTCGGTCCCCAACGCCTTCGCGATTTTGGTAAGTGCTCCAACGGTGGGCGACGTCATACCCCGTTCGATTTCCGATATATGGGTAGCCGAAACTTTCGCTTTCAGTTCCACTTCCTTTAGAGTAAGGTTTCTGCCCAAGCGAAACCGCTTGAGCCGTTCGCCCAATTCCAGCTTCTCAGGCATGTTTTGTACTCCTTAAAGACGGTTTCGACCGGAAGGGCCGCGTGCACCCGAGGACGCTCGCGCCCTCCCCAACGGGAAACCGACGATTCGCCCCTCACGGGGTGGTCTAAGTTTCAGTAAATCGCAGGTTTTTCAGACAAGTCACAAGTATTATATATTTTAAAAACGAACTTTCACTAAACTTATTGAATACTGACCGAAACGGTCAACATTGTCAAGTGAATAGATTCACATACGACAGGCTCGTCGAATTATGAATGTCCTCATCATCCGGTTCAGCTCGCTGGGAGATTGCATTCTCCTTTGCCCCCTGGCCACGTACCTGAAAACGAGTGGCGCGGAACAAGTTACGGTGGTCACTAAACGCGCGTACGCCGAGGTGTTCGCCGCGGCCACCGGTGTGGACCGCGTGGTGGCTTTCGACCCGGGCGGCGGGCTGAGAGGGCTGCTGCGGATCGCCTCGGACCACCGAGGCCGAGGCTGGACGGTCCTGGACGCCCATAACAACTGGCGGAGTCGGTTCCTCTCCTGGCGGCTGGGCGGCGCGGCGGGGCGTTTCGCCAAGCACTACCGCGAACGGCTGGGGCTGATCGTATTCAAGCGCGCGGCCAGGGGGCTGCCGTCAATCCTCGAGCAGTACGGGATGCTGGCGGAGGCAGTCGGTTATCCCCCGGCTAGGCTCGCCCCGGGCGGAATCGACGTGCCCGAGCGCTACGTGGCCGCAGCCGCCGAACGCATGCGCCGGGACGAACACCGGTTCATCGCGATAGCGCCGGGGACGCGTTGGCCAATGAAACGCTGGCCGGTGGAACGCTTCGTGGATCTCGCCGAACGCCTGACGCGAAACAAGGGCTATCGTCTGCTCCTGATGGGCGATGAGAACGACCGCGCGACGACATCGCCGATCGCCCAACGATTTGGCGAGTGGTGCGTCGATATCACCGGCCAGACCGGAATCATCGAAGGCGCCGGATACCTCGCGCATTGCTCGGGCTTCGTGGGCAACGACTCAGGTCTTACGCATCTGGCGGAAGCGATGGGAGTGCCAGTCGTTGCCCTGTTCGGGCCGACGGTCGAAACGTTCGGTTACTACCCATCGCTTGCATCCAGTAAGACGGTCGAAAGATCGATGACCTGTCGGCCGTGTTCCAGAAACGGATCGCGGCCGTGTCCGAAGGGCAATCAAGAATGCATGACCGGTATCGACGTCGACGCCGTCGAATCGGCCGTCCTCGACATGTTATCGGAAAGCGGGCCGGCCCGCCACACACTGACATCATGACCCACGGTTTCAGTAAAACGTTCTACAACCTTGCGGTGCCGATTGCACTGGCGGGCGGGTACGTGGCCACCGTGTTTCACGCCAAGTTACGCCAGGCGGCGGCCGGTCGCAGGGGCTGGCGAAAGCGGTGGATCGATGCCGGCGCCCATCTTGCAGAGCGACCGGTGTGGTTCCACGTGTCCAGCGTTGGCGAATTCGAACAAGCGAAACCGGTGATAACGGCGTTGCGGGAAACATACGCGAATATCCCTGTCGTCGTGAGTTTCTCTTCTCCGTCGGGCTACGAATTTGCCCTGCGCAAAGAGACGCTAGATGACAACAACAACATCAAGTTCATCGACTACCTACCCGTTGATCTCGCGCGCAACAGCCGGTTTTGTCTCCAGACCATTGCTCCCCGTTTACTCGTGTTCGTCAAGTTCGACTTGTGGCCCAATTTGATATGGGAGGCGCGCCGCCGAAGCATCCCCACCGTTTTGATAGACGCCACGCTCAGCCCGTCTTCGCGACGCAACAGCGGACTGGGGCGGTCGTTTTATCGGTCCGTGTACGCCAGCATCGGCAGGATCCTCGCCATCAGCGAATCCGACGCCGCCCGGTTTCGCAACACCGTACCCGACCACCCGTCGATCTCCTTCGCCGGAGACACGCGTTTCGATCGCGTTTTGGAACGCAAGCGATTGGCGGGCGACATTGGGTTCGACTTCGATCGACGCGATCGGAAAATCGTCGTCTGTGGCAGCACGTGGCCGCGCGACGAGGCCCACCTGCTCCCCGCTCTTTCGGCCCTCATGGACGCCCATTCTGACCTGTATGCGATCATCGCGCCGCACGAACCACTCCCAGAGCGGATCGATGAGCTGTCGCGGTGGGCTCGATCTTCGGACTTGTCGGTCGGATACGTCAGCAAAGGTGTGGCCGACCCACCGCCGCGCGTGCTATTGGTCGACACCATCGGTATTTTGGCAGAGGTATACCGGCTTGGAGATGCGGCTTACATCGGCGGGGCATTTTCGACCGGCGTGCATAGCGTCATCGAACCGGCGATCGAAGGAATGCCGGTGGTATTCGGGCCCTTACACGACAACTCGTACGAAGCATTACGCATGACGGAGGCCGACGCCGCATTCTGCGTTCGCGATGCACAAGATGTCCGCGTTCAGCTCGAACGTCTCCTCTACGACGACGAATCAAGCGCGAAAGCCGGTGACGCGGCCCGCCGGTATGTCGATTCCCAATTGGGCGCCACCGAAAAAAGTATGGCGGTTATCGCGGAATACCTTTAGATTATGGGTTTCGCGCCTTCCCAACGCTGTGAGGAGACCAAACCGTGGTAACACCCGCACACCCGAAGTACATACAAATCGAAACCACCATCGCGTGCAACGCCGAGTGCCCGTTTTGCCCGCACAAGACGTTGACGCGTCGTCCCCGTCGTATGCACGACGATGTGTGGAAAAAGATCATAGACGATACGCGTGGTTTGGGTATCACTTACCGCCCGTTCTTGATCAACGAGCCACTGTCCGACCACCGCCTCTGCGACATTATGCGATACATAAGCCAAGACGACACGGCAAAGATCGAACTCAACTCCAACGGTGAACTCATGAAGGAAGAGAAGGCGCGTGAGATCCTGGATATTGGTATCGATATCATCCGCTTCTCCATCGACGGGTTCACCAGGGAAACGTTCGAGAAATCTCGCGTGGGAATTAATTTTACCCTAGCCGTCGACCGCACCGTCCGGTTCATCGAGTTGGCAGGTGAGAACGGCGGCGCGGGTTTCATCGAGGTGCGGATGATTGGTATGCCGCACAACGAACACGAGCACCAAGACTTCCTCCGGTTCTGGACGAACGCTGGCGCGACGGCGGTGATTACCGAGTTGTACAACTGGCCGTGGGATCCGGGTGTGGAAGCGGTTTCGCTACCGTGTAAGAAAATCCTCGAGGAGATGTTTTTCTACGTCGACGGTAAGGCAACTCTGTGTTGCTGGGATTCGCACGAGAGGGGCGTGATCGGCGATGTGACCCGGGAAAGCGTACTCGACATCTGGAACGGACGGGTGAACAGCCACTACCGCGAGCTACTCGCACAGGGACGCCGCGAGGAGATACTGCTGTGCTCTCGGTGCGACGCTTACAAGAACCACCATTTCGAAGGGTTTCCTCAAGCCGCCGCGTCCCAGTCGTAGTCACCAATCCGTAATACGACCGGCTGTTCGCCGGTGAGATCGACGATTGTCGATGCCGAGAGCTCCTGTGCCGCCGGGCCGGCAACGATCGTCTCGACGTTTTCCGAGAATTCCCGACGGATGTCGGTCGGATCGGCGAGCGGAGGCGATCCGCTCCTGTTGACGCTGGTCGATACGACCGGCTCTCCGAGACGCGCTATGAGTCGGCGTAACGGCTCGAGTGCTGGCACCCGAAACGCCACCGAATCCCCCATCCACTCCGGACACCGCTCCCCCGCCGGCAAAACCGCGGTGAGCGGTGCGGGCCACACCCGCGCCAGGCGGTCGCGTCCGACGCAACCAAAAGTCCACGCGTATCGCGCCACCATGTCGACCGAAGCGGCCAGCACGATGTACTGTTTCCGGTCCGAAGAGCCTTTGAGTTCCCCAATGCGCCGCACCGCGTCCTCAGCGGACAGTGCAGCACTGAAACCGTATAGCGTATCAGTGGGCAAAACGACGATGCCCCCGTCTTTGAGAGTGTCGAGGGCATCCCGTTGCGTTCTCTCGTCCGAAATGCTCGGGAACGATTCGTCCATAATCCTCGGCGGTGCCGGTTAAGCGTTCTTCATTTCCTCGCGGTATTCGCGCAGCTTGTCCGCGACCGCATCGTCTCCCAGTGCCAGGATCTCGGCGGCCAATACGGCAGCGTTCTTGGCGCCGTTCGATCCGACGCCGACCGTAGCAACCGGGATACCTCCCGGCATCTGCGCCATGGAAAGCAGAGCATCGACTCCTGCCAACGCTCCCGCCGGCACCGGAACACCGATCACCGGCAGTTGCGACAACGATCCTATGACTCCGGGTAGCGCTGCGCTCAGTCCCGCCACGGCAATGAACAACTTGACGCCTTTTTTCTCGGCCTCTTTGACGTAGTGGTGGAGCTTTTCGGGCTGGCGGTGGGCCGAGAGAAATTCCATCTCCCACGCCACGCCAAACCGGTCTAACAAACTGGTTGTCGACTCGACGTGGTTCTTGTCGCTCTTGCTTCCCAGTACGATAGATACGATCGTCGTCGTTGCCATAGTTTCCCTTTCCTCGAGACGTTCGACTCTTACAACGCCCGGTGCCCGATATCCTTGCGCCAATAGGCGCCGTCGAATTGAATCCGGGCAACCCCTTCGTAGGCGACATCGAGCGCGCCGCGTAAACTCCGCTCCCAACCGGTGACCGCCAAAACGCGCCCGCCCGACGTTACCAGCTTCGAACCGTCCCACGACGTTCCGGCGTGAAACACCACCGCTTGCTCCGGCGGAAAATCTTCGACGCCTGTGATTTCGAGTCCTTTTTCGTAATTTCCCGGGTATCCGTTCGCCGCCATCACCACCGTTGCCGATGATCGATCTTCCCACAACTCGAGATGATCCGGCAGCTTGCCTTCCGCCGATCGGTACAATACGTCGAACAGGTCGCTCTTGATGAGCGGCAGCACTACCTGCGTCTCCGGGTCGCCGAAACGAACGTTGAACTCGAGCACCATCGGTCCGCGCTCGGTGCGCATGAGTCCCGCGTACAAAACTCCTGTGTACGGGTTTCCCTCGGCTTGCATTCCCTTCAAAGTGGGTTCGACGATGGTCTGGTAAACGTGATCGCGTTCTTTCTCGCCATACCACGGGACGGGAGCGTACGCCCCCATGCCGCCCGTGTTGGGTCCCGCGTCTCCGTCGAATATTCGTTTGTGGTCCTGCGAGCTGGGCAGGACGATTCCCCTCTCGCCGGAACATATCACGTGAACGGAGACTTCCTCTCCTTCGAGACAGTCCTCCACAATCACGCGTTCGCCGGAGTCGCCAAACTTCCTGGCTACCATGATCTCGTCGATCGCCTCAACGGCCGCGGATTTCGAGTCGACCACATAGACACCCTTGCCAGCGGCAAGTCCGTCGGCTTTGACGACCATCGGCGTCGCCCGTTCGGCAACGTGCGATTTGGCCGCATCGGGATCGTCGAACACGCGAAAATCTGCGGTGGGCACGCCGTGCCGTGCCATGAACTCCTTGGCGAACACCTTGCTCCCCTCCAACTGCGCGGCCGCTTTCTGGGGGCCGAAACACCGGAGTCCCTCGCGTTCGAACTCGTCAACGATTCCGTCGACCAGCGGCGCTTCGGGCCCGACAACCGTCAAATCGACACCCCGCTCTCGAACGAATCTCAGCAGCCCTTCCGTATCGCTCGCCGCAACGGGGACGTTGCTCCCGGTACGCGCGGTGCCACCGTTACCGGGGGCGCAGAAAACTTCTGTCACTTGCGGCGAACGATGAATGGCCCAGGCGAGGGCATGTTCCCTGCCCCCTCCACCGACGATCAGCGCTTTCAATTTCTAGCACCTCTTTGTACGAACGGCAGCGTTTGGCTGCCATACGGAACCACTGCCACTCTGCTGGCTTCGTGCGTATCCAGCGCCTCAGCCAGGCACGCCTCTGCGTTCGAACATCGCATGAAGGATGCGCCCTCCAATGTTCCGTCCTCCAAACCAGTTTCTATTACGACGTGAAACTGATCCGTGATCGTCAACAACGACACGCCGGTTTGGTTGTTCAAATCATAGTCCTTCCAGGCGGTGTCGAAAAACTTATCCCTCGGTCTGGCCATCGCACGCGATAAACTCTCCGAACCGACGCCTTCGCTGCAGCGCGCATAGAACAGAATCGACCCACCTGGATTCATGGCGCCTGACGTCACGTGTTTGAGCGCTTTGTGCGCCTGTAACAAGTTGATGTCGTACGGGTACCCACCACAGCCCACGATCGCGACGTCGTACGGTGCCTCGATGGGCACGCGATGTACACCCTGGTACACCTCGCACGCGTCCAGATGAGACTGCACCGGGTCGCCGGCGTTGAGGTATACGGTGCGCCCGGTCGTGTCGCCGAAGAAATTCACCGCGTATACGTTCTTGAGCGCGGCCAGCGCCTCGTCCATGTCGCCGCTCACTGGATTGCCGTCGAGGTTACCCGGCCGGCATGCGGGATGGAGTTCGACGGGCCTCGTGTCTTGAAGGCTTAGGCGGTGGTTGGCCAAGATGGCCGCCCGATCGGAGCTGCCCGGCAGGACAAGTTTTCTCCCGCCGCCGAACCCGGCGAAATAGTGAAATGAAACCGGCGAGATCAAAATTACCAGGCCGGCCTCCTTCAGGAGCCGGTTCACCCGCACGGGCGTCCCCCGCTTGGTCAAGAGCAGCGCCGACATCTGCGAGCTGTCGTCGCAGTCGTGCTCGCCGACGCGGATACCGCGGAGCGCTTCTGATTTGAAATACTGCTTTTCATCTTTGGTGAGCTGGCGGTGCGTACCCCGCGCTACCAAGAACCGCATGTCCGTGCGCGCCACGCCGATTGACTCCAGGTATTCCACCAGTAAGGGCAATATCTCCTTGGTTCCTCCGCTACGCGTGAGGTCGGAAATCACCATCAGTACGCCCGCACCCGAGCCAGCGTTCTTCCGGACCACGTCGGCCAGTGGCGGTGCATCAATCGGATGGGAAAGCGCTCGCTCCAGTGCCCCGCCCAAATCGTCGTACCCGGTTATCTGCTTGGGTGTGATGTAGTCGGCGCGCACGCCGTTGGGAACAGCGACAGTGGAGTGTTCGTCCCCATAGGCGAGGTCGATTCTCATCTTCAAAAGTCCTTGGTAATTCGGGTGCCCTCCCCCCCCGCGACCGCATTGAGAATGCCGTCGGGATGGGTAATGATCACCTCTTTGCCGGTAGCTTCGATGAAGTTCACCGCCGCTTCGATCTTCGACCCCATGCTGCCCACGGGAAGCTCGCCGCCGCGCAACATCTCCGCGGCGTCATCGAGGCTCATACGACGTATGGGACTGGCTTGGTCGGTGCCAAAGTCTTGATACACGGCGTCGATATCAGTGACAACGATCAAGCGGTCGGCGTCAAGAACCGTGGCCAACACCGCCGCCGCGTAATCCTTGTCAACTACGGCTTCGATTCCGTCGAGCTTGCCGTCGACCGACACCACCGGAATCCCGCCGCCACCCGCGGTGACCACAATCGTACCGGCGTAGACAAGCTGTTTGACAACCTTTTCTTCGACGATTGCGAGTGGCCTCGGACTCGGCACCACGCGGCGATACCCGCGTTTGCTGTCTTCGATCATCTTCCAACCGTTTTCCGATTGCAGCGCTTTGGCTTCGCTCTGCGAATAAAATGGTCCGATCGGTTTGGTCGGATTTTTCAAGGCGGGATCGTCGGCGCTGACCCGGACTTGTGTAACCAGCGCTACGATGTCTCGCTCCAGCCCCTCTTTGAGAAGCGCGTTGTAAAGCACCTGTTGGATCATGTATCCGATGCCGCCCTGCGAGTCCGCCACGCAAATTCCCAAAGGCATCGGGGGGATGCTTTCGCGCATCGCTTCGTTACGCAGCACGATGTTGCCGACAATGGGGCCGTTGCCATGTGTAATCACGACGTGGCGACCTTGGGCAACGAGCTTTGCGATGTGGCGCATCGTCACTCTTGTGATGGCGAATTGCTCGTAAATCGTACCCGCTTGGCTCGCCGGCAGTATTGCATTGCCGCCAAGTGCTATGACGTCCAAGTTTTTCATCTCGTCATCCACCCGCGCGGTTTACAATACCGCCGCTATTTTATCGAGCGCCTTCTTGATATTTTCCTGCGAATTTGCATACGAGAACCGCAGGTAACCCTCTCCGTATGCGCCGAACGAAGTTCCCGCCAGTGCCGCGACACCCGCCTCGTTCATGAGGAATCCCTCCATCTCCTTCGAAGTCTTTCCCGTTTCTTTGATGTTGGGAAAAACGTAAAACGCACCCGACGGTTTGTGGCAACTAAATCCCGGCAGCTGGTTGAGACCATCCACAATTAGATCGCGCCTTGCGCTAAATTCTTCGACCATGGCTTTGACGCCGTCCTGCGGTCCAAAGAGCGCTTCCACTCCCGCAACCTGCGTGAAGCTGCAGGTACAGCTGGTGGAGTTTGTCTGCAGCTTCGCCACTTTCTCAGCCAATAACTCGGGCATGACGCCGAAGCCGAGACGCCAGCCGGTCATCGCATATGATTTCGAGTGACCGTCGAGGATGATCGTCCGTTCGGGCATTCCCGGACGGGTATAGATCGACGAAAACTCCCCTTCGTAGACGATCTTCGAGTAAATTTCGTCCGAAAGCACAAAGAAGTCGCGTTCGACGGCCAGTTCGGCCAGGCGGTCGAGAACGCCGTCGGGTAGCACGCCACCGGTGGGGTTCTGCGGTGAATTGATGATGACCAGCTTGGTCTTGTCGGTGATGAGCTCGTCCAGCTTCTCGGGAGTGAACGCAAACCCGTGCTCTTCTTCCAAAGGAATGGGGACGGCTTTTGCGCCCGTGTATCGAATCATACTCTCGTAAATTGGAAATCCCGGGTTGGGATACACCGCTTCATCGCCGGGATCGAGGAGCGCGAGCGCCGTAAAAAATATGATCGGCTTCGCGCCGGGCGTGACCACGATCTGCGTCGGCTGTACTTCCACTCCCCGGTCCTGGCTGATGTAGCGCGCGAATGCTTCGCGAGTTTCCATCATGCCAGCCGACGGACCGTAATGAGTGTAGCCATCTTTGATCGCCTGTATCGCAGCGTCCTTGATGTTTTGGGGCGTATCGAAGTCGGGCTCACCTATTTCGAGGTGGACGATGTCGCGGCCCTGAGCCTCCAAGGCTTTGGCTCGGGCGAGCACCTCGAAGGCGGTCTCCGTCCCGAGATCCTGCATCTTTTTGGCAAATTTGGATTCATTCATGGTCTTACACTCGCTCTCTGCCAATGAGTTATAAGAATAGTTGGGTAATTGACTACTTCTCGGGCACCGCGCGCCGGTACGCGTCTTAAAATAAAAAGGTTAGCAAGGTCGACGGGGTTTGTCAAAAAGCTTTTCCTCGATCGAAGCCGGCCTTTGGCCGGCCTTGGCCGGCGCCCCAGGGACCGGCGTCAATGGTCAAAGTGACAAGCCGACGCTGGCGTAGTGACGGGGTGGCCTTTGCCACGGCTGACCCCAGTAGATACACAGCCGGAGCCCCCGCCAACGAATCCGGAAGCGGGCGGACAGGTCGGAACCGGTGCGCGAAACCGCGGAGACGATTTCGTATCCGGCGATGCCGGGCCGCACGGCGTATCCCAGCTGTCCCGGCGCCATCGAGTAGTTGTTGACGCTGAAGTCGGCGTCCACCCACCGGCCCACGAACGACCAGCCGATCGTGGTCACCGCGCCGAATCCGTCGTTGGCGTCCAGGTGTAACGAGACCCGATAGCGCTGACGCACGAGCCCAGGCCCGGAGGCGTTCCAGCCCAGGCGCAGGCGAGCGCGGCGCTGGCGAGACGCCTCGGGAGCGTGGTCGAGGACCTCCCGGGAATGGGCCGTTTCGGCATCCTGTGAAAGCCTGACGGAGGCTTCCCAGCGTCCGAGAATGCCAGTACGGCCGCGTACCGTCGTCTCCAGTCGCCGGCGGCGGGTCAGGCCGAAGGCGGTGCGCCGCGTGTTCGCGTAGGCGGACAACCGCACGCTGGTGCCGCCGATTCTACCCATTCGGTGGAGCGCGCCGCCCCAACGCTGGCGCGCCACGTCGGCGGGCGCCACTGTAGAGTTCGAAAAGCCGGAGGGGACGAGACCGCTGTACGCCTCTATTTTCCAGGTGGCCTGGGCATGAAATACGGCTCGAAGAGCGGCGTAGACACGCCCTCGAAACCGCGCCACCTCGCCGGCAATCGTTGCGTCGGGTAAGCTCCAACCGGCGAAAATGGAGGCATCCAAGCCGGCGGCATTCGTGTAGCCGCCGTCGGGCGCCCGTCTCCCCGCCGCCAGACCGACGAGCCAGCTATCAATCGGTCGGGAAACAGACGCCCAATATACGTTTTCTCCCATCTCGTCGGCATCGCTCTCACGCCAGCCGGCCAGCGACAAAGCAAACGCGCCGAGGGCGACTTCGGCCACCACCCCCCGTTTGGGGTCCCATACCGTCGAGGTGGGAGTCGCGGACAGTCCCTCGCGTACGGGCGATCCGCTGGTAGGTGCGAAAGGCGAGTATCGGGCTCCCAACAGTACGCCCTCGCCCAATCGGGGGCGCAGGCCGCCTACGACGAGTCGTTTTAACGGGCCCACGCCGCGGATCTCCGCGAATTCGCCGCGACGACCTTGGTAGCGCCGGAACCCGATACGCGCCGAACGTTTGGGGCCGCGCCACCCACCGTCGGCGCGGACTGACACCCGGTATCCGGTCAACCCTTCGACGCGTACGAACGGTCTCCCCCGGGTTTGATGCGCCCGGGGTCGGTTGCGGACGGCATCGGCGATATCGGCGGAGATCTCGCCGTCGGTCTCGCCGGCTTCTATGGCGGCGGCGAGAAGGACTTCTATTATCTCCAGCGAATCGGCGGCGGGGACACCCGAGCTGTCCCCAGTGTCGACCCTTGTCGCCGGTCGGTGTCGTGGGCCGTTCGACGCACAGCCCATGACGGCCCAATTCGACAAAATGGCGATCGCGACCGCGGTCACCGCATACCGTGTGCCGCGAACTAACGGCGCCACGACACCGTTATTCCCTGGCGGGCCCCCAGCACTGGGTGGTACGTCGCTCCCACTGCCACGACAAATCCTGCGCGATCGATTGCCAGCGCACCCTTGATGGTGTCGGTGACACCCTCGTATCCGAACAGGACACGAAACGTGTTGTATCCAGCCAGCACGGTCGACACCGACGGTTGCACCCCGGTCCAACGGTCGAACTCCAGCGCGGCGTACAAGGCGGCGTTGGATGCCGGACGAACCGAGAACACGACGGCGGCGTCGGCTCCGTCGTATGATTCTCCGGCCAGGCGGAGCCCAGCGATCTCGCTGCCCACGAAAATCGCGTTCGACAGCCGAATTCGCGATCGGGCGGTGAGACTGACCAAGCGGGAGGAGGCGAGGCCGTCGATAGCCGCGCTTTCGTGGACCAGTCCCACGGAAGTTACCCACCGGTCGCCCGCATAAATCGCCGATGTCAGAGACATTCGCGTTTCGCTGCCGATGTCGGACGACAGTTGGGCCGCCTCGCCGACCAGCGAGACGCTGCCCCGACGAACACCGACCCGCACACCCGGCGTTCGTAAGCCCGACACACCGTACAACTCGACTTCCGAAATCTCTGCGAACACGCTCATTCCGGTCGATTCGTCACGGTTCAGCGCAAATGTGTCTAGCAATATCCCGCGCAGCCCGGTGATCGATTCCTCGACACAGGGGTGCTCGAACGCACCTAACGCCGATGCGTTTGTTGTGCACAGTCCCACCATCGCCGCTGTGATCACCGCCAGCGAAGCCGCGCGCACACCGATCGTGCGGCGCACTACGGGCGATCGGTGGGTTCGGCGCGCGCGGTGCACCGGGCAGCTGGCGAGCGCGCTACGGAATTCGACGGCCACACCCCACCACCACCTTTCTCGCGCCGCGGGGTTCGCCGGAAGGCGAATAGGATTCGCAAACCACCAGGTAAAGGCCGGGCGGCAAAATCCGCCCGTCGACGGTGGTGCCGTTCCACACGAACACCGCTGGAAAGGCGGAAGCAGATCCGACTTCGGCCAAGCGCCTGCCGCGCATGTCGTAGACGCTCACGACAACTCTTTCGCCTGCGGCGTTTGGCGCGTCTTCGCCGGTGTCGACGGCGATCGTCAGCGTCTCTCCGTCGTAGGGCGAGAATGTCCTTGGCGCCACGTCGAACGCGCCGGTCTGGGGTGGTGTAAGGAGCGAGCGATCATTGGCGCGGCCTGGGGAGGCACCCGAAGGATCGAGAGACAGTACCCACGTCTGCGTTCGCGCGCTTCGGTACAGGTCGATGCGCTCGAGGCTGCGGCCTTTGTACTCCGAATCGACGGGGGGGTACCCCACCGCATCGACGGGAAGCGCCAAATAATCGGACACGACGACGGAGTCGGAGACGGCCCCAGAGCCGGAACGGTTGAGTGTGGGCCAGGTGCCTTCGTGCTGGACCACGTGGTTGCTTTTGGTATCGGGAAACTTTTGCAGGAGCGCCTCGGCATCAGGCGTGACGGCCAGGTACCCACCGGCGGGTATGACCAGCTCGTTCTGGGTGATCAACGTCGGCGCGTGCGACTTATCCCTCAACATGAACCCGACCATGTCGATGTCCTGGTCACCCGCGTTAAACAACTCTACAAACTGCGGGCACCCATCGCCGGGGTAGCACAGCACCTCGCTCACCAATAACAAGGGGCCGCCGACCCGACGAATGAGCAGCAGTTCGTTGTTATGCACTCGTTCGTCAAATGCATAGTCGAGCCGCGCGAGTAGACGGTGGTAACCCACGGTTAGTTTTAGTGTGGCTGTGACGACAGTGTTAGCACCCGGCGGGATAGCCTCCGAATTGACTAACCGTTTTAGAAGAATCTGCGATGTTTCCGTCGAATCCCAAAGTTCGACTGCGATGTCTTCGGGAGCGACGTCGTGCTGTCCGTTGTTCACCAGCGACAAAAACAGCTGCTCGTAACCGTCGTCCGGCAACACTGCGGCTGCTTGTGTGGGGCTCGAAACTGTGATCATCGCGTCGCGCCGCGGGACGTTGAACAATCCGGCGCTGGGAACCGCTTCGGTAAAGTCGTCCGCGTTGTTGTCAGTATCGCGCCCGTCCGGCAGCCGCGCCAACGAGCGCCCGCTGTCCACCTTTGGAGCCCCTTGGCCCTCGGTGTATTCGGGGTCGTCCAAGCCGCCGTACCCAACCACGTCGACCGGAATGCCGCCGATCGCGAGTCTCACGGCGTCGGGGCCGTTTTGCAGGCCCAGCTCGACTACCACCTGCGGTGTCGGCGACACGTACTTGCCACCGATTGTAAACAGCTCACCCGGTAGAATTGTGCCGGCGGTCCCCCTCCACAACGTCTCCCATACTTCGCCTGTGCCGTTGTGAAAATCCACCGTAACACCGGCCACGTTTACGGGGGCGTCTGAAATATTCATGATCTCGACGAATTCGTGGCCGTTATCGATCCCCGGATGATCGTAATACAGTTCGTTGATCACCAACTGCGCCTCGGCGCGGACACCATAGAACTGTGCTAGGAGACACACCAGCACCGCGAGCCTTGCTGAACTCAGTCGGTTGGGGAGGTTGAACCGGAAGGAAAGTAAAAGTAAAAGGCAAACAAAAACACCCATCCTCGCCACCTCCTCCTCACGTCACAATGGGCTTCGTTCGGATTATAGCATCAAGACGAACTGACGACAACTCGTATTGTAATAAAAATGAATTTTCCATGGACCCACAACTGTCAACTTCGTTGACACCTGCAAAGAGCGTCAAAATATTTTACTCCCTGATTAATATTTGTGTCTCGACAGATTCTTGACGCGCGTTTTTCTTGAGGCGTTTTCGGCATAACTCAAAAGAATGTTAATTGTGCAACCCCGGAGATAGGTAA
>CBDVBX010000047.1:0-18091 GCA_965372335.1 uncultured bacterium | reverse complement strand
CTTCGCTCGGCAGCATAACTCAACATATCCAGCGCCCGTTCCCAGGTCATTTAAACAAAGGCTGTCTATCGAATAGATAGACAGCCCCGTTTGGATAGTTGGATTTCGTGGTGAAGGCCGGCGCTAATGGGCGGCCTATTTCACCACGATATTGACCAGTTTGTTCGGGATCACTATGACCTTCGCCGGTGGCTTGTCTTCTAGGAGTTCGCGGACGCGTTCGTTGGCCAGGGCGATCCGTTCCAGCTCGCCGCGATCGGTGTCGAACGGAACGGATTCGCGCGCGCGAATCTTCGAGTTGATCTGGATCACCAGATCATAGGTTTCCTGGGTCAGGTACTGCGCGTCGGCTTGCGGCATTTGAGTGTCGAAGACGCTTACGGTGTGACCCATCCGCTCCCACAGTTCCTCCGCGAAATGCGGCGTCATGGGCGCCAGGAGGCGTATCAGCGCGTCAAAGGCAAATCCCATCAACCTGGCCCCGTTAGAGCCGCTTTCGACGGCTCCAGCGCGTTCTACAAAGGCGTACAGCTCGTTGGTCAGCTCCATGGTGGCGCTGATCGCGGTGTTGAAGTGAAAATTGTCCGCTATATCCGACAGGACCTTGTCGATCGTCCAATGCACCTTGCGGAACAGGCGGCGTTCGTCCTCAGTTAAAGCGCTATATTCAATGGCGCCTGTAACTGGTTGTGGTATTGCATTGTTATGTGCCTCGAACTGCCGGTACACGCGATTCAAGAATCGATGGCAGCCCTCTACGCTCTCGTCGTTCCATTCGGCGTCGCGCTCCGGGGGGCCGCTAAACAGGATATACAGGCGCATGGTGTCGGCCCCCATGCGGCTGATCAAACCCTCGGGGCTGACGACGTTTCCCTTGCTCTTGGACATCTTGACGCCGTTCTTGCAGATCATCCCCTGGGTGAACAGGCGGGCGAACGGCTCGGAGAATGACACCAGACCTTGAGACTCCAGAAATTTGACAAAGAAACGGGCGTACATCAGGTGGAGAATGGCGTGCTCCACGCCGCCGATGTATTGATCGACCGGCAACCATTCGTCGACCAGTTCCCTATCGAACGCCCTTTGGTCGTCGTTCGGACTCAAGTACCGCAGGAAATACCAGCTAGAATCGACGAATGTGTCCATCGTATCGGTGTCGCGCTCGGCTTGGCCGCCGCAGGACGGACACTGAACGCGCCGAAACTGGTCGTTGGCCGCCAGTGGACTCTTGCCGTCGCCGCGCGGCTTGAAATCCACCACATCGGGGAGTAACACGGGAAGGTCCTTGTCGGCGACCGGTACGGGCCCGCAGGCCGGGCAATGGATCATCGGTATGGGGGCGCCCCAGTACCTCTGTCGCGAGACCAGCCAATCACGCAGTCGGTAATTGACCTGCCGGGTCCCGATCCCCAGCCTTTCTAGTTCGTCGGCGACGCGATCGAATCCCTCGACGCCCGGCGTGCCGTCGAACTGGCCGCTGTTCACCATGACCCCATCGCCGGCGTATGCCGCATCGGGGAAGGTCGTAATTCCGTCCTCAGGACGAATGACCTCGCGTATTTCCAGGCCGTAGCGCTGGGCAAATTCGAAGTCGCGCGGGTCGTGCGCGGGTACGGCCATGATGGCCCCGGTGCCGTACTCCATCAGCACGTACGGCGCGACGTATATCGGCATGTCTTCGCCGGTCATCGGGTTGACGCAATAGGCGTCGAGGAACAGCCCCTCCTTACTGGGTTCCTTTCGCGCTTTCCCGCTTCTTTTGTCAGCTACGAAACGAGCAATGGCGGCACGGACCTCGTCCTCGCGCGCGCTGTTAGCTACCAATGGCTCGACTTCGGGGTGTTCCGGCGAGACCACCATGAACGTGGCGCCAAAGATCGTGTCCGGCCGGGTCGTGAACACGCGCAGCGATCGGTCGGTGTCTTTGATCTTGAAATTCATCTCGACCCCGGTACTCCTGTCGATCCAATGGCGCTGCATCGTCACGACGCGCTCGGGCCAGTCTTCCAGAGTATCCAGGTCGTCCAACAGCTGGTCGGCAAACTGTGTGATCTTCAAGAACCACTGCTCCAGGAAGCGCTCTTCGACCAGCGCGCCGCAGCGCTCGCAATTGCCGTCGACTACCTGTTCGTTGGCCAGCACGGTCTTGCACGACGGGCACCAGTTGACCGATGCCGCCTTGCGGTAGGCCAGGCCCGCGTGGTACATCTGCAGGAATAGCCACTGGGTCCACTTGTAGTAGCCCGGTTCGCACGAGGTCACCTCCCTGGTCCAGTCGTACACCACCCCCCAATCGTAGAACTGCTTTTTCATTTTGGCGATGTTGTCGCGCGTCCACTGCGCGGGGTGTATGTCGCGCTCGATGGCAGCGTTCTCCGCTGGGAGACCGAACGCATCCCAACCCATAGGCGCCAGTACTTCGTACCCCTCCATCTTTTTGAAGCGTGCCAGGGCGTCTCCGATGATGTAATTCCGGCCGTGACCGACGTGGAGTTCTCCCGACGGATACGGATACATCATCAGGCAGTAGTACTTCTCGCGCGAGGACTCCGAATCCATACGGAACAAACCCCGCTCGGCCCAAATGGCCTGCCACTTCTTTTCTATTTCTGCATGCGGATACTTCGACATGGTGTTTGCATCGAATTAGCGAGCGCCTACTATGGGTTCTTTAAACTCCCTCGAACTCGACCAGCACGTGATACTCATCACCGACCTGGTCGACGTTCACCTCTGCCTGCTTTCCCTCGAAAAACTCCTTCAGGTCCTCAACTGCCTCCATGTTGCTGACCACCACGCGCATCATCTGGCACGGGTTTTTCTTCAACGCCGTTTCCACCATGAGCCTCGGCCCGGGTGCCGACAGACCCCTGGCGTTTATCTTCAATTCTCGCTCGACTTTCATCTGTGACCATCCCTCGCGTACTCCCCCTCGTGAGCTGGCAGTGATTTGTGCGTCGCAGTCAGCCGCGCCTGATCGTCGGGAGCGCTCCGTTCGAGCGGCTTCCGGAACCGATTGTGAGAAAAACAATTACACACTATTTGCCGCGTAGGCAAGTGTTTTTCCGAGGTGAGAAGACAGCAGCGCCTCTTCGATGACGTGCTTCGGTTCGAGTCGCGTGGTCTTGATCATGTAGTCGGCCCAGCGGAGGTTCGCCAATAGCGTCAGCAGCTCGGAATGCTCGAAACGTAGGGATTGTCGCTGCAGGACGTCCGCGTAGTAAGGACTTATGTTGCCGGCCATCAAACCGGCCAGATCGCCGCTCTTGGCCGCCCGGCTGCCGTATTCGTCGGCGAGTGCTTTGACCTCCATCAGCAGTACGACGCGTTTGAGCAGCATCCCCAGCATGACAACTGGCTCCTCGCCGCCCTCGATCAGACGGTTGAGCTTTCGCAACAATTCGCCGGGGTTTTTCTCTCCAAACGCATCGATCAATGAGAACAGACTTTCAATCCGGTACTTGCCCACGACCGCGCCGACCAGTTCCCTGCCGACGGTCTTCTCCTCCCCGGCGGCCAGACAGATCTTCTCGACCTCGTTGATCAGATCGATCAATTGCGTTCCGACCGACTCCACCAGCAATTCGAGCGCGTCCGAGCTGACATCGTACCCCTCACGCTTGAAGCGCGTCTGTACGCGTTCGATCGTTTCTACCTCGTCGAGAAATTGGAAATTGAACGAAACCCCGCGGTCATCGGCCGCCTTCTTCATGTTCTTCAGTCTTGCCGTGTCCAATCTTTCCGAACGCGTCTCGACGACAAGTATCACCGAATCGTTGATGCGCCCTGCACTTTGAATGACGTGATCCTTGTCGGCGGTCGACAGATCGTTGAAATTGCGAAGAATCACCACCCGCCGATCGGTGAACAGTGGAAAACTCCCCACACGGTCGTCGAAGATCTCTCGTTCAAATTCGTCGCCGTAGATGACGTCGAGATTGAATGCGCGGTTGGTCTCGGCAAGGGTTGATTCCAGGAGCAGTCGAATGAACTCTTTCTTGAGGTATTCTTCGGGTCCGTACAAGAAATACAGGGGGTAAATCCTGCCCTTATTGACCGACTCGAAGAGCGTACGATACTTTTGAAGCGTCTTTCCCAATTCTTTCTTACCAGTCCTGCACCGTAATGTTGAGGATGCGCTCAGTAATCTCTCTCACAGATTCCTCCACGGCGCCCTCGAAAGTCTGCGTCGCTTCGCTGGCGACGTCGACGAAGTACGAGCCATCCCCGGTGATGATTTTGTTCTCCCACACCGGTTCGTTGAGGCGGCGGTTGAAAAGCGTCAATTTCACCTTGATGACGACGTGGTACTCCTCGGCGTTCAGTTCGCTGTTGAATGAGAACGGCCGGTTGATAAATTCTATAATCGCGCCGTCGAGAACCGCATCCGCAAATTCTTCGTCGGTGACCTTGAGCGTATTATCGAGGACGAGGTTGTTGATCACGTTTTCGGTAACGATGATGTCGAGGTTTGGCTGCAAGGTTTGATTGTCAAAGAAGGGAACGGCGATGGACTTGATGTCCTTTGCGGTGCGTGTGGAGGTGCCGTAATAACCACACCCAATTGTCGCGGTAAACGTCACAATCGAAGTCACCGCCAAGGCGATGACACCGATGCCTCTACGTCGTGGGCACTTCATTCTCATCGCTGATGTTGAAGTTTTTCATGCGATAGCGAAGTTTGTCGCGTTTCATGTTCAGCAGACGGGCAGTCTTGCTCTGATTCCAACTGGTCTGGTTGGAGGCCTTGATGATCAGTTCTTTTTCTAACTCGGCAATGACGGTGTCGAAATCGATCCCATCTTCTGGCAGTTTCTGCGATAGCATACTGTCTATTTTACGGCCTATCGAACTCTCTTCCATTCGATCCGTCGAGAAAGGCAGATGCTCTGGAAGGATGACGGTGCCGCTCTCGAGCAGCACGAGTCTCTCGATGACGTTCTTCAGCTCCCGGATGTTTCCGGGCCAGGGATAAGCCAACATCAAGTTGAAGGCCTCGTCGCTGATGGTTTCGAAGTTTTTGTTGAACTTGGCGTTGAAGTTGTTGATGAAGTAATGCGCGAATTTCGGGATGTCTTCTTTACGTTCACGTAGCGGTGGAATGTACATCGGAACGACCTTGAGACGGTAATAGAGGTCCGCGCGAAATCTCCCCTCTTCGACTTCTCGCTGGAGCTCACGGTTTGTGGCGCTGATCACGCGCACGCTAACGTGAATGTCAGATGTCCCGCCCAACCGGCGAAACACCATTCGTTCCATCACTCGCAGAAGCTTGACCTGGATGGTTACGCTCATCTCACCAATTTCGTCCAGAAACAATGTGCCACGGTTCGCCATCTCCAACAGACCTTGCTTCTGGTTCTTGGCATCCGTGAAAGCGCCTTTTTCGTAACCGAACAGTTCGCTTTCCAGTAGTTGTTCCGGAAGACTGGCACAGTTTATGTCGAGAAACGGTTTTTCGGCCCGTACGCTGTAGCGGTGGATCAAACGAGCGATCATCTCCTTGCCCACGCCGCTTTCCCCTTCGACCAGCACAGAGGTCGTGTCGCTCTTGGCCACTTGCTGCACCACGTCGTAAACCTTTTTCATTGATTTACTTTCGCCCATGATGAAGTCGAACCCCACGTCGGGGTCCATTTGCCGCTTCAGTTGCAGAACCTCTCGGCTGAGCCGCTCGCTCTTCAGACCCTTGCGAATCACCATCAGGAGCTGATCGAGGTTGATGGGCTTGCTCACAAAGTCGTACGCGCCCGCTTTCATCGCCTTTACTGCCGTTTCGATGTCACCAAAAGCAGTGATCATGACAACGCAGATCTCCGGGAAGATCTCCTTGATCTTCTGGAGCACCTCCAGGCCGTCCATATCGGGCAATTTCAAGTCGAGTAGCACGAGATCGGGCATGATCCTGCGCGCCGCTTCTATCGCCTCGCCACCCGTTTTGGCGGTGACAGATTCGTACCCCTCCTGGGTGAGTGTCTTTTCGAGGAAAAACCGAATCGTGTCCTGATCATCCACTAATAGGATGACTGACTTCACTGGAGTCTCCATGCTGTACCTGCGCTACCGGTAAATAGACGGTGAAAACGGTGCCGACTCCGTACTGGCTGTCGACGTAAATATATCCGCCGTGTCGTTCGATTATGCTGTGGGTAACGTACAAACCCAGCCCCGTACCACTCGTTTTCTTCGAAAAGAATGGCTCGAAGACGCGACTTTTTTCCTCTTCGGTGAGGCCCGCTCCCCTGTCCTTGACCTCGATAATAACAAAATCCTGAACCGCGTCAAACAAAACGTCTCTGACGTCCTCTGGATACGAAACCCGTAAAGAAACCTCTCCGCCTTCATCGCTGGCTTCGATCCCGTTTTTGAGCAAGTTTATCACGACCTGCGTTATGCGGTCAGAATCGACGGATACCGTCCGCTCGCGATCTGAAATCTCGGTTCTCATCGTCACCGACTTCTTGCTCGCGAGCTCTTGCATGCTCGCCATGCTATTCTCGACAATTATTTCCAGGCGCGTGTCTTCGTACATCAAATCGCCTATCCGTACCACGTTCATCAAGTCCCCTATCAGACGATCGATGCGGTTGACTTCTTCAAGAATGAAGCTCACGTTGTTCAGTTGGTCCTCGGCCACCGAACCGGCCCTTTGCAAATACTGAATACCGGCGGCGATGCCGGTGAGCGGGTTTCTGATTTCGTGGGCGATGCTGGATGAGAATCGACCGAGGGCGGCGAGTTTGTCGAGGTGAACGATTTGTTCCTCCATCCGCTTGATCCGCGTAACATCGATGAACACCGCCAAAACACCCTGGATTTGTTTTGCTTCGTCTTGCAGAAACGTGGTGTTCAGGACGATCGGGTCGGTGCCGCCGTCGTGCTTGTTCAACCACGCTTCCTGCTGGTAGATCCGTCTACCCGTACGCAGGGTCCGCAATACCGGATTGCCGTCTGCTTCCATCTGTTTGTCGACGATCAGGTCTGATGCTTGCATGCCAACCAACTCGTCCTGGCTATATCCGGTCAGCTGGGCCGCCGTCTCATTGGCCAGCTTGATCCTGCCCTCGACATCCACGGTGATGAGGCCATTCATAATCGAGTTGATGATGTTTTCCCGAAAGCTCTCCTCGTGTTTGAGTTCCTGGAACAGGCGCGTATTTTCCAACATCGTGCTCAGTTGCACGGCAAGAGTCTCTACCGAGACCAGATCTACTTTGCTGAGTGAGGCCGCTTTGAAACCGTCCGTGACCCCAAGAACGCCAAGGATCGGGATTCTCCCGCAAGCGGGGCAACGGTATTCTTGATCGGCATTTGACTTTTCCTTTTGCAACTGATTCATGTTGAGTATGCAGTCGTCTTTGGCGCCGCAGTCCTGCGTGGCATTGCTCTTGACCATCGGAACGATCACGTACGAATTCATGGTACTGTCGGGGAATATGGGCTTCCCGCCAATGGTGCCAATCCTGTGCATTTCTGGATCACGGATCAAGAGCGACTGATGCATCCGAACTGCTTTTTTCATCAGCCCGTCTACATCATCCAACTGCATCCTGGTCTCTTCGTAGCTGTTTCCCCCGGCGGTGTCTCGAAACGTGTAAAAATTGAAATAGCGGCGATCGTCGTGGTAGATACCCACAAACAACTCTCGGTATCCCAAGCCCTTGGAAAGGAAATTCACGACCGCGTCGACTACTTTTGATTCGTCCAGTGACGAGACCAGCGACAGGCCGATTTCCTTGATGCTGAGAAGCTGTATGTTTTTCTCCACCAGCTGGAAGTTCTTTCGTTCCAGCTCGGAGACCAGCTCCTTTAAAAACTTGTGGACGACTTTGTCGGGATCGGCGTCCTTGATTTTAGAGATGTCCGGGAGGAGGTTGCCGTGCGTCTGTCGGACACCGTCTACGATGGACCGGTAACGGCGCCAACGTAAGCCCCACTGCACTAGCGCGAACAGCACCACGGCAACGGCGGCCAGGGAAACGTAGACGTACCATGGGGTGAGCCTCGCCGCCGCCGGGAATATAACGGCGCACACGATGACCAGGACCAGTGTCCCCTTGTCGAGATGCCCGACCAGCGCTTTCGGGCGCAAAACAAATCACCTCATAATGTCAATGTGTTGTATATGTTATGAGCGACACTTAACAGTCTACTGCAAATGCTCGGTCGTTTCTACAAGCACCGCACCGCCGCCTCGATGCCCATCTCGCGCACCATCCCGGCGATTTCTGCCTGGTAGACCGGGTTCATCACCAGTATATCGTTCGGCCGGTACTCGAGCAAGAAATCGGCCGAAACGATCGGCTGCCCCGTTCCCGCCACGAATTTGCCCCTTTTGTTGGGGCTGACGTCAACGGCATAACCGATCCGGCCCTCGGGGTCCAACAGGTTGAGAAACGTCACTCCCTTCGACCCGGCTCCCCATATGACCGCGCGCCGATTGTCCCGTCCGATCTGGTCCAATTCCTGTTTCCAGGTCGCGACCAGGTTGTCGAACTCCGAGGAAAAAGAGGCCACGGCTTCTCGTACCAACGGGTCTTCTACCGGCGGAGCGATCTCAGCCTTCGCGCCCGGCGCTTTGGTCCTCGCGTGGATTCCCAGGTATTGCCCCTCGAATTCCTCGCTCGCCTCCGATACCTCGTATCCGTTGCTTTCGAACAGGTAGACCAGCGAGTTGCCGGTGAAATAGCAAGGATGTTCGAAAATAACGTCCCAGACAAACACGTTTTGAATCGTGTACGCGGCGTTCGGTACCTCGAGGAATACCGGCACACCCTCTCGTTGCCCCAGTCCACCCCGAATTTGTGCCAGTAGCTCCCCAGGTCGCTGGATGTGTTCGAGAACGTGTCGACAACACAGGAAATCGCCGCCGTGATCCTCAAATTTGTCCGAGTAGTAGTCGCGAACGATTTCGATGTCATCTCCCAGGGCTTCGATGTCTTCGCGGGTCTCGAAACTGGGGTCGTACCCCACTCCCCTGTTCGGCCCCAGCTCGCAGAGCAGCTTCAAGAAATCACCCTTTCCGCAGCCCACGTCGACTACCAGCTTGTCGTGCAGTTGGTGTCGATCGACGAGACGCGCGGCCAGCGATTCGGCATACTCCCGAAAACGTTCCGAAAAGTGGAGGCAGTTGTCGTAGCGCTGCGTATACCGCACCAGCTCCGGATCGAACGCCGCGTTGAACATGAAAGAACAGCCGCTGCAGTAGGCCAAGCGGATATCGCCGCGCGCGCAGCCGATCGCCGCTTCGGGTGAATCCCACAGGACGTTACAAAAAACCGGCATCTGCGGCATCGAAAGAATCTCACGCGCCGAACTCGATCCGCACACCGGGCAGGATGATTCCACCGGCGTCTCCATTACAGTGCGACGATCTCCGGCGTGAGTCCAATTTTTGCCAGCAAATCCCGGATCTCATCGGTGTAAATCCGATTCATCACGATGACCACTTCCGGGTCGTACGATTTCAGGAACTCGGGTGATTTTATTTCCTTGCCCAACCCGGGGATAAACTTGCCGTGGCGGTGCGGGTTTATATCGACGACGTGCTCGACCTCTTCGTTGAGGCCGATCGTCGTCAAAAACGCCACGCATTTGGAGCCCGATCCCCATATCACCGGCCGCCTCCCCTCGTCTCGCATGCGGGTGACGTTCTCGCGCCAGCCGTCCAGCGTCGCACCGATCTGCTTTGAGAAATCGTTGGCATACCCCGTCATTACAGCGACGCCTTCTTCGAGCGGGTGTTCGGTCTCGACAGAAGACGGTTTCCCATTCTGCGCCGGCTTCGCCTCGATTAGTAAATACTGGTCGTCGTACTCCAGCGCTACTTCGGTGACGTCGTACCCGGTGCCGCGGAACAAACGAGCCGCCGATCCGGGCGAAAAATACGAGCAGTGCTCGTAGTAGATGTCCTCGAATGCCATGTCCTTCACCACGCGCATACCGTCGGGAATCTCGAAGAACACAACGGTTTCCAAGCGGTCACCTATCGAACGCCGGATCGTTGTCATGAATGCTTTGGTCTCGTATATATGCTCGAGTGTATGGCGGCACATGATCAATTCGCCGACATGCTCGGAGTACTTTTCCGAGTAATAATCTGGAATCACCGTAATTTTGTCGGCCACCGAACTCTTGATTCTCTCTTTCACACAGGTCGGATCGATACCCACACCGTAGTTGTCTCCCAGCTCGCACACCAATGCGAGGAAATCACCCTTGCCGCAACCGATCTCGACCACGCGTTTTCCCCTAAGGCCGTGCTTGTTAACGATCCTTTCGGCCAGTTGTTGGGCAAATTTGTTGAACGTCGGGGAAAAACTCTGCTGATCTTCGTAGGCGGCCGAGTAGGCCGAGTACTTGGGATTGAACACCACGTTGGACACAAATCCACAGTTCTCGCACAACCCGAGTTTCAGGTTGTCGCGCGGAAACTCGAGCGATTCTTCACGGGTCTTCAACATGAGGCAGCTGTGGACCGGAATGCCGTCTACTTCGTAAAAGACCGACATTCCCTTTGAGCTACAGCTAGGGCAGGTGTCGTTTATTGTCATAATCGTCGATTCTCCTCGATCGATTTCGCCACGTCGCGCCAGGAGCGGCAGCGCCTATTGGCCGGTGTAGTTCAACCACACGTGAAGGTAACTATATCGCCGCACAAGCGATGTCCCCAGAATACTTCATGCGGCTGGAAAAAACACCGCAAGAATTTGCCTTCAGCGACGTCGCGACAGCCGGCGGGCGACGTCCCAGGTCCAAATGGAGATCGACCCGCCCGTGGTCGGCGGCCCATGATTCCACGGCTGGTTGACGATCGCGATCTTCAACGCGATGCCTCCGTTCGTTCTTTCAAGAAGTCCAGCTGGTATAAATCGAGGTTGGGCTGATGCGAGAAGCCTTCGGCTTTGTTTCGGCCCATGCGGTCGAATCGCTCATCAGACGATCTTGGGCTCCGGAATGGGAATGATGAATTTGCCGCCTTTGTCGCGATATTCCTTCTGTTGCTTGAGTATCTCTTCGGCGAAGTTCCAGGCGAGCAGCAACACGTAGTCGGGCTGATCTTCTAAGAGCTTGCCCGGGGGCAAGATTGGTAAGTGATTGCCACCAAAGTATTTGCCCTGCTTAAACTCGTTGAGGTCGACGATATACTCGAGCTGCTCCCTGCCCACACCGCAGTACTGGAGCAGGGTGTTGGCTTTGGCGGCAGCGGCATAACCGACGATCCGTTTGCCGGCGCTCTTGAGCTCGGCGAGCATTTCGGAGAGCGAATCTTTCACGTGGGTCACGCGCGCGGCAAATTCACGGTAAAAGTCGATACGACCGATCCCCCGGTTCTTCTCGTCTTCGAGCAAACCCCGAACCACATCGGATACATTCTCCGCCGGCTCGACGTACAGCCGCAACGACCCGCCGTGGATCTCCAGACGCTTAACGTCGTTCAAAAACAATCCGTGACGCCGGAACAGTTTGTCCAGCGCCGTGACGGAGAAGTAGCATAGGTGCTGGTGGTAGATGGTGTCGAACTCGGTGTGGTCGAGTAAATCGATCAAATACGGACACTCGATCACCGCCACGCCATCGTCTTTGAGGATCGTGGCAATGCCTTCCACAAATCCGTTGAGATCTGGGACGTGGGCCAAGACGTTGTTGGCGATGACGACGTCGGCTCGTTTCCCCTCGTCACGGAGCTGCTTCGCCAAATCGACGGTGAAAAAGTCGCAAATAGTCGGTATTCCCTCTTTCAACGCCACCTGCACCGGCGGTTCGGCGGGATCGATGCCCTGGACGGGGATCCCGTGGGCAACGAAGTTACGCAGCATGTAGCCGTCGTTGCTGGCCAGCTCGACCACCAGGCTATCAGAGTCTAGATCTCTTTTATTGATTAGGTCTTCTGCGTTTTCTTTCGAGTGTTGCAAGAGGTGTTTTGACACCGACGAAAAATACGGGTAGTCCTGACAGAACAGGATCTCCGGATCGACGCTCACCGTGATCTGAACCAACTTGCAATCGGGGCAAAACGCCAGATCCAGCGGGGCGAGAATTTCGGGCGCCTCTAACTGCTCGCCCGTCAGCAGCCGGTCGGCCAGCGTCGTTTCGCCAAACGAGATGATCAACTCGAGTTTGTCGCCGCCGCATGAGCGGCACACCGTTTTGGTCTCATTCACCGCGATACCCCCGTAGGTCGGTTAGTCGGCAGCCTTCCCGGCCGCCGCCTCCCATCTAAGTGACTCGTCGATGTCGCCGTCACTCATCAACATTTTGATGTGATCGATGCGCTTGTAACGCACGCCCTCAAAGTCGTCGAGCGTCAGCCCTATACGCACGTAGGTGTCGTACAGCTCTTTTGCGCCCGCCTTGGCATCCCACACCGGTTTGAATTCCGGGATCTCCTGCCGGATCAAAGAACAATCCACCCGATAGCAGCGTTTGTCCGGTCCGCCGTCGTCGGCGTATTCGATCTTACACCCCGGCACGGTGGCTTCAACGATATCGGCGATTTCGCGTACACGGTAGTTCTCCGATGTACGACCGACGTTGAACGCCCGGTTGTGAACCACCTCGATCGGCGCATGGAGCGTCGCCACAAACGCCCGCGAGATATCCTCGATATGGACGATGGGGCGCCAGGGCGTGCCGTCACTCTTGATGAACACCTTACCCGTGGTTAACGCCCAGGCGACAAGGTTGTTCAACACCAGGTCGAACCTCAGCCGCGGCGATACGCCGTAGGCGGTGGCGTTCCTGAGATAGGTCGGGTGAAAATTGTCGTCGGCAAGCTTCGACAGGTCGCGTTCGACGAAAACCTTCGACTCTCCGTACGGGGTCACCGGGTTGTTCGCGCCATTCTCGTCGATCAAGTTGTCACCGGCGGCGCCGTAGTTGCTGCACGACGACGAGAAAATAAACCGCTCCACGCCCGCCTCTTTGCACAACTCGGCCAATTTCACCGATGCGCGGTGATTGATTTCAAAGGTCAGATCGGGGTTCAAGTTGCCAAGGGGGTCGTTGGAAAGGCCCGCCAGGTGCAGCACGGCGTCAAACCCCTCCACGTCGGATGCCTCGACGTCACGGATATCCTTTATCGTTTCTGGAATGTCGGGTGGCATCTCACCAAAAGTGCAACGGCGAAACAGGTCGCTGTCCAGCCCGCTGACTTCATGACCCGCTTCAACCAGCATGGGAGCGAGGATGGTTCCGATATAACCTTTGTGTCCGGTCAGTAGTACTTTCATGATGTTTCAACCCCAAATCTTCCACGGTGTATTGTCGTTCTCCCATAACTGCTCGAGGAGCTTCTTGTCGCGGATCGTGTCCATGCACTGCCAAAAAGACGTGTGGATGTAAGCGTGCAACTGTCCGTCGGCGGCCAGGCGTTCGAGCGGTTCTTTTTCCCACTGAGTTTCGTCACCTTCGATGTAGTCGAAGATGCCGGGCTCGAGGACAAAGAACGCGCCGTTGATCCAACCCTCCGCCGTCTGCGGTTTTTCTGAAAACTCTTTGATCTTGTCGTCCACTATTTCCAGGTGGCCGAACCTCGCCGGCGGCCGTACGGCCGTCATGGTGGCCAACTTTCCGTGGGCGCGATGAAACGCTAGAAGCTTGTCGAGGTCGACGTCCGAAACGCCGTCACCCCAGGTTAGCATGAACGTCTCGTCGCCCATATACGGGGCCAGCCGTTTAATTCTGCCGCCGGTGGCGGTTGCGTAACCCGTGTCGATCAGTTCCACCTTCCAATCCGGCACATCGCCTTCATGGATCTTAACGTCGCGTCTGGCGAAATCGACGGTTAAGTTACTGGAGAGCGAGCAGTAGTCTACCATGTATTTCTTGATGACTTCGCCCTTGTAACCCAACGCGATCACGAACTCGTTGTGTCCGTAGTGATGGTAGTGCTTCATGATGTGCCACAGAATCGGGACGCCACCAATTTCTACCATCGGCTTGGGTTTGACTTCGGTCTCTTCTGCGAGACGGGTTCCCAACCCGCCGGCCAGTATTCCTACTTTCATAACGGCGAAGCGTTCACCTCAATTCTTTCGTGCTCCGATGCCGGACAACGTCCCACACACTGGCAACCAACCGCTCGAGGGATCGCACCCGCATGGGCATTACTGCCGTATAAACGGGTTTAACTAAAACGCTGCTTGACGGCTCGTCCTATTTCATGGGCCAAATGGCTGCGATTCCACCGCAACCATTTTCCGAGGTGCCGGTAGCAGCGCAGACCTTCACCGGCGCCGGTCTTCGCGCGCCGAATGGCCCTCGAATACTCGACCGCCCAACGCCAACGCACCATATGGACCTTTTCCTTGTTTTTCCTCGGATCGTACCATACCGCGCGTTCGCTGGTCGTAACGTTTGCGCGGGCCGACGTCAGTGGGTGATCGCGGCGCAGAAACAACGGCTCAGATAGTTCGTGAATCTTGCCGTGCAGCGCCAATTCGCTCAACAATATATTGTCGGATGCCTGGTAATTACCAATCAAAGGCGTAGCTTTGAGCACGGACAATCTCATCAGACCGAAAACGGCGTTGCACTCACCCGCATCGCGGAAAATCACGTCGCGAAATCGTTCGTTCCGTCGCGGCGATTCCAGGTGGAGGGCGTCTCGGTACTCGCCTTTGTCGTTGCCCTCCTCGTCGATGATACGCGTCTTAGGGTAGCACAACACCACCGTTGAATTTTCGTCGAGGACTTCGACGCACTTTTCTAGATAAGGCGGCGCACATATGTCATCGTGAGCCGCCCACTTAAAATACTCGCCGCGGGCCAACTCGACAAGAAAGTTGTAGTTTTTGGCGGCGCCGACGTTTTCGTCTTGACGGTAATATCGGATCCGCGGGTCCTTTTGAGCGTAACTGTGGCAGAGCTCTGGTGTACCGTCGGTCGAAGCGTTGTCTGAGACGATGAGTTCGAACTCCCGGAACGTCTGTCCCAAGATCGACTCGATCGCTTGGTCGAGAAACCGTATACCATTGTAGACTGGTAAACCAATGGTGACGCGAGGTTCGTTGTTACCCATTGATAGCTCCGGTCTCCTTCATGTTGCCACATTTTAGCAAATATTATGCCGCATTGGAACACTCGGTTCCAACGCTAGCAGAACGCCGGCGGGTCCAAACATACGAATATAGTGTGGTTTAGTAGCCGGCAATAAGACCGGCCGATCTGGGGCTGTTAGTTAGTAGGCGCCTTTCCCCGTTAAGACGACGGACACGGTCCTGTAGAGAATCCTCAGGTCTTCTGTTGGTGTTAGATTCCGGATGTACTCGAGGTCGAAATCGAGTTTCTTGTTCATTCCGTCCACCGTGTTCGTGTAGCCAAGCTCGACCTGCGCCAGACCGGTGATACCCGGTTTGGTCCGCAAACGACTCTTGAACTCGGGCAGGTCTTTATCGATCTTGGCCATGAAAAAGGCGCGTTCGGGACGCGGTCCGACGATGCTCATATCCCCCCGGAGCACATTGACGAATTGAGGCAACTCGTCGATTCGCGTCCGTCGTAGGATCGCTCCCACCCGGGTAATTCGAGCGTCGTTCTTTTGCGCCCACACCGGTCTCCCCTTCTCGGCATCCGCGACCATGGTTCTGAATTTGTACATCGTAAAGGTTTTGCCATAATTCACCATGACACGACGGTCTTTGCCCCGACGTTCCTGACCACGGTACAAATTAGATCGGCGGCGGCTATCCAGTCGCCTATTGACCCCGACGCGCTCCTGGCGGAAAAGCACCGAGCCCCGAGAGGAGAACTTCACGGCCAGAGAAGCGGCGATCAATACCGGCGAAAGCAGCACCAAGGCGATTGTGCTGGCCACCACGTCCAAAAGCCTCTTCCAGAAGATGCTGTCGCGCACCGTGTCGAGGCGTTCGGAGACCATGGGCACCGAGGGGCCTGCAAAGTCACGATCGAGTACGGCTGCTGATGATATCTCTAGTTTTTGTGAAACTCCCGGTGATCCGCCCGAATAAATCGTCATCTTCCAACCCTTCAGTGTGCTTTCGCTGTTGGTGCAACCGTCTGATGAAAATCTGACCAGGAAATGAATGGCCGTTGACTGACGCGTACATACACGTAGGTACGGCCACATGACGACATTTCAGCATATACGGTGCCAATGCTTAGACGAGTTGTCGAGAGTGGTCCGAAATTAGGCTGGATTTTATAACGCGCGTAATTACAAGAGGTAAGAAGGCTTAGTTCGAAGCGATTCGACCCGCGGAGATCGGCGCGATTTCGGACGCCGCTGCCCGCTTTGTGAAATTCACCCAACGGGGTAATCGGCGGCGGCGTTAATCCCTATAAATAAAGTAAGATACAGTTGTCCACAAGAATTGACGATTGTGGGAAATTTCCCGCAAGACGCGCAGTTTATCGAGCGCGAGCGCGCACGAATCCGGCATCACAACGGCCGCGACGCCGCGGGCGTCCTCAGTAGGAGAGAGTTGGGATACGAGTTTCGAGCGCGCAGAACGTTTAGGATCCGGCTTCAACCACCAGTCGGAACTGCTGGCCAGACTTCTTGTACTTGTTAATCGCCGACACCGCGTCTTTTCGCTCTTCGTAGCGCCCGATGACGACTCGGTACTTATCTCCCACGCGATCGACACTGGCGGAGATGCCGAGGATCTCGTATGAGCGTGCCTCCGCCCTCGCGCTGGATTCCCAGCCGTGCGTACCGGAGACCACCAGGTAGACCTCCTGGGCCGGGGCGGTGGCTTCCGGCGGTTGGGCCACCGTTGCGGCCCCCACGGCCGCGGCGCCAGCTGAGCCGACTGTTTCCGGCACATACGCCGGCGAAGACGCCGTAATCGGCGCCGTCTTGGGCGCTGGTTCACTCGATGTCGCGGCCGATTCGCGCGCCGACGTCGTCTCGCCACCGTCGCCCACACCGTCCGACATATAACCGGTCGTCGACGAATTCGCGCCCGGCGCGAATACGATCGAAAACGTGTGGGTGCTGGAGAAGTAGTCCCTCGGCGTGTAGGCGTACTCGAGGGCGACCTTCCGGTAGCGGACTCCGAAGCCGGCGTCGAGCCCCAAGTTGTCGTTCTGAGACCCGGAGAGGTCCTTGAACGCTGCTCTCAATGAGAGTATGCGGACGAGGCGGTAGTCGACGCCCAGCTCCAGACGAGTGGGCATCGAGGAAGAAAACACGACCTGTGTGCCGGTGTAGACATTTCCCCACGCGGTGCTGAACATTTTGCCGAGACCGACGAGCTGCTGGCTGTCCACGTTGTATTCCACGTCGCTGAATGACACCTTGCCGCCAAAGTTGAGGGCGGCCGCGTGTGCCATGAAACCCGATCTTTCGAACGAAGCACCCGCGTTGAACGCGTAACCACTTCCGTCTTCCGGGAACAAGTGCTGACGTATGTAGCTGGCGCCGGCGCCTAGCGAAAGCCCCATACCGAACCGGCGCGCGAACGCCGTGGTGAGGTCGAGGTCGTAGTAGTTTTCCTCTGATACCACGTTTAGCGCGTCGTCATACCCTTGGAGCGTACCCGAATACAGAAACGACGACCCGATCGAAAACGTGTTGGCCCGGCCGGCCGGGATTGCCACACTAACAGAGCTGATGCGAAGTTCGTCCAGCCAGTTCGACGTGGTGAAAAAGACTTCGGGATGAGGGACGCCCGCGAGGAACGCGGGATTCGAAAACAAAGTCGACGCGTCGGGTGACATACCCACGACCACGTCTGTAGAAGCCAGTAACCGAGCGCCGATTGGAATACTCAGGAACGGAGCCCCGTATGTTCCCGCCTCGGCCTCTCCCGCTCTTGCCATCGGTGCTGCGATGGCGACCGTCAAGACGGCCACCCCGAGCACGACCATACAGCGCTTCATTACTGAAGTCATCATGATGCAAACCCCTCGCTGTGTTTTTTCAATCAGAAACGCCTTTGTCCTCGCCGGAAATAGCAATAAGGAGGCCAAGGCGGACCTTTCTGCTGCCAAATTTACCCCTGTAACCGTTTGATAATCCATGTGTTACACCTCATGCTGTATGCTGCGTCGTGAGGTTTCGGTTCGCAGCTGTTTGCCGTTGCGCCGTGCGCCCTCGCCTTGCCGGTGCGGCACATTTTGCACG
>CBDVBX010000046.1:0-18213 GCA_965372335.1 uncultured bacterium | reverse complement strand
TCAAGAGCCAGTTTGCTCTCTCACCGAGTGGTGTATCCGGTTGGCTTTCGTAGACCACGCTGAGGACGGCACGGGCCTCGGCCCGTTCACCGATTTCCATTAACACCACGCCGAGGTTCATCGCCGCTACTCCGGAATCCGATCCACTCTCCACGGCAGACCTAAGCTGACTTTCCGCCGTTTCGAGGTCTCCCTCGTGGTAAGCTGCCAGTGCGGACAACGTGGTTAGCTCGGCGTCTCCGGGATGCCAACGGAGCGCGTTTCGTGCCACGTCGTTCGCCGTCTCGAATTGCCGCGTAGAGACGAAACCGCCGAGCAGCCAATAGACGACTTCCCGAGAATGGTCTCCGTTTTGATAACGTTTGGATAGCTCCAACAATGCCATGGATACGTCTTCGTCATCGACGACGTGTTCGGACCGGTACGCGCCACTGGTGGTCACAATCGTGTGCTCGGCGCCAGGAATTACGGAGAGCGTCTGGTTGGAAAAAGTCGTCATGGCGGACCGGATTGGACCCGTGACGTCGGCGTCCACAGTCGATTCCGGCGCCCCTGTCTGCAAGAACCAGATTGCCCCCACGGCCATGGCAAATCCCGCGGCGACTACCGCGATTCGGTACATCCGACGACGCGGCCGTTTCGGTATTCGGGACCGCGCGCCGATGCGGCTGGTCCTTTCAGATTGCCGCGCTTTTGTCGCTACGGCTATCCCCTCGTCTATAATTGATCGGTGTTCTTTGTCGGGAAACTGGCATTGACTCGCGGAAATCCGTTCGCGCGCCATGTTTTTGAAAACCTGGAGACACTTTTCACACAGCAGTAAATGACGAAAATACTGTTTCGCATCTTCAACAGCGCAAGCCCGATCAACGAGCGACAAGAACTCTTTTTCCGTCAGGTGGGGTCCCATTTCTTGTCTGATCTCCCCATTCAAACATATAGCGGTGGGCGCCCATCGTACGACCGATCGAGCGCCGATTTTCGGGGCAGGAAACGCGTATTAAATCCGCGTTTTATTAAGTATAATTGAAAACGTAGATTTAGTGAACCCCCAAAACTTACGGTACGTTGATATTTGAATGCTTACGATATTTTATTTCAGATAGTTCACCCATGTCCGACTGCCGAATATTGTTATCCTTACAAGTATTCCTCCGAATTGTAGTTACGCCGGTTTTTGTCTCCGCCCTGTCTGTCATGATTGCCTGCGGCAGCTCAGATTCCGCGCGTGAAAAAGAGGTTTTGGCACTGGTACCGACTGTCCAACCCGAGCTGGTTCATCACTTGATCGCTAGCGATGACAGCACCTATTACCGGCACATTCGTCGGTACGGACTACGATACCTATTGGACGCAGGCGGCGTGATACACCACAGCTTTTGTTACGAAACTCAAGAGGATTACGCGCGCTGCGCTGAGATTTTGTTTCCACTTTTGGACAGAATCCGCGAAGCAGTTCAAAACGAATATGGCATGTCGATTGACCCCGTCGGCTATTCGCAACTCAAAGCGATGACGCCAGAAGAGGGTGTTCGTTTCAGAAGACTTTTGGCCGAGCGGCGTTCAATCAGCTCGGATCCGGATGCGAACGTCGCCAAGATCGAGCGCCTGAAAGAATTGGCCCGGGAATTCGAATCGATGGGTTTGTTGGGGCCGATAATGACCTGTGACGGAGAGATTGCGGATCTATACGGCCAGTTGGGAGATCAGCCAAGACGACAGCGGTTTCTACATTTGGCACTGGCGAAGGCCGAGGAATGTGAAAACCCATCCATGATCAGTCAACTCTCGGGTTCGATAGGCGGGTTTTACAAGGGTCGCGGTCGAATCGATTCGATGAAGTTCTACTATGACAAAGCCCTCGAAATAGGCCATCGGTATCGATTGCCCACGAAAACGGCGAGGATATATTCGTTTTATGCCGGGTACTACTACGATCAGGGACGTATATCTTTGGCGAACAGGCTTCGTCGACTGGCGATCGACACTTGTAGAGAATACAAAGGCGGTTACCGAGAGCATCGTTTCGTGAATGAATCAATGGAGATGCACGCCGACTTGGAGGCGTGGGAGATCGTGGCGCGTCTTTTGCCCCGCGCGCGGGCACTCGCGGGGTCTCACCACGCCGCGTGGCAATCGGTCGGCGAGTGGTATACGATGAATACGGACTGCGCTGAAGCCAGATACCTCATGGCGACGGGACAGGTGAAGGCCGCGAACGTGGTGTTTGAGAACATTGCCCCAAAATTCAAATCGGCGGGTCGGCCGAGCTACTACGCGGAGGTTCTGCTCTATTGGGCCGAGGGACTGGTGAATAACGGGTACGCGAAAGACGCGCTCCCTATGATCGAAAAGGCATTGAATATTGCCGAACCCGGCCGACACGGCACCCTCCCGAGACTGATACTGCTGGCATCCCGGGCGGCGCTCGAGAGCGGGGACACAGCAGCAGCCATTCACCATCTCGAATGGTTCGACGACGTCGCTTCGCAGTGGTCTGAAGAGTTACGCCGGGAATGGCACCAGCGAGACATCCTCTCGATCGAACTTCAACTCGCACGAGGCGACATTGCCCGTGCGCAATCGGCTGTGGATGAAGCGTTAGGTCGCCTGACCACGTTTGTGGAAGGGACGGACGGTGGTTCCGAAGGCTACTTGTGGTTTGGCGGTGGTGGGGAACTCAAGAGAGTCCTCCACGAGATGACGGGAGACGATCCGCTTATGAGTCTCGGCGCGGAGCTTTACCGGCGCGAGCTGCTCCGGCAGCTTGGCGTCGCCGCGCGCGTGCGAGGCGGTCCGGCGGATGTCACGGGGGCATTTGACCTTTTTCGTCAATTCGGCCAAAGAGCCGTGTCGTTTGCTGGTGGACAAAACACGATTTACCTTACCTACGTCATCCACGACGACCAGGTGTGGCGATGGACGTGCAACGCGCGCGGGGTACGCAGCGACGTGCTGGATATTTCTGCCCGGGAATTGGCCGTGCTGTGCAGAGACGCGTGGCAGACCATGGCCACGGATCCGTTGAGCGTCGAAGCACCGCCGCCATCAAAGCTGATTACAATCTCACGCAAAATGGCAAAAGTTCTGCTGCCAAATGATATTTTCGAGGATCGCGCGTCACACACTTCTGTCTATGTGACCGCGGACGGTTTTCTGCGACAAATTCCTTTTGAAACGCTAAACGTTTCCGACGGGAACGACTACGATCCGCTGCTACGTCGCTGCGACGTCGTATATATTCGTCATCTCGACAATTCGGCCAAGACCCGAACGACCCATACGCGATCGGGCGGTTTGGTGGTCGTCAGTACGGCACGGTCGTTCCGGTTTGGCAATAGCTATCCAAAGCAGCGTAATTTGGAAGAGGCGTGGGAAGAGGGCCAATTCGTTTCGGAAAAATTTCCAGACTGCGTTTTTCTCCACGGGCAATCGGCCACAAAAGCAAACCTAACACAATTGTGGGAGGACGCGTCTTTTATATACGTGGCCAGCCATATCGCGAGCGATCCGGACGCACCGTATCTATCGCTAATCCCGCTGGCGCCCGTTGAACTGCAAGCCGCGCGAGGCGGTCCGGACGCGGCGTTTCTCGACATTGCAGACGTCCGCTCCGCCGATTTGTCCGGATGCGAGGTGGTCGTACTATCCGGCTGCTCCAGCGGTGCCCCCTATGTCGGCCGGCGCAACACGGGTCCCAGCTTCGGTGACGCGTTCCTGGACGCAGGTGCAGGGGCCGTCGTGCAAACTTACTGGGATGTTCGAGATGACCAGGCGAGAGACCTGATGGAGGCATTCGTCAGCCGATGGGATGGCTCGAGTGCGAGTGTGGTGAGCGCGCTTTGCGACGCCAGACGGGAGGCGATGCAAGGTCCCGAAGGTATTCGCCACCCATTCTCGTGGGCTGTTTATTCGGTTAAGATAAACGGCCGATGAAACTGGTGGCCCCGGCGCCGCGTCTCGTTAGATCAGACCAGGCTTGCCCTCCGTGAAAATTGACTCTCGGACGTCGCTGTCGTATACTATATACCCCGTCGGTGCAGGCTGAATGACGCCCGATAAACTTCAGGATAGGTGCTTGTGATGCGAGAAACTCCGCGGCAGCCTTGGTACGTCTCGATCTTTGTTTGTCTGATGGTATCCCTCAGTGCGATTGCCGGTCCGGCGCCGAGCCCCACGATGGCCGCGACCACGTTCAGCGCGACGCTCGACGGCCTCCAAAACGTCCCCCCGATCACAGAGGTTACGGCCACTGGTACGGCAACACTAATGTTGAACGACGAGCAGACCGAACTCTCGTTCGTTATCAATATCAGCGGTCTGTCGAGCCCGGAGTTTGCGTCGCACATACACAACGCCGGACCGCGTGACAACGGCCCGATTGCTTTCGAACTCCCTTTGGGCAGCACGAAAGTTGGCACATGGGCAATTCCGCCGGACATGGTGACTGAGTTGTTGGCGGGCAGGCTTTACATTAACGTTCATACAGATATTTATGTCGCCGGTGAGATACGAGGTAACATAATTGAAGTGAAGGTGCCCGTCGAGAGGTCAACTTGGGGAAGAATCAAGTCGCTATATCAGAAATAATTGACCAGGATTAACCAAAGATGTATTATTGGTCGCCATACTGAAGTCACTGAGCGACAAAGGAGACCTGACATGAAAGCGATTCAAATTCTGGTTGATGAACATAGTTTGATATCACAGAACCTAGATGTTTTGACCACGGCCGCCGAGAAGATCGTACGCAATCAAAATCCCCCCAAAGAGTTTTTTGAGAAGGCAATTACCTTCACTCGCAAATTCACCAACAAATTCCACCATTATAAAGAGGAAATCGTAATGTTCGGCCTACTGGCGCAGAAGCACGAAGGAGCGATCGACGCGGAGATGGAGCGGCTTCGCGACCAGCACTCGGTTTTGCACGACTATATGAATGAGATTTCCTACTCTCTCGATGAGTATTCGAAGGGCTCCGAGTCCGAGGTTCGTAACCTCCACAGGAACCTGGAGGACTATATCAAAACTCTCCGCGGACACATCGTGGCAGAGAATCGGATCTTTTACCCGCTGGTCGAGAAAACTTTGAACGAAGATGAGAAGCAGCGGATGCTGGCGGAGTTTGAAAGTTACGCGGCCAAAGAAGGGCAGGATGCCCTGAAAGAGTACCAAACCCTGGTGTCGGAAATGGCCGAACTGGTCTGACGGGCCCAGGCGAGGCGACCGCGCGATACTCGCGGGCGTCAAACCACAAAATCGAGTCACTGTCGGTACATGTTGTGATTAAATAAGTTATCTCTTCTAGCCAGCCGTTTCTGAGATTCCGAGTGACAGATTCAAAAGTTTGGAATTGACACGTTTTGTAAGCTTGTGTAGTTTGCAGACAACGTACTCCTAAATATGCAAAACAGCGTCATATGAAAATGCTCTCAAATTCATGTTTGTATGGAATTCGCGCTTCTCTGTTGGTAGCGTCGATGGCAGAAGACAAGAAGTACGTGCCCATCAACCAAATTTCCGCCGAGTTGGGGATATCATTCTATTTTCTGACCAAGATTCTGCAGAAGTTAACTCACCACAAGATAATGATCTCTTATCGCGGGCCGAATGGCGGTGTCGCATTGGCCAAGCCCGCGGGCGAAATCACGCTGATGGATATGATCGCGGCCATAGAGCCGGACCATACTTTCGAGGATTGCATCATGGGCTTGAAGGGTTGTGGGGAGGAACTGCCCTGCCCGCTTCACGACCAGTGGGCAACGGTCAGGGATCAGATCAAAGCGATGTTCGAGAATACGAACCTGGCGGATCTGGGTAAAAAGATTAAGGAAGACGGCCTCCGGATCTCGATATGAGGTATGCCATGAAAAGAGTTTTCGAAAGCACCGTCGTGCGATCAGCGATCGTTGGTTTCGCTTTGTGTTGCGTTTCCCAAAGTGCGTCAGCACAACAGGGCGAGGGCGAGAAACTGTTCAAACAAATTTGCGTAGCCTGTCACACAATCAACAAAGGCAAGTTGGTGGGCCCGGACCTGGCAAACGTCCACAAGAGACGGCCGGAAGATTGGCTCATTAAGTATATCAAGTCATCGCAATCAGTGATCAAGAGCGGTGACGAGTACGCCGTCAAACTGTATGAAGAGAACAATAAGCAGCTCATGCCGGATAACAACTACACCGATGCCCAGGTGATGGCCATCATTAGTTATATAGCGGCGAATAGTCCTGATGACGGATCCGAGGTCGAGACGGCGCAGTCCGCCGGCGAAGACGAAACACTAGCACGGCCGGTCACCGAAGAGAATATCCGTTCTGGGCAGCGGCTTTTCGTTGGCAAAGTTCGTTTTGCGAACCGCGGTCCAACGTGCAACTCGTGCCACAACGTCAAGCTCGACGGCGTGATGGCGGGAGGCGCATTGGCAAAAGACTTGACGGACTCGTATTCGCGACTGGGAAGAGTGGGTGTGAGGGCGATGTTAGCGAGTACGCCGTTCCCCGCGATGGGGCGGGCGTTTGAGGGAAGACCGTTGACTAACGACGAGATTTTCGACCTGACGGCCTTCCTGCAGTACGTCGACAGTGAGAGTGAATCCCAGCGAAGTCGGTGGTATGGCGCAAGGCTGTTCTTCGCCGGGCTGGGAGGATCGGTTTTGCTGGTGGGGTTTTTCGCAGGTTTTTGGATTCGAAGCAAAAAGAGAAGCGTCAATCACGCTATCTACGAACGTCAGGTCAAATCGACGTGGGAAGATTTGAACGATTCAAAACGGATGGGATGACCATGAGTTGGATTCAAGACATCATTTCGCCGCAAACACGGCAGTGGGAAGAGTTCTACAGAAACCGGTTCCAGCACGACCGCATCGTGCGAAGCACGCACGGTGTCAACTGCACGGGCGGTTGTTCCTGGCAGATCCATGTGAAGGATGGCATCGTCGTGTGGGAAACGCAGCAGTTGGACTACCCGCTGTTGGAAAGCTCGTTGCCGCCCTACGAACCGCGCGGTTGCCAGCGCGGCATATCGTTTTCCTGGTATCTATACAGCCCCCTGCGTATCAAGTATCCGTTGGTTCGCGGGGCTTTGCTCGACGCATATCGCGCCGAGAAGAAAAAGACAGGGGATCCGGTACTGGCTTGGGAGGCGCTTCAAAACGACTCGGAGCAGCGGAGACGGTATCAGCAGGCTCGCGGAAAGGGCGGCTTCAGACGGGCTCAGTGGGACGAAGTGCTCGAAATCATGGCCGCCGCCAATATTTACACGGCCAAGAAGCATGGCCCCGACCGGGTGATCGGTTTCTCACCCATTCCCGCAATGTCGATGTTGAGTTATGCGGCCGGCAGCCGCTTCCTACAGTTGTTCGGCGGCGTCAACCTGAGTTTCTACGATTGGTATTGCGACTTGCCCAACGCTTCGCCCGAGGTTTGGGGCGAGCAGACCGACGTCTGTGAAAGCGCCGATTGGTACAACTCGAAGTTCATAGCGGTGATGGGCGCCAATCTCAACATGACGCGGACGCCAGATACGCACTTTTTCTCCGAGGCGCGGCACAACGGCACCAAAGCCGTGGTTCTCGCGCCTGACTTCAGCCAGGTATCCAAATATGCTGACCAATGGATACCGCTGCACGCCGGTAGCGACGGCGCCTACTGGATGGCGGTGACCCACGTCATCCTCAAAGAATTTCACCACGAGAAGAAAACGCCGTACTTCATCGACTACGTCAAACGATATACAGATAGCCCGTACCTGGTCGAACTCGTCAAAGCGGGCGATCACTACGAACCCGGCCGGCTGCTCCGCGCCAACCGGATCTCCAAATACAAAGACGTCGAGAACGGGGACTGGAAGTTTCTTAACATAAATGAGGAGACGGGCGCGCCGGTCATGCCCAAGGGAAGCGTTGGACACCGGTGGGACACCGAGCAGGGCCGCTGGAACATGAAAATGGAAGACGGCGCCGACGGCAGTCCGTACGATCCGGTACTCAGTTTCCTCAGCCAAAACGATGACACTGTGCAGGTCGAATTCAGCGAATTCGGTCTGGACAACACCCGGTTGAGAGGCGTTCCGATCCGGTACATCGACACCGTCGAAGGCGATAAGGCGCCGGTAACCACCGTCTACGATCTGATCATGGCACAGTTCGGTGTCGACCGCGGCTTGCCGGGAGATTACCCCAAGGACTACGGAGACAAGGATGCGGCCTACACGCCCGCGTGGCAGGAGATCTTTACCGGTGTCGATGCCAAGACCGTCGTACAGTTTGCCCGCGAGTGGGCGAACACGGCCAACGTCACCGAAGGCAAATGCATGATCATCATCGGTGCGGGTATCAACCACTGGTACCATAACAACCTGATATACCGCGCCGGGATGATGAGTTTGATGTTGTGCGGCTGCGTCGGAAGGAACGGCGGCGGGCTCAATCACTACGTGGGCCAGGAAAAACTGGCGCCGATGGACTCGTGGAGCACCATTGCCTTCGCCAAAGATTGGCACGAGGCCGTCCGGCTCCAGCAGGCGCCTCTGTGGCACTACATCAACACCTGCCAGTATCGCTACGACGGTCATTTTGCCAAGTACAACAAGACTCCCGAGAACGACTGGACACGGGGCCACAACGCTGACTTGATCTACAAGTCGGTCCGGATGGGCTGGATGCCGTTCTACCCCCAATTCGACCGCAACACGCTCGAGCTCTGCCAGGAGGCGGTGCAAAACGGCGCCACCGACGACGACGCGATTAAGAGCTACGTATTGGAGAAACTGAAATCGAAAGAACTCAACTACGCGGTGGGTGACCCCGACGCGGAAAAGAATTTCCCGCGCGTTTGGTACATCTGGCGCGGAAACGCCATCATGGGGAGTATGAAGGGTCACGAGTACCTGTTGAAACACTACCTGGGCACCCACTCCAACGCTATCGCCGTCGACCGGCCAGAAGAAAAAACCGAAGAAGTGAAGTGGCACGACATCGCTCCGGTTGGCAAGATGGACCTGGTTGTGGATCTCAACTTCCGCATGGACTCATCGGCGTTGTATTCCGACATCGTTCTACCGGCCGCTTCTTGGTACGAAAAAGCCGACTTGAACAGCACCGATCTCCACTCGTTCATACACCCGCTTTCGGCGGCAATCGCACCGGTTTGGGAGTCGAAGTCTGACTGGGACATTTTCAAAGAAATTGCGCGGGTGACCAGCGACCTCGCACGAGAACATTTGGCCGCGCCGCAAAAGGATATTATCGCCGCGCCGCTCGCCCACGATACTGCCAGCGAAATCACCCAGCCCGTGGTGCGCGACTGGTTCAAGGGGGAGTGCGAAGCAATTCCCGGCAAAACGATGCACAATCTCGCCGTGGTTGAACGAGATTACACGCAGATATACGACAAGTTTATTGCCCTGGGCGACAAAGTCAAAACGAGCGGTATGGGCGCGCACGGCAATCATTACGAGTGTGCAGATGTTTACGACGAGATGGTCGAGTCGGCCCACTTTCCTGTGGAGAAGAGAAACGGCAATACCTACCCGTCGCTGAAGGAAGACGTCTGGGCGGCAAATGCTGTGCTGAAACTCTCCTCGTTGACCAACGGCGTCCTGGACGTCCGCGCCTACGAGACCGCGGAAAAAAAGACGGGCCTCACGCTGGCCGACCTGGCCGCGGGGAGCGAAGACGTTCAGATGACGTACGAGGATCTTCAAGCACAGCCGAGAAGGTACAACACCTCGCCGCTTTGGTCGGGGTTGATGAAAGATGGCCGGGCATACGCCCCCTTCACTTACAACGTCGAGCGATTGGTGCCATGGAGGACGCTTACCGGCCGCCAGCATTTCTATCTCGACCACGAAATGTATATCGCTTTTGGTGAGAACCTGCCCACGTACAAGCCTTCGCCGAAACCGGAGTATTACGGCGACCTGAGAGAAACGCTCAAGAACGAAACGGCAAAGGTACTCAACTGCCTGACGCCGCACGGCAAGTGGCATATTCACTCGACGTACGGAGACAACCTGCGAATGCTGACCTTGTCCCGTGGGTGCGAACCGTGCTGGATGAGCGAGCAGGACGCGGCGGACCTGGGGATCGAGGACAATGACTGGGTGGAGGTCTACAATGATCACGGAGTCTACTGCACGCGGGCCGTTGTGAGCTCCCGTATCCCGAAGGGGGTCTGCATCGTCTACCACGTTCCGGAGAGAACCATCGGCATTCCCAAGTCGCAGGTACGGGGAAACAAGCGCGCCGGCGGCCACAACAGTTTTACACGGATCCATCTTAAACCAAACCTGCTGTCCGGCGGATACGGGCAGTTCACTTATCACTTCAACTACTGGGGACCGACTGCGCCGAACCGCGACACACACGTCGTGGTCAAGAAAATGACGAAGGTGGTCTTTTAACTCAGTGGATGGTTAGCTATGGATGTCAGATCGCAAATCTCGATGGTGTTTCACCTGGACAAGTGCATCGGCTGCCACACATGTTCCATCGCGTGTAAGAACATATGGACCGACCGCAAAGGTGCGGAATACATGTGGTGGAACAATGTCGAAACCAAGCCGGGCACCGGCTATCCCACGAAATGGGAAGACCAGGAGATCTACAAAGGCGGCTGGGAAAAGAAAGTCACCCCGGGGGACATTTCTCTCAAGGGCGCCGGCAAGCTGAAAGGGCTTCTCAATATCTTTCACAATCCCCACTTGCCGGTCATCGACGACTACTACGAGCCGTTCACCTACAAGTATCTGGATTTGATCGAGTCACCCGCGCAGGATGACCAACCGACGGCGAGACCGATTTCTTTGATCACCGGAAAGCCGATCGACATCAAGTCGGGCCCCAACTGGGACGACGATCTGAGCGGCACGCCCGATTTTGCGCGCAACGATCCTAACTTGGAGAATCTCTCGCCGGCGGAACGGGAAGCGATGTTCCAGTTGGAGCGGATGGCTTTCTTTTATCTTCCCAGGATTTGCAATCATTGCCTCAATCCCGCTTGCGTGGCGTCGTGTCCGTCCGGAGCCATTTACAAGCGCGGAGAGGACGGCGTGGTTCTCATTAACCAGCAGGTTTGCCGCGCATGGCGGATGTGTGTGACGGCATGCCCGTACAAGAAATCCTATATCAACTGGGGCACGGGGAAGTCAGAAAAGTGCATCCTGTGTTATCCGCGCTTGGAAGCGGGGGACGCGCCGGCCTGTATGCACTCTTGCGTTGGACGCATCCGTTATCTGGGCGTGATTTTGTACGACGCCGACGAGATTCGGGATACGGCGGAGAGTCTCGACAGTGGCGTCGATATGGTCAACTCGCAGCTTCGGGCCCTACTCGATCCATTCGATTCTGGAGTGATAGAGGCGGCAAAGGCCAACGGTATACCGGATTCCACGATAAAGGCGGCGCAGGGTTCCCCCGCCTACAAATTTGTCAAGGAATGGGAGCTGGCTGTGCCGCTGCATCCGGAATTCAGGACGTTGCCCATGTTGTTCTATGTACCGCCGCTACTGCCGGTGATGGCTTCTCTCAGTGACGTCAAGAACGAGGAGCAGCAAAAAAAACTGGATCCCATCGCCAAAACCTGGAACGACGACTGGCTCTACGACACCAGTACCGAGGAGCTGTTCGGCACCATCGAACAGGCGAGATTTCCTTTGAAATACCTGGCGAACCTGTTCACCGCCGGGGACGAAGGAAGGATCGAACGAATCCTCAAAAAGATGATGGCGGTCAGGATTTACCGGCGCGGAAAAACCGTCGGCGACATCCCTGAAGATCGGGTGAAAGCGACGCTGCAGGACGTTGGTTTGACGCCGGAAGTGGCGGATGACATCTATTACCTGACGTCGCTGGCGAAATTCGACGACCGTTTTGTGATACCTGCCGCCCACCGCGAGCAGGCCATCGAGATGATGGAGTTTGCCGGAGACACCAAGGGATCCACTGGTTTCGGATTCAAGCAAAAACCCGAAAGAGGGTGGTGAGCCAACATGAGCGATTCATTTGGACACTACAGCGGGCTCGCCGATTTGTTCTCTTATCCCGACGCCGGATTTGCCCAGAAAGTGCAGAAGGTACAGGCGTTTCTGGATGACGAGTGCGGCGAAGCGGCCGATAATTTGAGGGAGTTCACCAACTTTGCATCGCAGGCTTCGCTGTTAGAACTCGAAGAAGTCTACACAAGATCCTTCGACGTTCAAGCGGTCACGACGTTGGATATCGGATACGTGATGTGGGGAGACGATTACAAGCGGGGGGAGCTGTTGGTGAAGCTCAACGGCGAGCACAAAGAGGCCGGCGTTGACTGCGGCAACGAATTGCCCGACCACCTGCCCAATGTCCTGCGCTTGCTCGACGCCATGCAAAAACCGGAACTTCGAGACGAGTTGGTACGGATGATCGTCGCACCCGCGCTACGTAGAATCATCGGCGAGTTTGATTCCGACAGAGTCAAAAAGAAAAACATCACCTACGTAACTCAATACAAAACGCTCATTGATCGATCCGAACGGTACGCGGAAATTTACGAAAAGCCGTTGCGGGCGCTGTATACGTTGTTGAAGCGGGACTTCGACGTTGATTCCTATCAGGAACAGCCCGCGATACAGGAGAGTCGCTTTCTCAAATCAATTGGTACCGAAATGAGGCTGGAGTGCAACAAAGGGAAATGTCATGGCGCCACTGGATAATTTTACGCTGATCGGGCTGCCCTATGTCGCCCTGGTAGTTTTTTTGGTCGGCACGATCTCTCGCTACAAAATGACGAAATTTAGCTATTCGTCGCTCTCGTCGCAATTTCTGGAGGGACGCCAGCTGTTCTGGGGGACGATGCCCTTTCACTGGGGGCTCCTGTTTTTGTTCCTGGGGCATCTCGTAGCGTTTCTGGTGCCCAGGGGGCTTCTGGCGTTCAACAGCCATCCGGTACGCCTGCTCATCATTGAGATCAGTGCGCTGATGTTCGGCCTGATCGTACTGGTGGGCCTGATCATATTGTTTGCCAGAAGGACTGCCAATCCTCGCCTGAGGGTTGTAACGACCCGTATGGATATAATTGTGTTCGTCTTGTTGATCGTCGAAGTGATCCTCGGTTTGTCGGTTGCGCTGGGATATCGTTGGGGCTCATCCTGGTTTGCATCGGTGCTCACTCCTTACCTGCGTTCGGTAATGGTGCTCCAGCCGGAAATCGGCGCTGTGGCGAGCATGCCGTGGGTGGTCAAATTGCACATCATCCTGTCGTATCTGATCTTCATGTTAATTCCATTTACGAGATTGGTGCATATGCTGGTCGTGCCGCTGCACTACATCTGGCGTCCGTATCAGCTGGTCATCTGGTCCTGGGACCGGCGGCGAGTTCGCCGCGACGACAACGAATGGTCGGCGACCAAGCCGACGAACAATTAATTGCATTCATTGCCGAACTCTGGTATCGACGGCAACGACTCGCCGGGACTGAATCTTCGGATATCGGACCCACTCCTAAAGAACACAGGAGAGACCATTGGAAGAGCGAGCAACTTTTAAGTCGCATAAGATCCTGTTCTTCAATGCGTTTGCGTTCACGATCTGCTTCGCGGCCTGGATGCTCAACGGTGTCCTCATTACTTTTCTTTCGTCGAACCAAGTGTTCGACTGGGGGCCGGTCGAGTTGGGATGGCTGATGGGAGTGCCCGTGTTGGCGGGGTCTATATTCAGGCTTCCGGCGGGGATACTCACCGACAAATTCGGCGGCAAACCCGTTTACGGCAGTTTGCTGCTGTTGAGCGCGATCCCAATGTTTTTGTTGTCGCGGGCGGATAGCTTCATCGAATTCTTATTCTACGGTTTCGGATTCGGCCTGACCGGCGTCAGTTTTGCAATCGGTATTGCTTTCACTTCAGTCTGGTACCCAAAAAGACTGCAGGGGACGGCGCTGGGAATTTTTGGGGCTGGTAACGCGGGTGCCGCACTGACCACACTGTTTGCCCCGACGCTGTTGAACAGACTCACCGACAACGGCGCTTATCTGGAAGGCTGGCGCACACTGCCGATGATTTACGCCGCGATGCTGGCGGCCATGGGTGTCATTTTCTTTATCTTTACCGAAAACAAGAAACCCGCGACCCATAGCCGGACGGTCGGGCAGATGCTGACTCCCCTGAGAAATGTTCGTGTGTGGCGATTTGGTCTCTACTACTTTCTGGTCTTCGGATGCTTCGTGGCGTTTTCCCAGTGGCTGGTCCCATATTTCGTCAACGTGTACCAGTTCCCGTTGGTGATGGCTGGTATCTTCGCCGCGATGTTCAGCTTTCCGTCCGGAGTGATCCGGGCGCTGGGGGGGGTGATGTCGGATAAGTGGGGCGCCAGAAAGGTCATGTACTGGGTGTTGGGGACGTCGGTGTTGATCAGTTTCATGCTGACGGTACCGAAGATGGAGATTTTTTCGGTGGGAAAAGGCGTGATGGCGAAATCAACCGGTACCGTATCCAAGGTCACGGACACTGAAATCGTTGTTGGCGAGCGCTCTTATACGCTAGAGAAGAACAACCGCGTATTTGAAAACCTGGACGAGGACGTACTTGTTTTCCCTTCGAAATCCTCGTGGCAGGAAGCTATTGTCGTCGAAGGCCAACAAGTGGAGAAGAAAGCGTTGCTCGCCAGGGGCATGACCAAAATCTACTTTCAAGCCAACGTCTGGATATTCGCCGTACTGGTGGTTCTTTTGGGCAGCATCTGGGGGATTGGAAAAGCGGCCGTCTACAAGCACATTCCCGACTATTTCCCAGAGGAAGTGGGTGTTGTCGGCGGCATGGTGGGCGTCCTGGGGGGACTGGGGGGATTTGTCTGCCCGATTATATTTGGTTATCTCCTCGAATTCACCGGTCTTTGGACGAGCTGCTGGATGTTTATGTTTTTGATTTCCACCATCTGCCTGATTTGGATGCACTTGGTCATTCAAAGAATGATCAGCCAAAAAAACCCCGAACTGTCGAAGCAGATCGAGTCGACAAATCCCGACTCGATCGCCATGAATACGGGGAAGTAACGCAGGCTATACAAGAGGAACTGTACACCCATGCCAACGAACCTCGAAAAGTGGGACGTCGAAGACGAGAGTTTCTGGAATAGCATCGGCAAGAAAATAGCGACCAGAAACTTGTGGATATCAATCCCTAGTCTTCTGTGTGGGTTTGCCGTGTGGCTCTATTGGGGAATCATCACGGTTCAAATGCTGAACCTGGGGTATCCGTTCGATAAAGCACAGCTCTTCACCTTGATGGCGATCGCCGGACTCGCCGGGGCCACGCTCAGAATCCCCAGCACCTTTTTTATTAGAATCGCCGGCGGACGAAACACGATCTTTTTTACAACGCTTCTGCTGATGATACCCGCCGTGGGGACCGGGATCGCCCTGCAGAACAAGGAAACCCCGCTGTGGGTGTATCAGCTGCTGGCGCTTCTGTGCGGCTTTGGCGGCGGAAATTTCGCCTCATCGATGTCCAACATAAGCTTCTTCTTTCCCAAAAAGGTCCAAGGAATGTCTCTGGGGCTAAATGCCGGTTTGGGTAATTTCGGTGTCACGACGATGCAGATCGTGGTCCCGTTGATCATGACGGTGGGGCTGTTCGGCGGCGTGTCGCAGACATTGATCAACACCAGCGGTACGTTGATTGGAAAAATCCCCGGGGGAAGCGAAACCTACATACAGAACGCCGGATATATCTGGTTGGTGCTGTTGGTTCCGCTGGCAATACTCGGCTGGTTCGGAATGAATAACATCAAAACGGAGTCCGTCACACCCAATCCAGGCAACCCCGTTGCGGCAATGTCAAAGATTGTGTTTCTGCTACTGATCGGTCTGGTGACCGCCGCCGCAGGACTATATCTGTTACTGCCTCCGCCCACGGGCATCGGGTTGCTGAGCAAATGGATTGTTCTGCCGCTGGTGATCGCGACGACGGTCCTCTCGATGAGATACCTCACCACGGGTGCGCTCAAGGAAAACCTCAAGAGGCAGTACCGAATATTCCGGGACAAGCACACGTGGGCGATGACCATTATTTACACGATGACTTTTGGCTCATTTATCGGCTACTCGGCGGCGTTTCCACTGGCCATCAAGGTCATATTCGGATTCACACACGTCGCGGGCCCTGACGGTGTCGTCGCTCATGATGCCGCCAATCCCAATGGCCCCAGCGCGTTGATGTTCGCGTGGATGGGCCCTTTCATTGGCGCCCTGATCAGACCCGTCGGCGGCAAAATCGCCGACAAGATCGGCGGCGCCAAGGTCACCCAGGTGGTGTCGATCGTGATGGTCGCCTCGGCCCTGGGAGTGGCGTACTTCATGGCAAAAGCTTATAATTCACCAACTCCCGAGGATTACTTCATCCCGTTTCTAATCTTGTTTATTGTCCTTTTTACGGCTACGGGTGTGGGGAATGGGTCTACCTTCCGGACGATCGCCGTCGTGTTCGACGAGGAACAAGCCGGCCCGGTGCTGGGGTGGACATCGGCCGTGGCGGCCTACGGCGCCTTCATCATCCCGAAGATATTCGGTGAGCAGATCAAAGCGACCACGCCGGAGTACGCGTTGTACGGGTTTGCCGTCTTCTATTTTGTGTGTTTGGTGCTCAACTGGTGGTTCTATATGAGGCCCAACGCCTACGTCAAGAATCCCTAGGATATCCTTCGAACCGATCGCGAGCGTAGACATGAATCGACAAAACGATGACAAAATTACCAGAATCGTCGAAAAGGGAGTCGAGGGCGAGTGGTCTCCAATGAACGCGCCCGATGCGTTTGACCCGCCGAGTCTCGAGGATGTCCCCCGTGAAGAGTTGCATCCTTTTTTACAAAAGTTGATGGACGAACACGAGGCGTACACCCGAGAGCTGGCCGCTTTCGAGGAGTTGCTCGGGCAGATTGCCGAAAAAGGAATTTCGAAGGAAGTGGATGAAGGATTGAGGCGGTTCTTCCGGCATTTCGACACGGAGATCATCAATCATCAGCACATCGAAGAAGCGGGTCTGTTTCCGGAGCTGGACCGGCGGCTTCTGGAAAGTGGAGAGCACAGTCAGGGGTCAGACACGTTCACCTGTGTGAAATTGATGCAGGACGAACACCTCAAGTCGATTCAACTTGCGGCAGTTGTCTTCAATTTCTTCGGTCTGGCGGCTCGGCTGCCCGACGCCGCATCCCGGCTGGTAACGCTCGATGTGGCCATCGAACAGGGCAAAGCGCTGGTCGAATCAATGCGTCTCCACATGTTCCGCGAAGACAACATCATATTCCCCCTCGCCCACAGACACATCGATCGTTATACATTCGACCAATTGGAGTCCTAACTAACCCGCTTAGTCGATTTTTCCACACCGACATGGATTTTCTGTTGCGCGATGTTCTTATGCAACATATGTTTACATAGAGGCTCCACTTCGTGACGACAGATCAATATCGGCCGCGCCGATAGACGGGAGGGATCGCGATGCGTCGTTCACGACCCCAGTGGTTGCCCCACGCCACGTTCATCTCATTGGTCATCTTATTGGTCGCCAGTACGTTTTCCGGCTGTTCGCAAGTCGAAGACGAAGGCATCAGCTCACTCAAAAATACTCCCCCCACAATATGGTTAGAAGGCGGCCCGCCGGAGGGATCGGTTTCTGTGTACAAAATCGAATTCTCCTGGGGAGGTCACGACCCCGACGGCTCGATCTCCCATTTCGAATACTGTGTCACCGACAACGATGGCGCGTTCGATCCAGCCGATACCACCGGTGCGGATCACTGGACGCAAACCACAAAAACGCGCGACACGTTTAACTTCTCTGCCGATGTACCGGTCGACAGCGTATTGGACGATCCGGTCGAAGAGTTTCGCCGTTCCCACACGTTTTTTATCAGAGCCGTCGACGACAGGGGACTGGCGTCGCGGGAACCGGCGTACCGCTCCTTCACAGCGAGGACGTTATCGCCCGAGGTCCATATTATCACGCCCCGACATGTGCCGGACAATCCCTCGACGGTACCGCCAATTTCGACCTTCAATTGGGTGGCCAACGATTACATCGGCGACTTCACCACGCGCCAGGATCCGGAATCCGTGTCTTGGATTTTCGAACCCATCGCCCGTCACAACGACGACTGGACCGAGACCATCGACTGGATTCGCGGCCTCCCCATCGACGGCGATGAGTGGGGCGAGTGGATGCCGTACGGGGCTCCGGACGGGAGCGGGA
>CBDVBX010000045.1:0-18309 GCA_965372335.1 uncultured bacterium | reverse complement strand
ACCATAGAGGCCCCGCAGCGGCGACGGAAACTGTGGCGCCCAGGTCGATGCGCCGCCGTCGATGGGGACGGTAGGATAGAAGGGGGTGGGCATGGATATTGCCTGCCCTTAGATCCGAGCGGCCAGAAATCCGCCACTCGGTGGGCCGCCGAAATCCGCGGGTCCGGGGGCGATTTTTCACCTTTTTACTTGAAATCCCGGTCATATTTTCTACATTTAATGAGTCAATAAAAGAGGCGAAGTCCTCTATTTTTAGGTGCTTGACACCGCCCGGCTGTGGTATAATAACTTTTTTGATTGCAGGAAGTTCCCCGGGGTTGCCGACTCGACGATTGAGTCGCATATTTTTATGTAGAGGGCGACCCGCGGGGTCTTTCGATACAGGTCGGAAATACAAAACGGACGGTGCCGGTTCTCAACATCAGATCGGGTGCTTCGTTCCCCGATCCGGCCGATGGTAATACTCGTGAACAACCGGACATCATGCAATCGGCTCATTACGACCACGATACTCCGGCGTCCGTCGACTAATCGACAGCTCCACCGGTTTCCGTATATAACTCCGTCTAGTCCTATCGCGGAAAACTCTACGGACATAGTCACCCTTTCACAGTGTTCATCTCGAATGCGCACCGCGACACGTTCGGTGAACGCTCTCACTCAATCAATAGGGCCATGGAAAAAACAATGAAGGCTCCAGGGAAAAAATCGCAACAGGTCAACGACAAGAGCGCTGATTACCCGAAGATTGTAAAAGAACCCGTTCGCGTCGACGAACACATCGTCGAGATCGTTTCGGATTCGGGTGAAGGCGCGCAAACAGCCGGACAGATTTTCGGCACCGTCGCCGCCAAGATGGGTAATAGCATCTGGACGGTTGAGATTATCCCCGCCGAGATCGAACCGCCGGCAAGAAACGCGGCCGGCGCGAGTGGCAACCGGATCCGCGTGGGGTCGTTTCGTATTACCAACGCGGGCAACGAGGCCGATCTGGTGGTTGCGTTCAACGATCAAGCGCTTCTCGGCCGGTTGCAGTCGAAGCAGTTCAAACCGGACTGCATCATCCTGTTGGAAAGCGTGTGGCGTACACACGCCGATCCAACGATTCGCGAGGACTACGTGCGTGTATACGATCAACTCATCGCAGATGGATACAACGTACACGAAGTCCCAATGGAAGAAGAGTGCAAAAAGATCGTCGACAACCCGCAGCGCGGCAAAAACATGTTTGTGACGGGACTGCTTTGTCGTATCTACAACTTCGATATCAATCTGGCCAAAAATGAAGTCGTCAACAAGTTCCGCAAGAAGGGTGACAAGGTCATCCAACCCAATATTGAACTGTTGGAAGCCGGTTACGCTTGGGCCGAAGGTAACCTGGAGTTCACGTTCCAAATCCCCCCGTTCGGGCTGACCGAACCGCAGGTCGTCATCAACGGCAACACGGCGCTCGCGTTGGGTGTCGTCGCATCCGGAATGGAAGTATGTGCGATGTATCCGATCACTCCGGCCACGTCGGCATCGCACTACCTCAGCGAGATATTCGAACAAGTAGGCGGCATCGTCCATCAGGCTGAGGACGAAATCGCGGCGTGCGCGTTTGCGCTGGGAGCATCGTACGCCGGCAAGTGCGCGGTAACGGTTACGTCCGGCCCGGGAATGGCGCTCAAGACAGAAATGATGGGATTGTCGGTCATGGCCGAGATACCGCTGGTACTGGTCAACGTCCAGCGTGGCGGTCCCAGCACGGGTCTGCCGACCAAAGTAGAACAGGGCGATCTGCTCGCCGCTATCTTCGGCACACCCGGTGACGCGCCCAAAATCGTTATGGCGCCGTCAACCATCGAAGACTGTTTTTATTCAATAATCACCGCACGAAAGATCGCGGAGACGTTTCGAACGCTGGTTGTCGTTCTGAGCGACGCCAACCTGGCTACCGGCCAGCAGGCGTTCACGCGTCCGAAGTTCAATAAGGAATGGATCGCGCCGCCGATCGACCAGAGCCCCATACCTCCCGGAAAAGCTCCCCTCGACTGGGACCCGGTAACGGGCCTGTCACAGCGGTTTATCCCCGGCCAGCCCAACGGTATGAACACGCTCACCGGTTTGGCGCACACCCATGACGCGCGTGTGGCGTACGAGCCCGGCGTCAACCAAGAGGGCTGTAATCGCCGGAGCCTCAAATTGGCCGCGTTCCAGAAGACACTCAAGACACCCAAGGTGAACGGCGACCCCGACGGCGGCGACTTGCTGATCGTCGGATGGGGCAGCACCAAGGGCGCGATCGAAGAGGCGGTGTACCGCGGACGCGAAGACGGCCTGAGCGTGTCGTCGCTGCACCTGAAGTTTCTCCAGCCGATGGCGTCGGGAATAAAAGAAATTCTGGAAAAATTCAAAAAAGTCATTTGTGTCGAAATCAACTATTCGGACAGCCTCGAAGATCAGTTGATTACCGAGGACAACCGTCGGTACTCAAACCTTGCGTGGCTGCTCCGCGCCCGCTGCCTGGTCGACGTCGACTGCTGGTCCAACGTACACGGCCAGCCGATCAAACCCGGCGCGATCGAAGAAATGATCCGCGGACAGCTGAGTGGAAAGTAAACGAGAGGGCAATACATCATGTTCGGTCTAAAAAACGCATGTGTTCTGGATGTCGATGAAGAATACAGAACCATGGAAGACTATCAGGGTCGGGTCGTTCGCTGGTGCCCGGGATGCGGGGACCACGGGATTCTGACCGCAACGCAGAAACTCTGCCGCGACGAACAACTTCCGCCCGAGAAGACCGTATTCATCTCCGGTATCGGTTGCGCGGCCCGATTTCCGCATTACATGAGCACGTACGGGTACCACGGCCTCCACGGCCGCGCGCTTCCGACGGCCCAAGGCATCAAGATCCGCCGTCCCGATCTCAATGTGTTCGTCAACATGGGTGACGGGGACTGCTGCAGTATCGGCACGGCGCACTGGATCCACTCGGTACGCCTGAACGTCGATATGTTGGCGGTGTTGCACGACAACGGCATCTACGGTCTGACCAAAAAACAGGTGTCGCCGACGACGCCGCTGGGTTGGAAGACCAACACGACGCCCTACGGCGCGGTTCTCGAACCGATCAATCCCCTGTGTACGACGCTGGGCATCACCAACGTTTCCTTCGTCGCCCAGGTCGTCGAATGGATCCCGGAACTCTTGTACGATGTTCTCAGGCAGGCATTTTTCCACAAAGGATTTTCGTTTGTCCGTGTACTTCAACGGTGCCCGCATTTCATGCAGGACATCTACGCGAAACTGATGACCGACCCGGCCAATGTCCTGCTGCTCAAGCACGAAGACGGCATGCGGATCAGCGAGGGCATCGGGCGCCTGTACAAGTCGCAGGAGGAACACGATCCTTCCGACATACAGAGGGCCAGGGAAATCTCCGCTATGCGTGACAAGGTGCCGATTGGTATTCTGTATCGTAACCGGAACGTGCCGACGTACGATGCGTTGAAAGCGCCCGAGCGCGCCCCAACGACCGAGCAGCGCGAAGAACTGCTCGACTCGGCGTTCGACAAGTTCGGTATTTTTCCAACCAAACAATTCGAGGTAATCAGCGGTGGGAACGGAGATGGCGACCGGACCGACGGAACACAATGACCCTTTTGACATAAGGTGGGACATCTTGCAGTCCGGGTCGGACGAGCAAGAAAAAGAGACCACCCCTACCGAAGAGCGCGCCGGCGAGCTGCCGGTCGAACTGCCCCCGCCAGGGGGTGAGGATACACCGGCCGACTACGACGCCTCGCGCGTTCTAACCGAACTGCTCAGTTTTCACTACTACGGCACGCGGGAAGCCGACGCCGAGCCGTCAGCGACTCGGCTGGTGCCCGCGCTTCTCTACCGGTACCAGGACCTTTCGCGCGTCCGCTACGAGTATCCGCTGTGTTTGGTGGAGGACGGCGGTGACGTGCCGGCGATGTCGCTCTCGCGCATCTTCGACGACGTCGCCGAACAGACGGCAGACGAGGTCGAAGCCGCCGACCGGGCAAAACACCACCTGTTACAACTCGAATACACCATAAGGTCGTTCTCGACCGACGGTGCCTCCGCGCGCAAAGGCCGCGCAGGCCGAGTTTCCAGCCTCGGCCGGTTGTCCGACCTGTGGGACCGAGCGACCGATGAGTTGTTGGCGTCCGAGAAGTTCTCCGAAGAAAAGGCAGCCCTCCTCCGCAGCGACCTGGAGAAAGCCCGCAAGGTGCTCAGCGTCGACGGTGACGTAATTCCGTGCGGTACCGACGCGCCGGTCCGGCTGTTCGCCGCGTCGGTGGCTACGTTTTGGCGTGGGTGCAACCGCAGTTGGCTGGAAGATCTGGACGGGGTCGTCCGAGGACTCGAAGACATTTTGGCGGCGGACTACGACCGCTCCGACGCATCGAAGAGCGCCGAGCACCTCAAGGAGTCCGCGGGGACGCCGACCGACGACGAGTTGGATTTCGACGCCATGTCCAAGATCTTGAGCGAAAGCCACGTTGGCAATTCCCTGCCCCAGGAGCGCCGCGACAGAATCCAGGCGTCGCTCGATGCCATCCGCCGCGTAAGGCCGCTGTATTCGGAACTCTCCGGCGAGAACGACGAAGCGCTCCCGTTTCCTTTGGAGACCGTTGTCAACGACTGCGGCCTGGCCGCCGAACAGTATCGCGCCCGCATGAATGTGATGGCCGGCTTTTTCAAATCGGTTCGAATCGCCCGGCTGGAAATCGGCAACCACTATCGTCCCGAGTCGCACGATTCGTTTTTCGAGAACTTCGATGCGACGCGACTTACTGAAGAAGAAATCGTCCACTGTCCACCGGTCCTGTTGCGGCTGGATCGGAGGTTCTTTGCCAAGCGGGGAAAAAGCGCCCTTCTGGACCTGTTTGATTCGGGCATTCCGGTCAAGGTGCTGGCCGAGCTCGACGACTTGAGCGGCCGCGACGACACCGGCGGCCCTACGGCGTCACCGGGGTGGTCCGCCCGCATCGCCAGTATTGCCATGTCGCTGGGGCACGTGTACGTCATGCAGTCGGCCGTATCGCGCCCGTCTTATATTCAAGACACCATGATGGCCGGCCTGAGTTACAACGGCCCCGCGCTGTTCAGCGTGTACACCGGAAACAGCGAGAACCAACCGGGATTCGCCACGTATCTCGCCGCCGCCGCCGCCCTGGAATCGCGGGCATTCCCCTCATTTTCTTTCGACCCGGGCAGAGGTGAAACTTTCCGCGAGCGGTTCGACATCGCCGGCAACCCGCAGAAAGAAGCCGCATGGGCACAGGATTCGTTCGAGTACCTCACCGGCGTCGATCAAAAATCTGCCGTGGAGCTGACGTTTACGCCGGCCGATTTTCTGCTGCTCGATTCGCGTTTCGACGATCAATTCTGGCCGGTGCCGCAGTCGTACTGGCAGAGCGAAATGATGCCGTTCGGAGAATACCTGCAGTCGGATCCCGACACCGTCGAGCGCAAGGTCCCATACGTCACCGCCGTTGCGGAAGACAACAGTGTCGTCCGCGTCGTGGTGACGCGCAAGGTGCTATCGGCAGTAGATCGCGCAGCGGACTACTGGCGGCGCCTGCAGGAGCTGGGAGGGATCGACAACTCCCACGCGCTGGCGGCACTGGCCGGCGAAAAGGCCCGCCTCGAAGAAGAGAAACGGCTCGAGGTCGAAGAGATCGAAAAGAAGTACTCGACGGACTTGGACCGAGACATCGGCGCGCTCAGCGAAGAGATCATTCGGCGGATTGCAGGACAGCTGATCGCCGGTGGTGCAGCGGGTTCAGCCCCCACGATGTCTTTTCCCGCGACGCCGCCGTCGGCGCCCGCGCCTACAGAGGCGCCGCCCCCCCAGGAAGGAGCGGCCGAAGCCGCCGAAGAGGAGGAAGAGGAATCCGTTTCATTCGACGACCCGTACATCGATACGCCGTTGTGCACCAGCTGTAACGACTGCACCAATATCAACAGTCAACTGTTCGCCTACAACGAGAACAAACAGGCGTTCATACGGGACGCGTCGGCCGGCTCTTTCAAAGATCTGGTGCTGTCCGCCGAAAAGTGCCCCGTCAAAATCATCCACCCCGGAAAACCCAAGAATCCCGACGAACCCGACCTGGACGACCTGATCGACCGCGCCGCGCGTTTCAACTAGAAAATGGAAAGTCTTATCGCCATTGGTTTCCTGCTGAGTCTGGTGAGCGCACTGGCGATCGTTCTGGCGGTGGCCAACTCGAAGCTAAAGGTATTCGAAGACCCGCGGATCGACCAGGTCAACGACATGCTGCCCGGTAACAACTGCGGCGCATGCGGACTCCCCGGCTGCCGTTCCTTTGCCGAGAAGGCCGTGTCGGGCGACATCAAACCCAGCGAGTGTCCTGTGGGCGGCCAGGACGCCGCCATCTCGATCGCCGAGTTTCTCGGCGTCGACGCGGGAGAAATGGTCAAGAAGGTGGCGCGGCTGCGGTGCGCGGGGGGCAACGACGTCGCCATCCACATGTCGGAGTACGAGGGGCACGAGTCGTGCCGCTCCGCCGCTGCCGTCGGCGGCGGCTCGAAGGGGTGCCGTTACGGTTGCCTGGGATTTGGCGACTGCGTGGACGTTTGTACATTCGACGCCATCTCAATGGGTCCGACGGGGCTCCCCATCGTCGACGCCGAAAAGTGCACGTCGTGCGGCGATTGCGTTAAAATTTGCCCGAAGGGTTTGTACGAAATCTTACCGCTAGAACAGCATCTGCTGGTACAGTGCAAGTCGGAGCTGGAGGGCGACGAAATTCTGGAGACGTGCAAGGTCGCCTGTACCGCGTGCGGCAAGTGCGCCGCCGATGCGCCGCAGGGCCTTTTGAAGATGAAGAAGAACCTGCCCGAACTGAACGGCGAACTGCTCCACCTACAATCGCCCAACGCCACGCTGAGATGTGAGTCAGGGGCGATCATATGGTTGGAGGGCCAACAGTTTCGCGATGCCGTGTTGATGCAGAAACAGAGTTCGTAAAAACATGTGGCTCGGAAAATCCAAAGAAAAGGAAGAAGACCCCTCGCCGTTTCCCGGTGATCCGATCGCGCTAGACGGCCACGCCGCTGTGTGTTCGGTGGAAACGATCGCCTGCGACGCCGTATTGATTCAGTCCGGTCCGGACCTAGCGGAGATAACCGGCCCGATGAGCAGCCTGTCGACCGGAGGCCTCGATTCGTCGAGCGGCCGCGCGCCGGTTGTCTGTCACGTAGATGGGTTACGCGCGCTAACCGCACAGGCTTCGGGGTATTCCGGCACGGGGTTACGCGCCGCCGGGTTGGTCTCAGGACTCGGGGGTGTGCGCGAGGCGTTATTCGCCGCCGCCGGCGAACGGCTCACCAGCGTGTACAACCTCACGTGTCGCGCCGCACGGCGGCAGGCGAGTTCCCTCCACGGCGGCCACGACGACTATCATGCCACCGCGGGCTCGGGCGCTTTCCAGATGTTCGCCAAAAACGTCCAGGAAGCGGCTGACTTTACGCTGATCGCGCACCGCGTCGCGGAGATGGCGCTCACCCCGGGTGTGTGCGCGCAAGACTTCTACGACACCAGCCAGTCGGTACAGAACATCCGGCTGCCAGATCGCGGTCTGGTCGAAGCCTACCTCGGCCGCCCGGAAGACGAGATCGAAACCCCCACGCCGGCGCAGGTCGTTCTGTTCGGCCCCAAACGCCGGCGCGTACCCACATTGGTCGACCGCGACCGCCCGGCAGGCATCGGCGGCGTCCAGGATAGTGAGTCGTACTTCAAGGCGTTGGCCGCCCAGTATCCGTTTTTCATTGCCCACATCGACGCCATCGTCGACGACGCGTTGCAAAGCTACGGCGCCTTGACGGGAAGAACCTACAAGAAAGTGACGGGCTACCGAACGGACGACGCACACTACGTGGTGGTGGCGCAGGGCGCGGTGGTCGAGATTGTCGAAGCGGTCGTGGACCGCCTGCGCGACAGAGGCGCTAAAGTGGGCGCTATCTGCTTGAGCGTGTTCCGGCCGTTCCCTGGTGCCGAACTCAGCCGAATGTTGAAGGGCAAGAAAACCGTGACCGTGCTAGAGCGCGCCGATCAACCGCTGGCAGAAGACCTGCCGCTTTCCAGAGAGGTCCGCGCCGCGCTCGACAAGGCCATTGAAAACGCGTCCGACGACGAAGCGATACATCCCCGTTACGACGTGTACCGCCGTCTCACCGACAGGCCGGTCGTTTGCACCGGTGTCTACGGCGCGGGGGGCGCGCTGCCGTCGATCGCCGATGTGACCGCTGTATTCGACAACATGACGGCGGGCGGGCGCCGGAAGACACGCTTCTACCTCGGCGCTGTCGCCGCCGGAAGCGAACAGTCGGCGCGTCGGTTTCCTCATTTGCAGACGCTGCAACAACGCCTCAACCGCGAGTATCCCGGCCTCAACGAGTTGATGCTGTCGGGCCGGCTAGATCACGAAGCCGTCGACAAGTCCTCGGCCAAAGCATCCGGCGCAGAGAGCCACATTCAGTTGTACTCGCTTTCGGTCCAGGGTGGCATTTTTGCGCTCAACCTGTTCGCACAAACGATGTCGGAGTCTCTTTCCAGGAGTGTGAGGACGTTTCCCAGCGGCGGTCTGGATCCCGGCCTTCAGCCGGTGTGTCACTCGATGGTCTTCGCAACGTCGGGCGAGGTTGCCAACGTGCCCCCCGAGTTTGCCGATACGCTGTTGGTAGCCAACGACCGATTGCTGGAGAGCGTCTCGTCCTGCGCGACGGTCAATCACGGCGCCACCATCGTCGTCGGTTCGAAACACGACCCGGAATCGCTGTGGCCAGCGCTCACGCGCCGCACGAAGCAGTGGATACGGGACATGGATATTCGACTGTACACCGTCGACATCGCGGGCATCGCGGCGCAAACCACATCGCAGCCGTCGTTCACCGATCAGCTGGCCGTGTGGGCGCTGTTGGGCGCCGGTCTCAAGTTGAGCCCGGGTACCGAGACCGAACACACCGACAAGTTTTTGGAGACACTCAAGTCGCGACTGGAGAAAATCTTCGGCGAAGACCACTACCTGCTGCACGATATCACCACCGTGGTCGACAGGGGCATGGACGAAACGTTGGGATTGCTGTGGCGTTCGGCAGATCGCGCCGAGGAACCCGCCACACCGGAGAAAGAGGCGCCGTGGACGGTCCAACAAACCGGCACCGGCGACGGCACTGTCTTTGATCCGGCGCGTTTCTGGCACTCGGTGGGATTCCTGTACGACAGCGGCCAGGCCAGCGAGACGCTCGCCGACCCGTATGTGGCAACCGGGATCATCCCCGGCGGCAGCAGCGCGTTCCGCGACATGTCGTCGTACCGTCTGGGCGTTCCCAGATGGCTACCCGAGAATTGTACCGGTTGCGGGCTGTGCTGGGCGCACTGTCCCGATTCGGCGCTGCCGGCCACGATTCAGCCGGTGTCTTCTATTATAAAAGCCGCGGTGTCGCAGTGCGAAAAAGACGGCGCCGTCATGACGCAGATGCTACGTATTGCCGATCATCTCGCCAAACAGACCTACCGCGTGTTTAGAAAAGACGACCTGCGGCAGTTCCGCACCATGGGGGCGGTCCTTCGGGAGTCATTCTCGCAGCTCGCCGAGAAGATGAAGCTGGACGAGGAAAAACTGGCCCCGATCCAGGAAGAGTTCGAACGGGTGTGTGGCCTGGTGGAGCACTTTCCCGTTTGCAGAACGGAGACGTTTTTCGACAACGCCCACAAGAAAGAAAAAGGCAGCGGGTGTGTGCTGTCAATCGCACTCAACCCGCTGAGCTGCAAGGGGTGCCGTCTTTGCATCGCCGTGTGTCCGGAGCACGCGATCGAGTGGGCGGAGCAAACGGCGGAATATTTGCAGACGACTCGCGAGAGCTGGGAGTGGCAGATGAAGCTGCCCGCCGTGCCGGCCGACCGCATCGAAGCACACATCGATCCCGACGAGCCGGAGACAGAGGTGCTGCGGCTCCTCGATGGGCGGGTGTACCACTCGATGGTCGGCGGAGACGGAGCGTTTCCGGGTAACAGCGCCAAAACGGCGGTTCACCTGGTCACCGCCGCGATCGAGTCGGTGGTGCGCCCGCGTTTCGAAGCCCACGTTCAATATCTGTCATCGTTGATCCACAAGCTGGAAGACAAGATTCAGGGGAAGGTCACACGCTCAGTAGAGATCAACGACTTCGAGAGCTTCGGCCGCCAGCTGGATCGGGTGGGCAAGAAAGACCTCACGCCGGAGGAGCTGGCCAAGCTGGCCGGCGATGAGAGCGGCGAGCGCAAGGTCGACCCGCAGCAGCTCAAGCGTTGGAACGATCTTCTCGGCCGGCTGATGGAACAGCGGCGCAGTTACGTCGAGGGCGCGGGCCGAGCGCGTTTGGTGATGGCGATCGACCCCGGCGGCAGCTCGTTTTGGAGTGGAACCTATCCCGACAACCCGCACACGCAACCTTGGATGGCGCACCTGCCCGGCGACGCGCCGGCGCTTGCCGAAGGATTGTTCGAGGGTGTGACGCGCTCGCTGGCAGACGAGATCGCCTCGTGCCGATTGGCAGACCTCGAAGTGGACGACGCCTACGACCCGGCGCAGCACGACGAGGCATTCGCGCAGTTTACCTGGCGCGATTTCAGCGTCAAAGAGCGCGAGTTGATACCGCCGGTGTTGGTCATCGGGCATTCCGACGTGACCAGTTGGGATGAGATCTCACGACTGATCTCCCGCGGATATCCAATCAAGATCGTCGTGGTGAACACCGAAGCGATTTCGATTCCCGCTGTGAGTGCGACGGGGCGGACGTCCGAACCGCAGGAAGAAAACGACCCGGGCCTTCTCGCGCTGGCACGCAGGGGCGCATTCGTCCTCCAATCGACGGTGGGTCACCCCGGCCACCTGATACGGGGTGTAGTGAAAGGGGCGTCGCGGTCGTGCCCGGCGGTGTTCCACATCCACGCGCCCGACGCGCTAGCCCACGGAATCGCCCCTGAGAAGACGGCGGAACAAGCGAGGTTGGCGTACGAAAGCCGCGCGTTTCCGCTGTTCCAGGCGGATCCTGGCGAGCCCGGCGATGCCGGCGGCGCCGGTGTGGGGAGGCGAATACCGATCGTTCTTACCGGCAACCCCGATCCGGAAAGCGACTGGCCGGAATTGGAATGGGTGTTCAAAGATGCCAACAATCAGGAAGAGAAAATCATTTCTCCGCTGTCAGTGGCGGACTGGGCGATCGGCGAGGCCCGTTTCCAGGAGCATTTCAAGCTGCACGCCAGAGGCCACCTCAGCGACAAGATGAAGGTACTCCCCGAGTACCTCGCGCTCCACGCCGGTAAGCGCAAGACATTCGAGCCTTTCATTCACGTGAGAGACGCCGACGGCCGCCACCGAATCGCCACCCTCTCGGAAGAGATGGTGCAGGTGACCGAGGAGCGGCTGCGGCTGTGGACGCGGCTGCGAGAGTTGGTCGCGCTGGGGTCGTTGCCCGCCTGGGCGGAGGTTCCCGAGCCGACGGCCGAAGAACTGGCCGCAGCCGAAGCGGCAAAGGAACCGCCGTCGACAACCGCCGTGACCGATCAGGTGTTGTTCGAAAAGCTGGCCGAAAAACTTTTCTGGCTCTCTGGCTATAGCCAGGATCCCGATTTCTTCAAGCAGTCGTTACGGGACTTCCTCACCCGGAAGCGAGAGGCCGATTCCGAAGCGACTGCCACGGAAACAGAAAAATCAACCGAGTAGTACGGAGAATGTCCGAACGGATTTCGAAATCGAAGAGAAGTTTCCGTCACGGCGTTCATCCGGGCGAACACAAAGAGCTGACGGAAAGCCGTCTGCTCGAGCGGCTTCCCGTGCCTTCCGAAGTCGTACTCCCGCTCAACCAACACCTCGGCGCACCGTCGAAACCCATCGTCGGTGTCGGTGAGAAAGTTTACCGCGGCCAGAAGATCGCCGAGGCCGGCGGTTACGTGTCGGTACCGCTCCACGCTTCGGTTACCGGCCGGGTCAAAACGATTGAAAAGCGGCACCACCCCACCGGCCGCCTTGAAGACTCATTCGTTATCACCACCGATTTCAACTCGCCGCAAACGCTATATAATGAGGGCCCCATCGAGTGGGAGTCGCTCCCGCTCGACGAGTTGTTGAAGCGGGTCCAGGACGGCGGATTTGTCGGGCTGGGCGGCGCGGCGTTTCCCACGCACGTCAAGCTCGACGTGCCCGAAGGCAAGCACGCACAGTACTTCTTGGTCAACGGCGCCGAGTGCGAACCGTATCTCACCAGCGACCATCGCGTCATGCTGGAGTGGGCCGACTCGATTTACTTGGGTATTCGTATCATCATGAAATTACTCGGCGCGGAAAAATCGTACATCGGCGTCGAAACCAACAAGTGGGATGCGATCAAATCGTTGGCGGGCCAAATCCCTGCCGACCTGCCTTGTGAGATCGTACCGCTGGAGACCAAGTATCCGCAGGGCGCGGAAAAGATGCTGATCTCCGCCGTGCTGAAACGCGAGGTTCCCAGCGGCAAACTTCCCATCGACGCGCAGGTGGTCGTCCAAAACGTGGGTACGGTGGCAGGTATCGGTGATTACTTCGCTTTCGGGCAGCCGTTGATCGAGCGAGTGGTAACAATCACCGGTTCCGGGATTCACAATCCGTCGACGCTCCTGGCGCCCGTTGGCGCCGAACTGGGCGAAGTGCTCGACTACTGCGGCGGCCTCAAGGAAAACGTCCGGCAGGTGCTGTTCGGCGGTCCGATGATGGGCGCACCGCAGCAGTTTCTGGAGGTGCCGATCACCAAGGGGACGTCGGGGATCCTGTGCCTCACCGACGACCAGGTCAAATACCGCAAAGAGTATCCCTGCATTCGTTGCGCCACCTGCGTGGACGCGTGCCCGGTGTTCCTGAACCCCAGCGAGTTGGGTCAGCTCGCCCGCGTGCGCCGTTGGGACGAGATGCTGAAGTACCATTTACTCGACTGCATGGAATGCGGCGCGTGCTCGTACGTGTGCCCGTCGAACATCCCGTTGGTCCAGCGGTTTCGCGTTGCCAAGGCGATGCTCCGCGAAAAAGCCGAGACAGAAAAAGCCGAGGCCGCAGAACGGGAAGCGGCCGAAGCGCGCGAGCGCGAACCGGAGGAGACGGCAGCCGAATGAGACAAGACGTGCAGCTCGTCATTTCTACTTCGCCCTACCTCAAGCGCCAGATCGAAACGCCGGTGGTGATGCGCCACGTGATCTACGCGCTGCTGCCGGTGGTGCTCGCTTCTGTCTATTACTTCGGCTTGAGCGCGCTGTTGGTGATCGTCTCGTGCATCGTCGGGGCCACGTTGGCCGAGTGGGTGTTCACCCGCCGCGGTTCGCTGCGCGAGAGCCATGTGGCCGACGGCAGCGCCATCGTCACCGCCATCTTGCTCGCGCTCACGCTGCCGCCGGGCATACCGCTTTGGATGGCTTTTCTCGGCGCGGTGGTGGCGATTGTGATCGGCAAGATTCTGTTCGGCGGCCTGGGATACAACATATTCAACCCGTCTTTGACCGGTCGCGCGTTTTTGCAGGCGTCGTTTCCCGTGGCGATCACCACGTGGTCGGTGCAATCAGACCTGGTCGATTTCCTTAAGATGCGCGGCGATACATTCGCGCTGCCGTTTACCACGCCGTCTTTCGACGCCGTTACCGCCGCCACCCCACTGGCCAAGATGAAATTCGAAGCGGTGCCCACCGAGATAACCGACCTGTTGTTCGGGTCCACGCCCGGATCGACGGGCGAGACGTGTGCCGTGCTGATACTGCTGGGCGGTGCCTACCTGGCCTACCGCCGGTTTCTGCAGTGGCAGATACCGGCGAGTATTCTGGTCACAGTGGCCGTGTTCGCCACGGTGCTCCATTTGATCAATGCCGATAAGTACCCCGGCCCGGCGCACCACCTGCTATCCGGCGGGCTGATGCTAGGCGCGGTGTTCATGGCCACCGACCCGGTGACCTCCCCCGTCACACAGCGCGGCGCGATGGCCTTCGGCGCCGGCATCGGCATACTGGTCGTGTTAATCCGGCAGTTCGGCGGGCTTCCCGAGGGTGTCATGTACGCCATCCTGTTAATGAACGGCGCCACGCCGCTGATCGACCGCTACACGCAACCCAAGATCTACGGCGCGGTCAAGCCGGAGAAGAAGAAGGAGTCGAAGGGCTAGCGCATGTCGAACGACACCACGCATTCACCGCCACCCGCGGCGGCCCCCGCAGTCGCGCAGCCGAGCGGCTTGCGCATGGTGTTCACCATGGCCGGACTGGGACTTTTCTGCGGCATTTTGATCGTGCTCACCTTTCAACTCACGCTGCCAACGATCAAATTGAACAAAGCGCGCGCGTTGGAAAAAGCGATATTCGAAGTAGTGCCGGCGGCCAGCACCAAGACCACGTTCAAGCTGGCCGGCGACCGCTTGGAGCCGCTCGCCGGGGAAGACGAAACGGCCATCAAGTACTACGCCGGCTACGACGAGGACGGCCGCCTGGTGGGCATCGCGCTGGAGGCGGCGGGTCAGGGTTTTCAGGACATCGTGAGCATACTGTATGGATATTCGCCCGAGTGTAAGTGTGTTATCGGCATGACGGTGCTGGCCAGCAAAGAGACACCCGGATTGGGGACCAAGATCGAGACCGACCCGGACTTTGTCGCCAACTTCGAGGCGCTGTCGGCCGAGCTTACCGGCGACGGTAAACGTATCGCCCACCCGATTACGCTGGTCAAACCGGGTGAGAAATCCAACGCGTGGGAAATCGAGGCGATCACCGGCGCAACCATATCGTCTCGGGCCATTGCGGATATCCTCGAGAAGAGCACCGCCGAGCGCGTGCCGGTGATCGAGCGCAACCTGGACGTCCTGGAAGGGGGGGAGCGCTGATGCCCGAGCGTACGCCGCCGTCAAACATGGATGAATTCGTCAAGGGCCTGTGGCGCGACAACCCGGTGTTCGTAATGCTATTGGGGATGTGCCCCGTGCTGGCGGTGACCAACTCGGTGATTAACGCGCTGGCGATGGGGGCGGCCAGCACGTTCGTACTGGTCATGTCGTCGACGCTGGTGTCGATCCTGCGGAAGTGGATACCTAAACAGGTGCGCATCGCGTCGTTTGTTTTGATCATCGCCACGTTTGTCACCGTGGTCGAATATCTGATACAGGCCATCAGCCTCGACATCCACAAGGCGCTGGGCGCGTTCATCTCGCTGATCGTGGTGAACTGTATGATCCTGGGGCGGGCCGAGGCGTTCGCCTCGCGCAACAGCGTCGGCCGGTCGATGCTGGACGCCTTGGGCGTGGGCATCGGCTTTACCTTTGCGTGTACCTGCTTGGGCTTTGTGCGCGAGGTGTTGGGTAGCGGCACCGTCGCCGGTGTGCAGGTGCTGCCGTCCAGCTTTGAGCCGTGGACGATCATGATCCTTCCCGGCGGCGCGTTCTTCGTACTGGGCGGGTGGCTGCTGTTGTTCAACTGGCTGCGCGAGCGCAAGCGTAATAAGGTGGGGTTGGTATGAACACCGCGTCACCGCTGCAGATATTCATCGACGCGTGCTTGATCAACAACTTCGTGCTGGCGATGTTTCTGGGGATCTGTCCGTTTCTCGGCGTGTCGGCCAAAACGGAAACGGCGGTTCGTATGGGGGTGGCGGTGTGTTTCGTGATGCTGGTCAGCTCGACTTGTGCGTTTGGTATCCATCGGGCACTGGTGGCGATCAACGCGCCGTACCTGCACTTGATTTCGTACATCGTGGTGATCGCGTCTGCTGTACAACTGGTGGAGATGTTCATCAAGAAGTTCAGCCCGGCGCTGTTTCGGGCTTTGGGAATCTTTCTGCCGCTCATCACGACCAACTGCGCGATCCTGGGCGTGGCCCTGTTCCAGACCAACCGTCAATACGACTTCGTCCAGTCGCTCTCCTTTGCGCTGGGCGCGGGCGCGGGCTTTACGCTGGCGCTGATTCTCATGTCGGGACTTCGTGAACGACTGGAACTGGCCGACGTGTCGTCGGTGGTCAAGGGAGCGGCGTTGACGCTCATGATTGCGGGGATCCTGTCGATGGCGTTTATGGGTTTTGCGGGAATGGGGCGGTAAGTGTGATGTACCACCTGTTGATTGCTGTTTTGGGTGTCGTGGGGCTGTTTGGCCTGTGGCTGGGCGTGCAGGCCCTCGGGCGACGGCAATCCGGTGACGAGTGCGACGGACCGGAGATGATGGCGTGCGGCGCGTGCGAGCCCGAGCGGGCCGGCCGCTGCAGCATGAGAACGGTCGAAACCGACGCGGAGTAGACGTGATGTCGAAGAAAGACGTGTTGTCCAAACTCAATCGGCCTGTCGACAGGCGCAACTTCTTGAAGGCGTGCGGCGTGCTCGGCGTGGGTGCCGTGGCCGGCGGGATCTTGCAGTCGAAGTTCGACGTCGTGGGGCTGGGTCGCGGGCTCAAGAGAGTGTCGCAGACGCGAGTCGCGATGGGCACCTACGTCACCGCCACCGCCGTCCACACCTCGCGCGATCTCGCCGAGGACGCGATCGGCCGCGCGTTCGATGAAATGGATCGATTGATTGCAGTTTTCAACCGCCACGACTCCGCTACACCCATCTCCGTCCTCAACCGCGACGGATCGGTGTCCGGTCCGCCTCCCGAATTGAAAGATGTGTTGGGGTGGGCACGGCACTTCAATGCAGCTACCGCCGGCCGCTTCGACGTGACCGTCAAACCATTGGTCGATCTGTTTAGCGCGCCCGTGGCGGCTTCGGCGCTGCCGCTCGACGACCAGATCGCCGCCGCGCTCGGCCGCGTCGACGCCGGTGGCGTCGATGTTACGGCGAAGGAGATACGTTTCAAGAACGACGGCATGGGTGTCACACTGGATGGCATCGCCAAGGGTTACATCGTCGACATGATGTCGGCGGCGCTCGCCGAACGCGGCGTCACCGACCACCTCGTCAATGCCGGCGGCGACATTCGCACCAGCGGCGCCAACGCTTCGGGAAAGCCCTGGACGATAGCCGTCGAAGACCCACAGAAAAAGCGCAACTACCCGGACGTGATCCGCATGACCGAAGGCGCGGTGGCCACATCGGGGAGCTACGAGATCTACTACGACCGCGAAAAGGTCTTCCACCACGTCGTCGATCCGCAGAGCGGCGTCTCACCACAGCACAGCGTGAGCGCCACCGTACGGGCGCGTTCGGTCATGGTGGCCGACGCGCTGTCGACGGGGGTGTTTGTCGCGGAACCTCGAGAGGGTGTGATGTTGGTCGAATCGATCCACCAGACTTACGACACCTCGTGCCTCATTCTAGGCGCCGATGGCGAGCGGTACGCGTGCGGCGGTTGGGCAGCGACTCAGGCCTGATCTTCTAGTTGCATGCGTGTTGCCAATGCGCCGCGAATAAGCTGAAATCCCGGAGATCCAATAACCCGTTGCCGTCCATGTCGGCTCGCGGATCGAACGCCCCGGTATATGCCACCGCGAACGCCGCCAGGTCGACTAAGTCGACTTGCAAGTCCCCATCTATATCTGGACTAACGATGGTCAGCGTTGGCAACTCGCCCAGCAATATCCCCATCACGACGACATGGATTGTCCCCGCGTAGCCGCCCGAAGCGACAGGCCCTGATATCGTCGTTTGCCCCTCCGAATCTGTTGGGCCATCAGCATTGGACGAACTGCTCCCCCCGCACAACACCAAACCGTCTGACCAAAGCCAAATGTCAGTTGCTGGGATTCCGGGTATAGGCATCGGTTCCGGCCACTCGGGGCACATGCTTCGAACCGTGATACTGATGGTGCCCCCTATGTCTTCAAGCCTTGGGCCATCACCGCTTGGACACGCCAGTAGCACCCCACCTTGGGTCGAAACCGTCGAATGCTCGAGGTTCGGAATGCCCAGGCATGCCTGAGCCACAATCGGCACGCTTATGACCAATGGCGCTGTAAAAGCAAACACGATTAACATCAGCAGTCGTCGTTTCATGATCGGTTCCTTTCGTCGTACAATCGCCTTCTTACGTTGTGGCGCTCATTTCAGCAACACCATCTTTCTGGTCTGCGTGAAGTCTCGCGTGACCAGCTTGTAGAAGTAGATTCCACTCGACACCGGCTGTCCGCGGTCGTTGAGACCTTCCCAATGGACCGGCCGCACACCCTCCGGCGAGCGCACGTCGTCGACCAGCGTTCGCACCAGCTGCCCGGCTACATTATAGACTCGGAGCGAGACGTGTCCGCGCTGGGCAATCGAATATGAGATCGTGGTCGTCGGGTTAAACGGATTGGGATA
>CBDVBX010000044.1:0-18590 GCA_965372335.1 uncultured bacterium | reverse complement strand
GTGAGGTTGACCCCGAAGGCAAACGACAGCTCCTTGCCCTTGAACCACCGCGCCAGCGCCGTCGTCACCGACACAATCAGTGACTCGGCACCCAGCCCGAAGACCAACCGCCCCGCCGCCATGACATAAAAACTGCTGCTCAATACAGTGATCACCGCACCCATGAAGCACAACACGCCGAACATCATGGTGGCGCGCTTGACGCCGATCCGGTCGATGATAATACCGCCGATCAGCACGAAAATGATGTTGGGGAAGCTATAAATCGCGTTGAGCGTGCCGATGTTCTGATCGGAAAAGCCGAGCTGGCTCTTCAACAGATCCGCGATGGGGCTCACCGCGTCGTAGACGTAGTAGTTGCCGAACATCGCCAGACTGATGACGACGAGTACCGTCCATCGGTAGGCGGCCGGCGGGGGCGGTTTTGCTGCCAGTTCGGCGCCGGGGGATAGGTTCATCGGTTGACTCCTTTCGGAAGGTCCTATCGGGAAGACCCTATCTGAAAGACAGGGGCCTATTACACTCTTAGAGCGCGGTGTCGACCGCCTTCTTGGTCAGGTCGAAAATATTGATTTTTGCCGGATCGACGATTCCCTGCGCCAGGTTGCGGTGGGCTCGGGACCATACAACGACTGTCACCCGGGCTTTCCTCAACTGGTGCATTGCATTCTTGTACAGCCCGTCGAGCTCCAAATGTTGGTTACGATACAGTTCGAGATCGGGCGCCAACTGTTCCTTGAATTCGCGCGCCTTCTGGGCCTTGAAGAGGAGGCGGTCCTCTATGGCCTGGATCTCCTTTATACTGAGTTTGCCGTCTGAATCGACCAGCTCCCTCAGCTGAGGATCCTCTTCGAAAAGTTTGTCATAGGCTACTTTGTCCCCCCGGCGGTATTCCCCGAGCAATACCAGGCTGGCGAAGGTCTGCGACTGAAATTGCTCAAACAGCTTTTTGTACAAGACCGTGTCCGCGTTCGCCGAGTCGATCTTCGCCACCAAGTACAGGGCGATCGCATCCAGGTCATCGCCTACGCGGTCAAAAACTATGTCGGAGACACGCGCGATCTCGTCTATAAGAGGTTGGGCTTCCCAGAGCGCGTCCAAAAGCTTCTTCTGTTTCCGAATGTTTGTCAGCATGGTGTCGAGGTCCGCCTGTGTGGCGTGCAGTACACCGGGGTATTGGATCAACACCGGTCTCACTAATCCGTCGAGGAAATCCGCGAATCTATCACACCGTTCCGGCCCACTGAGGGTCGAACCTCCAAGCGTGGTCACCTCGACGGAATAGGCGACAATGCCCTTGAGTATCATTCTGACGCCATTCCAAAGATTGTTGTGGCTGACAACGTCCGGATCGGAGCGAAATTCCCGCAAGTAATATATTTTATTGGAAGCGAGACCGTACTCGATGTCCGCCGCCAGTGTGATGGTGTACTCGGCAAACGGCTTGAAGTCGAGATGCTTCGTCGGCCGGACATAAGAACATCCCGCTACCACCGCTACCAGAACGGCGAGATATATATACCGAATCATAACGTTCCTCCTCCTGCGATCAAGATCCATCAAGGCAGGACCTCTTCTTTTGACATTCCACGCTTCCCCGTTAACGGCGCGCTCTCACCCAGTTTCAAAAACAGTAGCACCGGCTCTAGCATGGTTTCGATTTTGTCGTAATTACGCGGCACTTTCCGCGTTCCGAACCAAAGGTATCCGTACGCCCCGAAATGGGTCGGAATCACGGTCAGGGCCCCGGTGGCAAATGCCGCCAGAATCGCATCAGAACTGTGTAAATGTCCGTTCACGTTGATAATGGCCACGTCGGGACGGTACTTGATACCGATGTCGTCTATCCCCCGAAAGTAGTTCGTATCTCCGGTATAGTAAATCACCGATCGGGGCGTGTATACCACGTATCCAAGCGCGCGGCCGTCCGCTTTTGCCGAAAGTCCGAACCTGCCGCCGGTGTGGTGGGCGGCCACGGCGACGACTTTCCCGCCGGGGTACTCGTATTCGTCGCCGATCTTCATCACAACCACGTTCTGGGGGATATCGGTTAGGTACTTAGCCGACGGCTCGGAACACAGTACCGTAGCCGACTCGGGGAATGTGCGAATGGTATTGGCGTTCAAGTGATCGCTGTGGCCGTGCGACACGAGGATCACACCCGTGTTCGCGTACGACGCTGGCGGCGGGGCGGGGACTTTTCGCCGGCGCCAGTCGGTGGTCTTCTGAAACACGGGGTCGGTGACGATACCGTAGCCGTCCACATCGATGTAGACGCACGCGTGCCCCCAAAACGTAATGGTGTTGTCGGTGGGATCCGGAAACAGGGTTGGGTCGGCGTCGGCCATCGACCGGCTGCAACCGGCGAGGCCGGACACCCACAAGACACCCAGTGTACAGAGGAGTGTGGCGTTTATGAAGGCGCGCGAAGTCATCGCGGGCGAGCCAAGCCTCAATCCATGTGCCAAGCCATGAACAGCTTGAGTTCCGGATTTCGGGATTTGGTGTCGGGGAAGTCTCGGTAGTAGCGCTCGGCTTCGTACAGCACGTAGTCAGCCCCGAAACCGAAAAAGTCTTTTATCGGAAGGTCCAGTCGGATTTCGGTGATCCGGTTGTAATGGTCGGCGACGGTTCCGTTGATCGAATGCACCCAGAAACCGGCGTGGCTAAATCTCATGACATTACGGCCCTTTTTGCTGAAACCGACTCCAAAAGTGTATCCCGCCCCCGGTCCATAGTCATATTCTCGTCCCGATATATTGAAGTAGTCCGACCGGCAAGCGCCCAGTATGATGGCGCCCGCGCTAATCCGGGTGACCGCTTCGAACGAATCGTTCTTCCAAAACCGCGAAAAATAGGACGCCGCGACGGTCTGCCCGCCGTAGATATACGCCTCATTGTCGATATAGTCGAACAACTGATCGGCGCTGAGAATGTGTTGGCTTTCGTCCGACTTGTACACGTTGGCGGAGGCGAGCACGCCGCGCGACTGGAACCGCGATATACCGTGGGGCTTGTTGTCAAAGGTGAGTTGCAAGCGGAAACTGAACGCGTCGTATGGACGTTTCACGGTCTTGAACGGATCGCCGTAAAGCCAACGGAAGTCGAGGAAGGCCTTGGTAACCCCTTCCTTCCATATGTACTCATCGCTCAGCGTTCGCAGTCCCAAGTCAAAGTGCGCGCCAAAATAATCGGGAATTTTGTCGGGAGGATTCTGGTGGACGGCGAAAGCTTCCCCGGTCACCAGGCGATTGAAACCCCGAAGCGGCAGCACGAGAAATCCGCCGAGTTCGCGCCAGGCACGCGACGATCCGGTCGCCTTGTTGTCGAGCACCATGTTTTGCATCCGGAATAACGGCTCGCCCAGACCGATGCCGCCGATGGCGGTATTGATCCAATCGTTGTACGACGGGTGGTGGGCTTCTCCCGCGTATTCGAACAACCACGCGCCTAAGAACGACCAAATGCTCGACTGCCAGAAATCATAGCCGTTGCCGCGAGCGGCACCGAAGTATTGCGCTCCCTGATACGGGTGCCGGAAGTTGTTGGCGGAGAAGCTGTTATCGTCCCACTCAAAGCCGTTCTCGAGGTTATTCGTGATCGTATCCCAGCTGACCGAAAACCCGTGCTCGTCCATGAAATATTTGCCAAACAGCGTCATGACGGCGTTCATAAGAACGATCTCACCGGTCGTTCTAAGGGCGCGATGCTTCTGCACGTACGACTCCGGTGTGCGCAGCGTGTCGCTCCCCGCGTCCGCTTCGCCGGCTCGCATCGCAGAGGCGTACGCCGCCGACGCGGCGGCCAGTTGGATGCCGGTGGGTACGTCGTAGGCCGATGCGCGCAACACATCCTCGGAGCGCAGGTATGTCTCCGCGTGAACTGCGCCGGGAAGCGCGGTCATCAACAACAACGTCACCGCGGCTCGCAAACATCTGCTGAATCGTATCGTCATCGGATTAGTAAAGCGCCACCCCTCCCACAATCAAAGGGTCAACTTCTGTCGTCGCCCGCGACGAATATTCTGAAAACCTCACACTCACACCACCACCGAAGAACACTGTAGCGATCTTTGCCACGCGAACCTCACCGGTCACTCGGGCCTGGAGCATGAAGTGAAGGTCGTTGTTCTTACCTTCCTCCTGCGACTGCGGCATCACGTGCACGAAGCCGAGGTCGGGGCTGATCTTCCACCGCTCTCCTACCGGGAAGAGATACCCGTAGTACCAGCTCAGAAACACCGTATCGTTGCGGTCTTCGGGGATGTCGCCGATGCCCACGGCCAAAGTCGAGGTATAGCCGTGGAGGATCGTGCGTAAGCCGGTGCTTCCCAAAACGATATTGGTAGCGTAGATCGACCAGTCGGCGTTTCCATTCGTTTTGTCATAGTTGACCGCGCCGACGGGCACCCCCTCGAATTCCCTCGAGTAATTGACCACACCGATCATTGCACCGTTTGCCTTACCGGCGAAGTTGACGAAGCCGATCTGGGCACCGTCGTACTCCACGGCGAAGTTCACTGCGCCCAACTGGGCGCCGCGCATGTGGTCGTTGACATAGTTCAACCCCGCAATCTGAAATCCACGCAGATTGCCGGCGGTAAGATTTGCCGACGAGGAGATTTGCAAGCCGCGAACATCGGCGTTCGCCATGTTGAACACCGACGCCCATTGGACACCGACAAATCTCTCCTGTACGAAGTTGAAAAGTGTAGCGTATTGGATCCCGCGAAACCACCCGCGGTTGAAGTTGATCAATCCCGCCACCTGGACGCCGCGCGCGCTGCCGCCCACGTAGTTCATACCACCGGTGATGATCGCCCCACGCATGTCGCGTCCCGTGTGCGAGTAGACGCCGGTCAATTGAATGCCGTGCATGTCACGGTCGGTGCGCGAGACGATGGTGCCGAGGTCAAACCCTTTGATGTACCCGACGCGCCCGTACATCAAGTTCAAACGGAAATTGGTAAGAATGCTCGGATCCTGATTAGTGCTGATGGGAAAAAAGAGCGATACATTTACCGGTTGGCGCTTGACCTCATCCGCCGCCGCAGGTGCCGGCACTGCCGCAAACACCAGACCGACGATACAGAGGAGTAATCTCATCGCCACGGAATTATTCATCGTACCGCGTCGCATCGCCCTAGAAATAGATGTTGAAATTCATGACGACACCGGCAAACCACGCCTTCGACACGATGTGGTCGCCGCTGAGATCGAAATAGTTGTACGTCACACTCAGGCCGGCGGTGGCGTTTTTGGCGATCCAAAACTCGTAGCCGCCTTCGCCGAACACGCCTACACCCCAGTCGTCTTCGCGCACGCCCTCGTCCTGGGGCCCCTCCAGATGTACCTCTTTGAAGCCGGTTCCGGCCCAACCGAGCCCCACACCCGCGCGCAGAAAGATCCCGCCCGAGGCGCCATGCTGGTTGCCCGGGAAAACGGCAAATGCGATGGACAAGTTTTGCAGGGTTCGGCGGATCTTGTCGGGCTCTTGAGGGTCGCGGATGCCGAATTCGGTCAACCAAGCTTCGTACGATACGCCCACTTGGAAGTGCTCACTGAGCATCCGGCCGATGTGAATCTCGGGGAGCGCACCAGCGTTGTAATCGCTTTGAGCCCCGTCTCTTTTATATATAGGTGTATCGGGGACGTTATCGAATTTGGCCGTGCCTACACCGAACGCGACGCCCACCGTCCAGTTCGGCCGCGGTTGGTACCGGATCGCGCTCGCGTCGGCGGCCAAGAGCGCGACGAGCGCTGGCGCCAATACAATTCCAATCCATTTAGCTCGGGGAAATCGCATGAGGTTTATGAAGAGTTGCGGCTCCGAAACCGCCAGATCATCATCGAGACGAGGTCGCTCCAACCCACTTTAATCGTGATATTTACTACATTAGCCCTCAAACCGTCAAGTCGTTTCGTGAGACCCAATGGCGGCATCATGAAACCCAAACTCACCTCGCTTTGCGGGTTGCCCACGAGGGGGGACACCGTTCACACCAACCGAGTGCTATTCTCTATCTGATTGATACTATAGAAATTACAATAAGCGGAAGCTACTGCTCCGGTATGGCAGATTCAGTCGGAGGGTTTGCTGGCGAACGATCGCCTGACGCACTCGAGCGAGCGGGGATGGGGCAGTGCACCAGCGTCAGATTTCCCTTGCCCGTATCGCCGTGGAACTCCACTTCCGACAAGGACTTGCGGATGATCCGAAGCCCATAGCCGCGTCCCGTCCGGAGATCGGGGGGCGTCTCCGGTTCCGCCCACGGCCACTCTTCGGGATGCGGCGGCAAACCGTGGTCGCGAATCAGGAAATACCCGTCTATTTGACATGCCGACTCCTCGACGATCCACCAGACATCGATTGTCTTGTTGCCGTCCAGTTGGCAGCCGTGCTCGGCGATATTGGACAGTATCTCGTAAATGCCGTGCTCGACCAGGATCTTATTCGTTCGCGAGAGGTTTTCGAGGTGTTCGCACTGTTGCATCCAGTCGTGCACATCGTCGAGCGCGTCGAGTTGTGCGGGCAACGAAATTCGCCGGCCATTGTCCCTCATTTCCCACAACCGTCGTAAACGTCTGCCGTTCTTCTCATCCGTCGCTCCACCACCGCCGGTTCCAAAGGCGGCGGATTCCCGCGCGATTCGCTCGATAGCGAGAATCGTCTTGTCGTCCTCGGCCGGGCGACCGCCTTCCCACTCGGTAACGGCCGAGCGGATTTTCTCTATCACCCTGCTTCCGCCCTTCAGCGCCATCGACCGGACGGTATCGCTCAATCTGTCAAATCCGAACTCCTCGAACGATGCGTTGACCGCTTCGTTGAGTCCGTCGGTGAACACAAATGCCACGTCGCCTCGCGCCAGACGCACTGTATCGTCCTTGAGACTGGAGGCGAGGGCGCCACCGGCGGCCATTCCCACGGGAATCCCCGTCGTCTTGTGCCATTCGGTCGACCCGTTCTCGGCCCGATAAATCAAAAGCGGATTGTGCGCCGCCGACGCAAACACCAATTCGCCAGTTTTTGGATCGAGAATGCCGTAAAACATGGTGATAAAGGTGCCGGGGCGTAGCGAGTTCGCCAGCGCCTCCTCCAAACGAACTAGAAGCCTGGCCGGTGAGTCAAAATACGGTCGCATCGTACGGATCAGGACGGCGATCATGGAGGTGACCAGACAGCCCGCCAATCCCTTGCCGGCCACGTCGGCTTCGACGATTCCGATGCGCCCATCGTCCAGCGCGAACACGTCGTAGTAGTCGCCGCCCACCTCTGCCGCCGCGTCCTGAGCGCCGGCAACGACGAACTCGCCCGCGCGGGAGGGTTTGTCGGGAAGCAGCGACCGCTGGATCTCGCTCGCCAACTCCATCTCGTAGGCGAGGCGTTCCTTCTCGATGCGTTCCTCCTGTGCCGACGCCAGCGCTTCCGCCATGTCGTTGATCGAGTTTGCCAGCAGATCCAGCTCGGTGTGCGACTTCAGTTCCACCCTAGCGTCCAGCTGTCCCTTCCCGATCCTCTCCAGACCGCCGCGAAGGACGGCGATCGGCTGAAGCAGACGCGACATCAGAATCATGGTCGCGACCACTGCTGCGACCAGGATGGGCAGCAACGCGAACAGCTGTTGTTTCCGGGCAGCCATCAAGGAGGCTTCGGCGTGGCGCCGCCCGATCCCGACGTACACCGATCCGATCGTCTCGCCGTTGGGGTGGAGTACGGTGCGTGTAACAACCAGCAACTCGTCGTTCCCCACCAGTGATTCCCCGTCACCCAGCGCCGCGGCCGGCGCGACCGGGCCAAACGACGGGTCGAGCGAATATGCAGTGCCGAGAAGCGCGACATCAGCGTGTCCCTGCACGTTGCCTTGGTGATCGACGACAAACACAAGCTTCAGTTCGGGCCGCGACGACTGCATCTCTTTGACGACGGGGTGCAGCGTCAGCTCGGGAAAATCGGACAACAACGCGCTGGAGCTCAGCAGTGCGAGGTTTCTGGCCTCCAGCACCAGCCGCGTTTCTAGCTCGCGCGTCAGGGTTTTGCGAACGTTACGCTCGGCTACCCACGCGACCGTGATCACCGCAGTGGTGATCAAAACGACGGCCGCCGCCGTCACGATCAGCCGCATGCTGATCACACGAACGCTCGAAGTTCCTTTGCTGCTCGGGCGCTTTGCCATCGTGGTCGTTTTCGTCCTCTATCTGCTGCCCAGAATTTGGCGGGTTCGCGCGATCTGTTCCCGCGCCCGCGTCAGGTATCCGTTCACCCGTTCGTCGTCGGGATCGACCCGCAACGCCTTTTCCCACACCTCGACGGCCTCGTTCAACCGCCCGTCCGCGAAATACTCCATGCCGCGCATCAGGTACTCGCGTTTCAGGTACTCCTTGACGTCCTTGTGGTCGGGCTCGATCGACCACACCAACTCGAAGTATCGAATCGCGTCGTGGTTCCGCCCGGCCGTCATCGCTTCGACACCTCGCGAATACAGGCGCTCCATCTCCCGACGCTGCTCTTCCGTCGGTTTCGCTTCTTCGCCGGTTGCAATTTCTGTCCCGGTGACGGCGCCGCCCGCGGCCGACCCGGAACCGGCCGATAGATCGTGTCGGCCGGCCTGGGCCTTGGCAAGTTCTGCCGCTCGGGCCTCGTCCAACCGCGTCAACGCCATGCGAATACGGGTGTCTTCCGGCCGCAGGCGCCGCGCTTCCGAGAGCACCGCACCCGCTTCATCCAGCGCGCCCCATTCGATCAACCGGTTGGCGTCACCCACAGCGACGTCCATGCGACCGTCGATCGCGTTTTCGGTGCGGCGCAGCATCGCCGCCGCTTCTTTGTCGTTGGGTGATTGGCGGAGTATGGCCGCGAAACCGTCACTCGCCGCCGCCAGGTCACCCTCGCTGAACGCGTCCAGCGCCGCGCCAAACTGCTTGCGGATTGCCTCGCTCCTCGCAGCCTGGCGGTCGCTCGCGACGCGGCACCTGTCGTAACCGGCCTTTGCTTGCGCGTCGTTGGGCACGATAGCCATGGCGTGCGAATAGGTGACTGCGGCAGACGCGAAGTCACCACCGGCTTCCTGGCGCTTCGCGTACTCGCGCAGGCACACCGCCTCTCGCAATTGCGCGTCGGCGTTATCGGGATCGATCGCCCGCGCGACGGCGATCAGCCGCAACGCCTCATCGTACCTGCCCCCGCGCTCTGCCGACGACGCCCTGGTGAGCAGCTCGTCCACGCGCTGTTCCTGCTTGTCTTCGAATGCCGCTGCCAGGCGCGCCTGCATCTCGGCTTCCTGCGCCTCCATCGCCGCCAGGCGGCTCTGTTCGACGGTGGGACCGAACGAAAATGTCGCGCCCAATAGATGGACACCGCCGAGTTCGGCGTTCTGATACGTGTAGTCGATCGACACACCCTGCCACTTGATGGCGGTGCCGGAAGTGAACACGTTGTTGTTGACTCCCACCCGCATGGCGAGTAGGTGGTGAACGAACAGTTCCACACCGGCGTGATAGCGTAAATTCATGTCGCGCGTTTTTTCCACGTCGAAGGACGTGAGCAGATTGCGTTCGCCGAAGACTGGAAAGTACATCGCGGCCCCCAATCTCACTCCGGTAGGATCGGGTACGGCCTCGTTTTCCAATTGCACTTTTGGTTCGACGGCGTTGCGAATGGCCAGTCCCAGCGAGAAGCGCCGTCGGTGGCGGCTGTTGGGGGTGAACATATACAGAGGATGCACGATAACGCCGAGGTCCAAACCCACTCCGCTGCCGCTGTGGCCCGCCAGGCTGTGGTGGCGGAATTTCAATGCGCCGCCCACGCTCCACGCTTCTCTGATGCTGCGACCGTAACCGAACAGAAACTCGCTCTCGCTGTTGGACAGACCATCGTCGAGCAGCGTGTTGCGGTCGTCGCGACGTTCAATGTCGTCAACGCCGAAATGGCGAATCGTTAACGAGAACGTCCCCCATCTCCAGTTGGGATACGCCAGCGAACCGTACTGTTCGTCGATGCCGAAGTCGTAGTAGCCGGCGTGCGTGGCTTGCAACTCAGTGCGACCCATCAAACCCAATCCTCCCGGGTTCCACAAAGGCGCGCTGGCGTCGTTGGCAATTGCGGCGAATGCGCCCCCCAGTGCCAGCGCGCGGTTACCCGCGCCGTAGGCGAACACCGATCGCCCGCCGCCGTCGTCGGCCGCGAGCGCCGGCTGCGCGGACCATACGAGACACGCCGCGACAGCGACTAATGTCGAAGAGCGTATGCAACGACCCGCCGACATCATCTTACCACCGCCACTTTCCGCAATAACCGGTCGCTGCCGCCGCCCCTGTAACTGACCCTCAGCTCCGCGATATAAACGCCGTTTACAACGGTGCTACCGCGGCCGTTCCGTCCGTCCCAAACGTCGTCTTGATGCAACCCCGCCGTCCGCGATACGTTTTCCCGCAGTGTGGTAACGCGTTCGCCTCGCGTTGTCCAAATCACCAGACTCACGGTCGCATCGTCGGGCAGGTAGTAGACGAAACGCGTCGACTCTCCCCCGGCGGCGAACGGATTCGGATAATTGGAATAACTCTCGGCCAGAGATCGTTGGTTAAAAGTGCCGGCCTTCGTCCACAGCGGGAACGAGCCGCCCGCGGCCGGCTCGACGTCTATCTGCAGTGCCGCACTGGCCGGCTGGCGGATACCCACGCCGGTTGCGTCGATGCCGAACCGTATCGTGTTCACGCGGGGACTACTGTCGTAGTCGATCAAAAGCTCCAACTCCACCGTTTGCTGAGGTTGTATGACCAACGGCGATGACAGTGGCAGGTATGCGGTCGTCGAATCGGTTGTGAGACTGTCGCTCCGCCCGGCGAATCCGCCGCCGATGCGCGCTTCGACGAGCGCGACGGCGTCGCCGATACTGACCGCTCTTTTGCCGCCGTCGGCCGCGCGCACGATGAGGTAGTCCAGTGTGATTGGGCCGGACCCGGCGGTGGCCGTATTGAACAGTGTGACGGCCGCCGCGCCGGCGTCTTGCGCGCCGGGCACGAGTGCCGCGGGCATGTAGTTTTGCAGACTCACCACCAACTCTGATGGTGGCGGCATCAACTGTGTCAGTCCACTTGTCGCCGGGAGGGTGCCCGACACGACTACGGGCGATCCGACGTTGTCGTCGAATGCGTCGATGCCGCCGGACGCTTCGACCGTCATTTCGAAGAACGACATCGGCGCGGCGGTGGCAATGTCGACAAAAACCTCGAGACCCACGGTCTCGCCGGGCTGGAGCGTCACACCCGTGACCGGCACGACGACACGGTCACCGCTCGTGGGAATACTCACCGGTGTTCCGACGACGGTGGAATTGTGCAGGACGGCAACGCGGCTGACGTATGTGGCCGGCACGAGAGGATTTCGCACCTCATTCTGGCAACGAAACGTAATCGCGTCGATTCGTATACGGCCGGTACCGCCCGGTGCCGGGTGTCGCAGCGTGAGGGTCATGGCACCTACGTCCGCCTCCCCCACCATGACAGTGGGCTGAAACGCGGCCGTCCCAGTAACGAGGAGACTCTCCGCCGTCGCTTCCACCGTCACCAGTCGGCCCGGCAGCGGATCGCTGGCGAAAACGACGGGGAGGGATGCCCCGGTGTTGACGTCACGAGCGTCAAAACTGGATTGATCGACCACGCGGAGCCGGTACGCGCCCACGGGCGCGCTGCCGGCTATGTCGGCCAGTATCGTCAGATCGGCCGGCGTCGTCGCGTCGACTTTCAGAAGCGGCGACAGTACTACGTCGAACGTCACCGTATCCCGTAGGTCCAGATAGTAGTCGGTGTAGTAAGTTCCCATCGGGCCTCGTACGCGCAGGCGTTCGAAGACGGCCGAAGGCGTCGAAACCGGGGTACCACTGTCGTCCACCAGGCCGACTCGTATCGAAGCGGTCGCCGCGTCGCTGGTCACGCCCGCTACGCCCGGATTGGTCAGCCGCAGTGTGATCACCTCGACGTCCTTCTGCCCCCATCCGGCGCTGCCATCGGGTGTCGCCACAACCTCCACATCCATTTCCGTTGGAGGGGCCGTCACGCGTCCCAGTCCGGACGCCACCGGCCACGATCCCTGAGGCACGCTGACGGTGACGGGCGCGCCGCTGATGGCGTCATCGGCGGTGATTCTCGTGCTGTCGATTAGTACGATCCTGAACTCCGGTACGACGGTCGTGGCCAAAATGTCGAGGCGGATGCTGAGCGTGACCGGTTCTTGCGCGGGGATGACGGCGGGAGTCGACAGCGTCAGATCGATCTCCGATCCACCCGTTTCCAATGTAGTTTTGTCGCTGTAGATGGTGTTGCCTTCGCTGACCACGACGCGCGATAGAAGCGACGACGGAACGATACCGCCGCCTTGGCCATCTTCAACGCGGAGTCTCAAAGCCCGTATTCTGGCCTGCGATACACCGGCGCCGCCCGGCGCGACAAATGTCAGGCTCAGTGGAACCACGCCCGTTTGCCCACGGCTGATCAAAAAGGGCATGCTCTCTATAGGGAACAGCTCGACTCCGATCGCCTGGTCGAAAACACGGTGTAAGTTGGACGAAGATTCGAGAGAGGAGCGCTGGAGTCCGCTCGGGGATCCGATACCCCCCACCGTCGCACGCCAAGTCGCGTCACCCGCCGTAGTCGACGTAAGAACCCACGTAAACGTGGCCGATGCGCCCACTGCGAGGTCGACTGAAACCGGCTGGGGTCCCGACTGAACCCCAAACGTCGCACCACCGTCGGTCACCAGTGGGTTCGGGGTGATATTATTGATCTGTTCGCCGCCGACGTTTTCCACCGTCATGCTGACCGTAACGTTCTGTCCCACCGTGCTTGTCACTGGCTGGGCGTCGATTGACGCCAGCAGGGGCGCCCTGCTCAACAGCAACGTTTGTCCGCACTCCGCCGAGAAGTCGATCGGACCGTCGTTGTCGGTGGCAACGACCACTCCGCCGATTGGTATTGTCAGTCGCACCGTGGCGGAATCGGTCGGCGTACCGCCGACGGTGATGCCGACGAACACTCGCGTCCCCGTCGCGGGCAGCGGTTCATTCAACAGAGAACTGATCCAGCTGTTGCCGCTTGGGAACAACTGGCCGATTTCCACGTCGTCACCGGCGCCGGCGTCGAAGGCGTTGTCTCCGCCGTCGCGCCACGCGCGAACCTCGGAGATATCCGATTCTACCGCCGTTCCGGCATTTTCTACGGTCAGCGCGTTTAGTACGTCGTCGGCGTAGCCGTTGCCGGGCAGGACGACGTCGAGTGCCAGCACGGGGCCGTCGCCGGGGGCAAGAGTGACGCCGGCGATATTCTGAAGGGTGATTTGCGCGGCGATCATACCGTCGACGGTGCGTTGGCCCACCGCCTTCACCGGCCAGTCGGCGATCACGGAGGTCACGTCGCTAAAGTCCACGTCGTAGGCGCCATACACCGCTGCGCCCAAGACGTCGCCGTCGCGGGCGTCCTGCAGGGAAATGCCGGTGGTCACAAACAGGTTTCGGCTGGTCAACGCGGGCAGATTCCATGCTAGACCGGTGAACGACGCCGTACCCGACACGAACACCGCCGTTCCCACGACAGGGTCGGTGGCGGTGTCGTCCAGTGTACCGTTGTCGTTGGCGTCCTCGCGCAGCTGCAGGTTGTCAAATTCTCTGTCCAGATCGTCCTGTGTGGCAGCGCCTTGCGGTATGGATGTGTTGGCGACTGTCAGCCGCGTCATCTGCTTGGTGAGGTTGTAGTTGTTGGTCGCGGTGAGCTGTAGTAGAACCACGTCGCGCTGGCCGGGCGACACGGAGCCACCAGAAACCGGGGCTGCGCTGAGAACGACTCGGTCGTCGGTGCTGATTATCTGCACAACGGGGTTTTCGACGGCGGCGTCGATCGGGCCGTCGTTTCCGCTTGCCATGCCGACGGCCACGTCGGGGAGTGACGGAAGTGCGAGCCGCACCGACCGGCCTTCGTGCGGATTGTCGGCGATGTCCACGGTAACAAATACACGTGTCCCACCAGCTGGGATCGGATGCGACAATCCCGTCCTCTCCCAGCGAGCGCCCGTCCAGGAGAACTCGCCCAGCGGCGGGTCCTGCGAGGGGCTGAATATACCGTCCCCATCGTCCGTCCACGCCTTGACGGCTACCACATCGACGGTATCGATGGCTGTACCCAGATTGACAATATTCAAGCGTTCCAGCTGGTCGGCCTCGTAACCGTTTGGCGGCAGTGTGAAATCGAGCGCGAGATTGTCGACACTGCCAGAGGAAAACGACCCGGTCGTAACGGGATGCAGCGCGATCTGCGCCGCGACCATCCCGTCGATAACAAAGCTGTCGGGGGGCGCGAGCGGGAATGCGCCGCTTGCCGGCAATGGCCAAGTGAACTGGACGCCGGCCGAATCGGTCAGATCGAAATCGAGTACATCGCCGTCGCGGGCGGCCGTCGACGCCCCGCCCTCGACGAGGAGTCTGAGAGTATCACCCGGGGCGATGGGCGATATCAGCCCTGAGTATACAAGTACCCCCGACGTGAACGACGCGCTTGCCGGACCAGACGAACCGCCGGCCAGCAACTGTACGCCGCCCTGTGCGGTCATGGTTAACGGGGAGAATTCGTTGTCGAGTTCGGTTTGTGTGCCGGGTCCGCTGGTGGTGTTGGTAAAGCGGACGGCCGTCAATGTTTCAGCGAGGGCGCTCACATTGGCGATCGCAACCGAGAACATGGGGATCGGCGCACCACCTGCGTGGATCGTCTGAGCCCCGAGCAGCTCGGCGGTGACCGTTACCCCCGCGCTCACGTATATCAACATCGTGTCTTCGACCGCGAGCGCACCGGAGTCGGTCGCGCGTATGACCAGTGACGCGAATCCTCCCTGGCCCGGCGCGATGCTCAGGTCCAGCGCGCTGTCGGCATCGATGGCCGCGGTGACGAGCGACGGGTTACTGTTGTCCTGCACGGCGAACGTCAGCGCCCCACCGTCCTCGTCATCGGAGAACACGTCGTTTAAGTCGCGGTAGTTGTCGATGGGTGCCGAATCCATCGCCACGGCCGTATCGGGCAGTGCGGCGATCACCCGCGGCGGGTCGTTGACGTCGACGACGACAATGGACACCGTCGCCGTGTCCGAGCGCGCACTCCCGTCGTCCGCCTGGTAGGTAAACGTGTCGGTGCCGATGAAGTCAACGGCCGGCGTGTACGAAAATGATCCATCCGGGTTGAGCGTGAATGACTGCGCGTTTGCGGGACCGGCGATGTGAACCGCGGTCAACGGATCCCCGTCATTGTCGTAGTCGTTGGCCAGAACGCCGTCGACCGCCGGCACATTCAGCGCTGTTTCTTCGTCGGTCTGGTAATGATCGATACCGGCGCGGCGGAGCGCCCGCACCTGTGATAACGTAAGTTGTTCGCCAAAAATTGCCACCTCGTCGATGGGACCATCGAAGTACTGGCCGAGAGGAAATATCGAACCGGTGTTACTGCCCCACGTATTGGCGCCGATGGCGGCCGGTTCGTGGTTGCCGGTACCCCCCGACGTCGTACCCAGCCCGCCGGTGTACGGATCGGTGTCCACCAAATTGCCGTCGATGTACAGCTCCATTCCCAGGATCCCGAATGAGACCACGACGTGGTGCCACTGGCCCGTGGTCAGCGGGTTCGAACTGAGGTACGTGTCGCCGGTGGTGCTTTGCAGTCGGACCCGAAGACTTCCGTCGGTCTCCAAAAACACAGAGAGATGGCCACCGGTGACGAATCCACTGGCATCTTTGGAGAAAAAAGCTTCTCTAGCCGGGGGATTGGCGTTGAAGCGAGCCCAAAACTGCAGGCTTCCATTGTCGAGAAGATAGGCATCGTCGTGCGGAATCTCGACGTAGCTGCTCGCCCCGTCGAATCGTGGTGCCGTGTTCGCGTCGCCCGTTATGGCACCCGTCCCGCCCAATGTGACCGAACTGTATGTGCCATCGTTGGCAATCGATCCGGAGTCGGCCGCCGCCGGCCCGGCGCCCTCGCCCAGCCGCCAGTAGCTGAGCGGGTTCATGGAAAGAACAACGTCGCTGTAGATACCGGGGTCGTCTTCGGCGACCGGATCGTCGGCCACGGAGGTGACTGTCACGGTAAAGGATACTGTCGCAACCTGAGCGCTCAGGTCGGCGGCGCGTATGACAATCGTGGCGGTTCCACTGGAGTCGGGGACAATGTTCAAGTCGAGCGCACTATCGGCGTCGATCGTGGCCGTAATGAGCGACGGGTTACTGTTGGAGACGATCGCAAACTCGAGAGCACTGCCGTCCTCGGCATCGAAGAACACATCGTTGAGGTCGCGGTAGTCGCCAATCGGGCCGTTGTCCTCCGCCACGGTGGTATCGGGTACGGCCGATACAACGTTGGGCGCCGCGCCCGGGGTGACGGTCACCGATTGAACGGGCGCGAATGTCAAGAAGACGGGTGAGTCCAAGCCGCCTTCGCCGATGGCGACGTAGTCGTTCATCTCTGCGCCGGTGGTGCCGTCGAAGCGTACGATGTTATCGTCGAACAAGAAGGAACCGTACAGGTGTCCATCAGGGCCGAACGCCAGGCTGGCGCCCGCGCCCATGCCGCTCTCGGTGGTAAACACGTCTATGAAAGCCCCCGTGGTGCCATCGTACCTTATGATGTCGCCGTTGCCGTGACTGGTGACGTAGAGGTTTCCGTCGGGACCGAAGGTCAAGTCGTAGGGTTGATTCAGACCGCCGCTTCCCGGCGGGACGAACGCGTCGATGAAGTCGCCGGAAATCCCGTCGTAGCGAAGAACGCTGTGGGCCACTTCGGACGTGACATACAAACGGCCGTCGGGGCCGAACGTGATACCAGCGGGATCGTCGAGGCCTCCGCTACCCGCCGTCACGAAGTCGTCGATGAATGCCCCCGTAGCGCCATCGTATCGAATGACCTTGTCCGAACCGTGGTCCGACACGTAGAGGTGCCCGTCCGGTCCGAATGTGAGCCCGACGGGATTACCCAGTCCACCCGCACCCGCAGCGACGAACTCGTCGACAAACGCGCCCGTATTGCTTTCGAAGCGAAGAACGTTGCTGGAAAAATGCCCCGCCACATATAGACGGCCGTCGGGGCCAATGTCCAAACCCCGCGTGTGATCCAGACCGGACCCCATCCCGAATTCCTGCACGAATGCACCGGTATTCGGCGCAAATCGAAATACACTGTCGAGATCCTGGCTTCCGACGAGCAGTTCGCTTTGATGCCAGACGCCGTCTTCATCGGTGGCCGACACCAGTACGTCGTACGTGTAGCCGGCCCGGACATAGAGGTGAGAAACCTGGGAGGGATTTCCGGGGATCGTCTCGATCGCGCCGTCACCCCAGTTCACTTTCCACGAAGTAATCGCGTCGGCGCCGGGGTCGTTGGAAGATAGACTCAGCGTGAAGGTCGCGCCTTCGCCGATTGCGGACGGGCCGGTGACCGACAGCGTCGGCGCGGTATTGCCGACCGTTAGAGTGGAGGTGTGTGTATCAATCTCTCCGCCGGCTGTTACGCGCAAGACAATCTGATAGCTGCCGTCATCGTCGACACTGTACGACTGCAATTGCGCCCACGTCAGCGTGGGTGAAACACCGGTGACGTCTGCCCACGTGCCCTGGAGGTTGATGTTCCATTCGTATGTGATGGGGTCGAGATCGGGATCGAATGAGCCGGAGCCGTCCAGTGTAAGCGCCTCACCCTCGGCGATCGTATAAGGCCCACCGGCGTCGGCGGTTGGCGGAAACGCCAATACGGCGGCCGGGGCGGTCATAACTACTGCGGCCGCGATCACGAATACCGTGAGCGCGGCAGGTATACGGATTGCTGTTCTCATGCTGGAGCGGTCGCGGTGACGGAGACGGGCGAGATCATTCAGGGGTTGCCAGCGCCTCCAGTTTTAACATTGCGTCGTCCACGTCTGAGGCGATGTTGAGAAACTGTCGGCTGTTCAATAAATCAATGACGCGCATAACGGGATCGGACACAGCGGCGACTTGAAAAAATCCGCCGCGCTCGAGAAAGTCATACGTTAATTTGACCAACGTGCCGGCTCCACTGGAGGCAATAAACGTCACGTCGGACAACTTGACGACAATCTTTTTGTAGCCGTCGTGGTAAAGCCCCTCGCAGCACAAAAACAGGTCGCGGGCAGCCCTGCTGTTGAGCCGCCCCGTCGCCTCGATCACGGCCACAGGGCGATCTTTCTTGAGTTCTTTTAGCTTGAATTCTTCCATCATCGATATCCTCCCCGGAGCTTCGGACACTGCCGGCGCATAACTGTGGTCGAGATATGCACCTGCCGTGCCAGCGGGAGGTGTAAACAACGGCTTACATCAGGGCCAAAATCCCGGCAATTATTGCCGCCTGACGGGATCCGGAACGAGGTAGTTGGCAACGATGAACCATCTATAACAGTTTGTGATATATTGCGTTACGTCGATTTGCCGGCCGTCCTGCGCGCTGGGGTCTCTCTGCCGGTTTCCGAATCGGGTCGGAGTCGTGTCCGGCGTCGTGGGAGGGTACATTCAGGCGAATCGCAACGCGGCCCTCGCCGTGTGCGAGCTCACGCAGTCTAGC